>JANXPZ010000025.1 GCA_025357055.1 Candidatus Eiseniibacteriota bacterium | reverse complement strand
CGGGGCCCCCCGCCGGATCTCCGCCGGCCTGCGTGGAGAGGTAGATGGTCTGTTCGAGTGGCACGGCCTCGACCTGGATGTGCGAAAGGTTGGCCTGCCACAACAAGGTGACGAGGTCGTCCTGGGTTCCGATCCCGCAACTTGCGTCCCGCAGGATCCGGATGAAGGTGTCCACCTCGCGGCGGGGCGCGTCCGCCGAGAGGGCGAGCCTGCGGACGCCGTCGCGGTAGAAGAGAAAGGGCAGGTGATCCGTGACCCTGTTGACGCGCTCGGCACCCCGGGCCTGGGGGGGCACGAGGACGACGGACTCATCGTTGAGAAGGATCTCGGTGGCCGAGAAACGCAACTGCCAGCCGCCGTGGGCGGCCAGCAACCCGGCCAACGCCGAGGCGGCGGCCTCCTGCGCGTTCAACGCCGTGGGATTACTCCCGTTGTAGAGGCGGAACACGCGCAACGTGCGCGCCAGTTGCCGGAACCAGGCGGCGGCGGCCTGAGCCTCCGGCGATAGATCCCGTGGGGTCTGTGTGCTGGGAACGGACATCAGGGCTCTCCACGGCCTCAGCTGGCATCCCGACCCAGCCCGTTCCGGCGGGTCCCGGCCGGATCATCCCGTCCCGGGGCCAGAAACAGGGCGCCCCGGGGTCCTCCTGCCGGTTATCGGCGATTCCCTGGCCAAGATTGAGGGTCCGGGACCGAATTGACCGGCCCCCCTCGGGGAAGGGGACTGCCGTCCCGGCGCCCTCCCGCTACCCCCGAAGCCCGCACGCCTTGACTCGAGGCTGGCTCTCCCTTAACCTCCGACGCTCCTCAGTCGTCGGAATTCACTGTGCAATCGAGGTAACCCTACCCATGCAGCGCACCTACCGCCCCCGTAATCGCCACCGGAAGAAGACCCACGGCTTCCGGCAGCGCATGAAGACCAAGGGCGGCCGCAAGGTTCTTGCAGCCCGGCGCAAGGTGGGCCGCAAGCGCTTGACCGTCTCGAAGCCGAAGTCCTAGAGCGCGGCTCGTCATCCTTTGCGGTCCTCCCTCCTGGGTCACCAGCCCATCATGGGCTGTGGGCTCGCCACCTTCGCATGTCTGGCCGTGGTCGTGCCGGGTCTCGAGGACGGCGCGCCTGCGCTCCGGAGTCGGATCACCGGACCGAGCTTGATGACCGTCGAACGCCGCGAGCGGCTGACGCCCGAGCACCGGCTGACCTCCTCGCTGCAGCATGCAGCGGTCAAGGAGTCGGGCGTGGCCTTCCGGGGCCGCTATTGCCTGATGGTGGTGCTGACGCGTCCGGGTGAGCCCAGCCGTTTCGGGTTCATCGCCAGCCGCAAGTCCGTGGGCGGTGCGGTCCAGCGCAACCGGGCCCGTCGCCGCCTGCGCGAGCTGGTGCGCCGCCGCTGGCCGCGCCTGAGCGAGCACGGCTACTGGATCGAGTTCATCGCCTTCCGCGGAGTGCTCGCCGCGCCCCACCAGGAGCTGGCCACCGAGGTGGAGCACCTGCTGGCGCGTGCCGGGGCGCTCGCACCCACCCGCATCCCCGGGACCCTGGGTCATGCGTAGCCCGGCGCTCCTGCTCCTGCGCCTGTACCAGGTATCGATCTCGCCGGTCTTCCGCGGCTCCTGCCGGCACTTGCCCTCGTGCTCGGAGTACGCGCGCGAGGCCGTCGAACGCCACGGCGCGATGCGCGGACTGTGGCTTGCCCTGCGGCGCCTCATGCGCTGCCACCCGCTCGGTTCGAGCGGATACGACCCGGTGCCCTGACCATGGATCGTCGCACGATCGTCTTTGTCGTCCTGTTGATGATGGTGTTCCTCTTCTACCAGCCGCTGCTGAAGATGGCCGGGTTGGGCCAGTACGTCGAACCCCCGCGGCGGCCCGTCCCCACCGCGCTGGACACCATGCGCACCGACACGGCGGCATCCCGCGCGGCCGCGCCCGTCACGGCGCCTCCGTCGTCGCAGGCGGGCGCCGCCGGCACCGCGCCCCCGGGGCCCGCGCAGCTGACGTCGCTGCCCAGCTTCGCCCGGACCGGCGTGATCGAGAAGCGCTGGACGCTCGAGACCCCGCTCTACCGCGCCGAGTTCACGAACCGAGGCGCGCGGCTCCTCGCGGTGGAGTTCAAGCGCTACGTCGCGGCCCACGGCGTCTCCGCGAAGAACGGCAGGCCACTGCGCGTTCCGGCCGGCCGCGAGGTGCCCGCGGGCGACCGCGTGGTGCTGGCCGGCGGGCCGCTCTTCGCCGTGGACCTCGGTTCGGGCGCGGCGCTCCGTTCGCTGGCCGACCTGGTCTACGCCGTCGAGGAGAGCACGGACGCGTCGGGCAGGGCGCGCGCGCTCACCTTCACCGCGGCGGACAGCGCGGGGCTCGTCATCCGCCAGACCTGGCGCGTGCGGCCGGATACCTACGGGCTCGACCTCGAGGTGGAGACGCGCGGGATCCCCGATTCCTGGCGGCTGAACGACTACTCGCTGACCATGCGGACCTGGCCGGCCTTCACCGAGACGGACCGCAAGACCGACCTGAACGACGTGCGTGTCACCAGCCTCGTGGGGCGCAACCTCCACCGCGATCCTCCCCAGGGCCTGCTGAAGGGGGCCAAGTCGTACGAGGGGATGGTCGAGTGGGCCGCGGTGCAGAGCCGCTACTTCCTCTGCGCCGCCGTGGTCGAACAGGCCATCCCGCGGGGCGCGGCGGGACGCGGCGAGGAGCAGCCGCTGGCCGACGCGGAACTGCGCCTGCTGGCTCCGAACGAGAAGTCCGTGTACCCCGTGGGGGTCGGCAGCCTGGTCGTGGGCCTGCCGTCCTCGACGCGGCCCGTCCAGCGCTTCCTGGTGTACGTGGGCCCCAGCGACCTGCGCGTGCTCTCGCGCCTGGGCCACGAGCTGACGCGCGCGGTGGACCTGGGCTGGAACTGGATGCGGCCCATCAGCGAGCTGCTGCTGAAGCTGCTCGACTGGATCTTCATCGTGGTGCGCAACTACGGCCTGGCCATCTTCACCCTGGCGGTGCTGGTGCGCATCGTGCTGCACCCGCTCAACAACTCGAGCCTGAAGAGCATGCGAGCCATGCAGCAGCTGCAGCCCGAGGTGGAGCGGCTCAAGGTGAAGTACAAGAGCGATTCGCAGGCCATGAACACGGCGCTCATGGCGTTGTACAAGGAGAACAAGGTGAATCCGGCGGGCGGCTGCCTGCCGATCCTGCTGCAGATGCCGCTCCTGATGGCGCTCTACCAGGTGTTGCTGAAGGCCATCGAGTTGAGGCAGGCGCCCTTCATCGGCTGGATCCACGATCTCTCGGCGCCCGACGCGTTGTTCAGCGTGAACTACGGCTCGGGTCTCTTCCCGATCCGCCTGTTGCCGGTGCTGATGGCGGGTTCGGGGTTCCTGCTGCAGAAGTTCACGCCCACGAATCCGCAGCAGGCGCCGATGCAGTACATGATGAACGCCTTCATGCTGGTGCTGTTCTACAACCTGCCGTCGGGTCTGGTCTTCTACTGGACCGTGATGAACCTCGCCAGCGCGCTCCAGCAGTGGATGGTGCTGCGTCAGGACAGCTCTGCGGTGGTGGTGGTGGAGCCCGCCGGGGGCAGGAAGAAGACCGCGTGATGCCGCGGTGGACCGCGCGACCGTGGCGCCCTGGTCGGCGCACGACGGCGCGGGACCGCGCTCCCGGTCCGGTTGTCATCGCTGTAGCCACGGAGGTCGGACAGAACTAATCTAGAACGATCCGAACGCGGTTGGTCCGGACCCGCCACGCAGGCAGCTCGTGCCCGCGACGGATCCTCCGGCCCGATTCGCCTCTGCCGCGCGGGCGTCTTGCGGTCCCTTCATGGGCACCTGGCGAGCGCTCCGGCAAGGCTGCGAGAGGAGACACCCGCCGGCCGGGGGCCGGTGGGTCGGGGTTCGCCCCACCATTCAAGGTTCGCTTGCAGCGCGAGGGCAGGCATTCCAGGGTTCGTCTTGCCGCCCGGACGCGATGCGCAGGACTGAGGTGACCGATGGCCCACATGGGCGACATTTTCGAAGGCAAGACACTGGATACGGCGGTGACGAAGGGCCTGGAAGCACTGGGTCTCTCCCGCGCCGAAGTGATGATCACCATCCTCGAAGAGGGCTCGGGCGGATTCCTCGGGATCGGGGCGCGGCCTTACCGGGTGCGGATGATGCGGCGCCCCGGAGGCGCCCCGCTCGCGGATACCGACGAACGGGGTGGCCGGGGATCGGGACGTGGCCGCCGCGATCGTGAGCGTGGAGCAGGCGGAGGGCGCCCGGCGGAAGGGGGCCGAGGTTCCGGGGAGCGGCGCGATCGGCCGCGCGAGCGGGGCGATGAGCGCAAGCGTGGCGAGCAGCGTCCGGAGCGTCCCGTCGAGCGCGGCGAACAGCGTGCGGAGCGTCCTGCCGGGCGCGGCGAGCGCCGCCCGGAGCGTCCTGTCGAGCGCGAGGAGCGTCGTCCGGAGCGTCCCGTCGATCGCGAAGAGCGCCGTCCGGAGCGTCCCGCCGGGCGTGGCGAGCAGCGGCCGGAGCGTCCCGTCGAGCGCGAGGAACGCCGTCCGGAACGTCCGGCTCCGCCCGAAGCGCAGCGCCCGAGAGTCGAGGCTGGAGGCGAAGGGGATCCCGTCGGTGGGGATGGTCGTGGTCGCCGCCGCCGTGGCCGCCGCGGTGGACGTCGGCGTCATGGCGAGCCTGGCGAGGGAGGGAACGAGGCTGCCGTCCAGCCTCGCGAGGTCCCGGTCGAGCGCGGAACTGCGCGGGAGGATCTCCCGGCGGAGCGCGCCCCGGTCTACGCCGAGCCGCCCGTGGAGCGCGAGCTTCGCGATGACCCGCCCGCCGTCCGTGCCGCGGAGCCGGAGCGTTTCGAGCCGCCGGTGCGTCGTGAGTCGCGGGAGCGCCCTGCGCGCGACTATCCTCGCGAATCGCGGTCCGAGGAATTCGATGGTCCGGGGCTGTCGGCCGACGAGTTGATCGCCCAGAGCACGCGCCTGACCGAGGACTTCCTCAAGGCCATGGGCTTCGAAGCCAGGATCAGCGCCACGGTGGACGGCAACCACGTGGATGTCACGGCCGAGGTCGCAACGGACGAGGAACTGCTCACCGGCCGCAAGGGTGAGGTGAGGCAGGCCCTGCAGCACCTGCTCAATCGCATCCTCAACCGGGGCGAGGTCAGCCGCTACCATCTGCAGCTCGAGATCAACGATTTCTGGAAGCGGCGCGAGGAGGAGTTGCGCGATCTGGCCCGCTCGCTGGCGGACGAGTCGGTCGCCGCCGGCGGCGAGGTGATGACCGAGTACCTGAACGCGCAGGAACGCCGCATCGTCCACGTCACCCTCCGCGAGGACGCTCGCGTGAAGACTTATGCCCTGGGCACGGACATGATCAAACGCGTGGCGATCGCGCCGGCCGATTTCGAAGGCGGCCCGAGAGACGAACGCGACTAGCCCGGTCGGAAGTGGTTCGGCGCCGGGCTCCCTTCAGAGCCCGGCGCTCTTCTTTGGAGCGGTCTTCATGCTCGACCTCGACGACACCATCGCCGCCATCGCCACGGCCATCGGGGCCGCGGGCCTGGCCGTGGTCCGGGTCAGCGGCTCCTCCGCGCTCGCCATCGCGGACGCCGTGTTCGAGGGCGGGCGGTTGTCGCAGGCGCCCGGGGGCACGCTTCACCACGGCTGGGCCGTGTGGCCGGAGGCCACGGAGGCCTCCGGGGCGGATGGTCCCCCGGCCGCGGGCGGCCCGGCCTCCGCGGCGCCCGTCGGGCCGGCGCAGGCGATCCGTGTCCGACTCGACGAAGTGGTCGCCGCCGTGTTCCGCGCTCCCCGCTCCTACACGCGTCAGGATGTGGTCGAACTCTCCTGCCACGGCGGAGCGTTCTCCGCGGGGCGCGTGCTCGCCGCGTTGCTCGCCGCCGGGGCGCGCCCGGCACGTCCGGGCGAGTTCACGCTGCGCGCCTTCCTCAACGGGCGGCTCGACCTGGTGCAGGCCGAAGCGGTGGCCGACCTCATCCACGCCGAGACCGAAGGGGCGCACGCGCTCGCGCTGGCGCAGTTGCGCGGCGAGCTCTCGCGACGGCTCGCCACGATCTCCGAAGCCCTGCGCGACGCCGTAGCGGAGGTCGAGGCGCGCGTGGACTTCGCCGAGGACGTGGGTGGCGTCGAGGTGCCCGGGCACGTCCTCGACCGGATCGCCGGGGCCGGGTCCGCGCTCGCCGTGCTGCTCGAAGGCGCGGCCTACGGGCGCGCGCTGCGCGAGGGCGTGCGGGTCGCCCTGGTCGGGCGGCCCAACGTGGGCAAGTCGTCGCTCTTCAACGCGCTCGTCGGCGAGCGGCGCGCCATCGTGACGCCGCACGCGGGGACGACGCGCGATCTGGTGAGCGAGGCGATCGAGGTGGCCGGCGTGCGCGTGACGCTGGCCGACACCGCGGGCCTGCGTGAGGGCGGTGACCCCGCCGAGCGCGAGGGCGTGGCCCGCGCGCACGCGGCGCTCGAGGAGAGCGCGGTCGTGCTGTGGGTGGTGGACGCCTCGGTGCCGCTGGACGCGGAGGACCGCCGGATCGCCAGGCGGCTCGCGGACCGCCGCGTGATCCTTGCGCTGAACAAGTGCGACCTGCCGCGCGTCGTCGAGGTCCGGGCGCTCGAGGATGCGCCCGGCGGCCGGCCTTTCGTGGCGGTCGCGACCTCTGCGGTCCGGGGCGACGGGATCACGGAGCTGCGCTCCGCGCTGGGACAGCTGCTCGCAGGTCCGGGCGGGTTCGCGGGCGTGGTCGCCAACCCCCGCCACGCGGAGGCCCTCGAGCGGGCGCGCGAAGCCCTCGGGCGCGCGCGGACGGTGGCCGGGGACGGCGCGCCCGGCGAGATCGTGTCGCTCGAGTTGCACGAGGCTCTCCAGGCCATCGGCGAGGTGACGGGCGAGACGGTGGACGAGGACCTGCTCGAGCGCATCTTCAGCCGTTTCTGCATCGGCAAATGAGCCCGTTCGACGTCGTGGTGGTGGGTGCGGGTCATGCCGGCTGCGAGGCCGCCGCCGTCTGCGCGCGGCTCGGGCTGCGCACCGGGCTCGTGAGCGCCGACCCCGACGGCACCGCACGCATGTCGTGCAACCCCGCCATCGGCGGCATCGCCAAGGGCCACATGGTCCGGGAGGTGGATGCGCTCGGCGGCCTGATGGGGCTCGCGACCGACCGCGCGGGCATCCAGTTCCGCATCCTCAACCGCGGTCGCGGTCCGGCCGTCTGGTCGCCGCGCGCGCAGTGCGACAAGGCGCGTTACACGCTCGAGATGGCGCGGCTGCTCGCGGGCATCGACGGGCTCGAGCGAGTGACCGGCGTGGCGGAGCGCGTGCGACTCGAGCGTGGCGCGGTCGCGGCGGTCGGGCTCGCGGACGGACGGGAGCTCCGCTGCCGCGCGCTGATCGTCACGCCCGGCACGTTCCTCCGGGCGCTCATCCACATCGGGGCGCGCAAGCTCGAAGGTGGGCGCATCGGCGAGCACACCTCGCGGGCACTGAGCGACGGGCTCGCCGCGCTCGGGCTCGAGCGCGGACGCCTCAAGACCGGAACGCCCCCGCGCCTCCACCGCGACTCGATCGACTGGGACGCCCTGAAGCCGCAGCACGGCGACGAGCCGCCCGTGCCGTTCTCGCACTGGACCGAGGCGCTCGAGGTCGAGCAGGTGCCCTGCTGGCTCACCCGCACCAATCTCCGCACGCACGAGGTGATCCGCGCCAACCTGCAGCGCTCGCCGTTGTTCTCGGGCGAGATCCGCGGACGCGGGCCCCGCTACTGTCCGTCGATCGAGGACAAGGTGGTGCGGTTTCCCGGGAACGCCTCCCACCCGATCTTCCTCGAGCCCGAGGGGCGGGACGTGCCCGAGATCTACGTGAACGGGATGTCCTCGAGCATGCCCGAGGAGGTGCAGCTCGATTTCGTGCGCAGCGTGCCCGGGCTCGAGCGGGCCGTGATGCTGCGCCCGGGCTACGCCGTCGAATACGACTTCGTGCTGCCGCACCAGCTCACGCCGACGCTCGAGGCGAAGCGCGTGCCGGGTCTGTTCCTCGCGGGGCAGATCTGCGGAAGCTCGGGCTACGAGGAGGCTGCGGCGCAGGGCCTCGTGGCGGGGGTGAACGCCGCGCACCGGTTGCTGGGGCGCGAGCCTTTCGTGCTGCGGCGCGATCAGGCCTACGCGGGCGTGCTCGTGGATGACCTGGTCAGCCGCGAGCACGTCGAGCCGTATCGCATGTTCACCTCGGCCGCCGAGTACCGGCTGCTGCTCCGCGCCGACAATGCCGACGAGCGACTCGCCGCGATCGGCCACCGTCTCGGCCTGCTGACGACCGACCAGGTGGAACGGGTGCGCCAGAAGTACGCCGCGATCGAGGCGGAAGAGCGCCGGCTGGCGCGCGTTACGGTGCGCGTCGCTTCGGGTGAGGTCGCTTCCGCCGCGCTCGAGACCGCGGCGGACGAGGCGGGGGCCGACGAGGTGGCGGAGATCGCGCGCGCTTCGGGCGTCGTGGCGAGCGCGTGCGATGGCGAGCCGCAGGGGACGGTTCCCGCCCGGGCGCGGCCGGGCGTGCCGAAGCCTTCGATGCGTGGCCCGGTGAGTGCCCTGGAGTTCCTGGCGCGTCCCGGGACCGCGTATCACGAGCTACGATCGCTCGGCGTGGTCACGGCTCTGTCCGCGACGTGGGGCGAGTGCCTCGAAGTGCGCGCGCGCTACCGCGGCTACATCGAGCGTCAGCGTTGCGTGGCGGCACAGTCGGTCCGGCTCGAACACATGGAGTTGCCGGCAGCGCTGTGGGCCGGGGAACTGAACGGCGTCTCCCGCGAGGCCCGCGAGAAGCTCGCCCACCGCCAACCCGCGACCGTCGGGCAGGCCGCGCGGATCGCAGGCGTGTCGCCCGCGGACGTCGCCGTGCTGCTGGTGCACGCGCGCCGGCTCACGAATCCGTCCGAGTAGTCCGGGCGCTCCCGCTTTCGGGCAGGGGGGGAATCGTCCCGGGGGTTCGAGATCGTCGATCCTGGGGCATCCTTGGAGGCCGGCCTTTCTCGGGGCGGAATCCTCGGATGTGGTGCTGGATCCGGCGCGTGATCCTGACGTGTCACGCGATCCGGCGCGTGATCCCGACGTGTTGCGCAATCTGGCGCGGGGGTCGGGGGAAGCGTTGGGCGAG
>JANXPZ010000010.1 GCA_025357055.1 Candidatus Eiseniibacteriota bacterium | reverse complement strand
CTCGGTGGCCCCGCCGAGGCCGCCATGAGGCTCGGGGCGAAACGCAGGCCGCCCGGCGAGATGCCCGGCCGGGGTGCACCAGGGCCACATCCGCAGGACCGGAGCGTTCAGTGCATGAATGGTCGCAGCCATGACCAGGGTGGTAGATCCGAGACGTTCCGCACGCCCCCCGCTCCCGGGGCGACGGAGTCACGAAAGGAGATCGCAATGAGACGCAGCTGCATTCTGCCGTACGCAACCGCCATCGGAGGCGCGTTCGCCGCGGCGATCCTCGCCGGTGTCCTGTTCACCAGCGTCCCCGCGCGCGCGGACATCGAAGTGCGCATCGACATCGGGAACGCGCCTCCACCACCGCAGTTCGTCCTTCGCGCCCGGCCGCACGAACAGCGCTATCCCGGCGAGCGCGTCTACGTGGTGGATGATCCCGGTTTCGGGGACAACGACTGCTTCCGCTACGGTGGCTACTACTGGGTGTTCCGCGACGGCTACTGGTATCGGTCGCCGAGCTGGCGCAGCCGGTTCGTGGTGGTCCATCCGAGCCACGTGCCGACGGTGTTCTACCAGGTGCCGCCCACGCGCTGGAAGCATCACCCCAATGGCCCTCCGGGGCTCATGAGGAAGGGCGAAGGCGGGCGTCCCGAGCAGGTGAGGAGGGGGGAGAAGGGCGGCGAGAAGCACGGCGACCGCGGCAGGAGGTAGGTCGTCGGAGCGTGGCCCGCGACCCGCGGGCTGAACTGGGGCCGTCCGGCTCGGGAGAGCCGGGCGGCCCCGGCGCATCGCCGCCGGGCACAACGCACTTGTTTTCGGTGGCATCGGGACGCTCTCAGCCGGCATCTCAAGGACCGAGCTGGAGGATGAGAACGGGAAACCCTCATCACGCTGGATGACATCATTGCCGATGAGTCCCTGAGGAGGTCCCGATGAACTCAGACCACTGTTTGGCCGCCGAGCCCACGGCGAGGCAGCGGGCGACGAACGCCAGGCCGATACCTTCGAAGATCCTGAGATTCCTGCCGGGAGAACCTCTCCTGCACTGGGCTCTGGCCGGGCCATTCGTGCTGCTCTACCTGAGCGCCGGGCTGCTGCTCCTCTTCTACGGCGAGCCGTATCCGCGCCACTTCCACGACGCGTTTGCCATCGTTCACCGCGCGTTCGGCGTGCTGCTCATCGTGCTGCCGCCGCTGGCACTCGTGCTCGGAAGCGCCGACCACCGCATCCATTTCGAGAACATGCGCGAGGGCTGGACCTGGAATGCCGCGGACATCCGCTGGCTGCTGCTGTTCCCGAAGAATGCCGTGAACCCGAAGATCGAGCTGCCCGAGCAAGGCAAGTTCAACGCCGCCGAGAAGCTCAACTTCATGATGGTTTCCACGTTCTATCCGCTCTACATCGTGACCGGGATCATGGTGTGGATGCCGGGGGTCGCGATCTTCGCCTACCTCGCGCACTACGCGATGGCCGCCGCCGGCGTGCCGTTGGTGCTTGGCCACATCTTCATGGCCACGGTCAACCCGTCGACCAGGGTGGGGCTCTCGGGCATGTTCACCGGCTGGGTGGATCGCGGCTGGGCCAGGCACCACTACCGCCGGTGGTACCGCAAGCATTTCGAGTTTCTCGAGATCGTGCACGGACTCTCCGTGCAGCTGAAGCAACCGGCGTACGTGCTCTGCAACTCCTGCGCACAAGTGCAGACGTTTCCGTCCTGGGGCCACCTGATCGAACACTCCTTTCAGGTGGAACCGCTCGTCTGCCCGTCCTGCGAGAGCCCGATCCGGCTGGTGAGGAACGGAGAGGAGGGCCAGGTGGCCGGGGTGATCAAGGAGCACCTCCAGACCGTGGGCGAGACCGTGCCGATCGAGGTTCGGGGCTCGGTCGTCGCCTGACCGACGCCTCGCGTTCGACTTCCGCATCGCGATCGTGACGGGGGCCGTCAGCCCGGGATCCTCATCCAGCTTGCGGGCCTGGCGGCCTGAGTGGCGTGCGTTCCAGGTCGCGGACCAGCCGCCCCTGCAGGTCGAAGAGTCTCAACTGCACGGGTGACGCTGCCGGCAGGTCGAATCGCAAGGTCGCCGCTCCCCGGATCGGATTCGGCGCGCAGGGATGGAGTCGGAACTCGCGGGGGAGCTCGTCGCGAGCGATTGGAGCGCCCCCCGTTCCTGAGGCCATGGATTATGGCAGGATGCCCCGGTCCCCGGATAATCCTGCATGCGGAGGAGCCGGTTCACGGAGCAGCAGATCGTCTCCAGCGTCACCCGGCCGTCCCCCGAGGTTGAAACCGAGGACGCGGCCCTCTAGGTTTAGCCCATAGCGGCGTAGAGGAATGACCCGTTAGCTCAGTCGGTAGAGCACCTGCCTTTTAAGCAGGGAGTCGCTGGTTCGATCCCAGCACGGGTCACCACCCTCCGGGGGCGGGCTCACGAGAGCCCCCCCTGGGCCTCCGGCGGCCTGAGGCCGCCACCGCCCCCAGTGTCCTCCGGACTGCCCCGTCCGGCACCCCGTTCAAGCGATCCAATGCCCCGGGCGCGGATCCAAAGGCCTCCGTGACACCCGCCGCGCCCCTGGCTTCAGGGCCGCAAGGTCAACTTCCTGCAAACCGCAGGCTCACCTTCCTGCATCAAGAGTAGGTAGGACCAGCACCGCGGGACGGGGCCGGTCGCCAGGGCCGAGATCGTATTGGACCCCCCGGGCCAGCCTCTGGAGAGACTTCGTGGATTGCACCGAGGTGATGGAGCAGTTGTCGGAATACCTGGACGCGGATGTACGGGATGAATTGCGCAAGGCCGTGGATGGGCATCTGCGTGCCTGCCACGACTGCAGCTACTACGTGGACACGGTGCGCAAGACCGTCGTGCTCTACCAGGCGGACGTGCGGATCGAAGTGCCGATGAAGGCGACCGCTCGACTTCACGCGGCCCTGGCGGCTGAATACGCCGTGGAGTCTCGGAAGCGCTCTGTCCCGCCGGATTGACACTCCGCTTCGCCGGACCCTAGACTGACACGCCTCATGAGCTCCTGACGGCCTGCGGGGCACTCCCGCGGGCCGTCTCGTTCCGTCCGGCGGGGAACCCCATGCAGCGTATCGGCATCCTCGGTCTGCCGCGCTCCGGCAAGAGCACGGTCTTCGAAGTCCTCCTGCAGGGCGCCGGCGCGCACGCCGCCCAGGCGGGGCGCGAACAGCTCGGCGTGGTGCGCGTGCCCGACGAGCGGGTGGACCGGCTCGCTGCGATCTTCCAGCCGAAGAAGACCACCCACGCGCAGATCGAGTTCGTGGACAGCGGCGCGGCGCGGGGCAGCCGCGAGGCCATCTCGGTACGGGCGGCCGCCAAGGCGGACCTGTTCTCGGGCGTGCGCAACTGCGATGCGTTCCTGGCGGTGGTGCGCGACTTCGAAAGCGACCTGGAGCCCGCGGCCGACGGTGTGGACCCCGCGCGCGACCTGCGCAACCTCGAGGCCGAGTTCATCCTCAACGACCTCGCCATCGTCGAGAACCGCATGGAGCGGCTCGGCAAGGAGCTGCGCGTCGGCAAGAAGGAAGGCGAGCGCGAGCACGCGCTGCTCGAGCAGATCAAGCGGCTGCTCGAGGCCGAGCGCCCCCTGCGGGGGGAGAGCTTCGGGTCGGAGGATGCGAAGGTCATCAAGGGCTTCCAGTTCCTCTCGCAGAAACCGCTGCTGGTGGTGTACAACCAGGACGACGGTGCGACGCGCGTCCCGCCTGCGGCGGGCCCTGGCGCCCTGGCGGTGGCCCTCAAGGCGCACCTCGAGCGTGAGATCGTCTCGCTGCCCGCGGAGGAGCGCCCGGCGTTCCGCTCGGAGATGGGGCTCGCCGAAGACGGCCTCTCCCTGGTCATCCGAGTCAGCTACGAGTTGCTCGGGCTGGTCTCGTTCTTCACGGTCGGACCCGACGAGGTGAAGGCGTGGACGATCCACCGCGGCGAGACGACGCTGGACGCGGCGGGGGCGATCCACACCGATCTGGCGAAGGGCTTCATCCGGGCCGAGGTGGTGCACTGGGAGCACATGGTCGAAGCTGCAGGCCACACGCCGACGACGCGCGAGAAGGGCTGGCTGAGCCTCGAGGGGCGCGACTACGTGGTGCAGGACGGCCAGTGCCTGGTCATCCGGTTCAACAAGTGAAGCCGGGGTCGGGTCCCGCGCGCGGAAGCGCGGACTTCCCTGGAGTCCCGAGGGAGGCAAGATGAGTCGAGTCCTGTGGCGGACGCTGGCCCTGTTCGCGCTGCTCCTGGTCCCCGCGCCGGCCTCTGCTGCGGCACGGTTCGGCGAGGTGGGCGGACACTTCTCGATCGGCTACGCGAAGATGTCTGCGACCGATGCCTCCGGCCTCTCCGTCTCCCCCGGGGGCTCCATGTCCATGGGCGCGGGCCTGGATTATCCGCTGGCGCCGACGCTGCGGGCCGGACTCGACCTGGGCTACGATTTGCTCGGCACCCGGACGTTCCCGCGCGGCAGCAATTCCGCCGGGGTCGACTACAGCGCGTTCGGGGTCACCGCGTTCCTGCACTGGCTCCCGCAGCGGAGCCTGGTGCGCCGCGTCTCGCTGGGCCCGGCCCTGGTCAATGCGCACGGGGTCCTCTCGGTGACCAGCGGGGGCGCGGGCTTCACCGATCTGGCGGTGCACGAATCGGCGGGCGCGGTCGCGCTGCAGGTCACGCTGATGCCGGTGAAGCCGGCTCCCGTCAAGCTGGGTCTCGAACTGGGTGGCCGGCGGGCCTTCATGGCGCGCGGCGACTGGACCCTGCTGAGCGTGCGCGCGACCGTCCACTACTAGGAGTGCCGCGCGTCCTACCGCGTGCGGTCCCCTTCCCGTAGACTGCCTCCATGGGACGCCTGCGCAAGGACAAGGCTGCTCGCTCGCATTCCTCCGGTGCACAGGCCCGGGCTGCCCGCCGGGGGGCGCCGGGCCCGGCGTTTCCCGCGCTGGCGCCGGCCGGGGCACTCGCCCTGGTGCTGCTGGCTGGCGCGTGGCTCCAGATCTCCGCGCTGCGCCTGCCGTTCTTCGCAGACGACTACCTCTTTCTCGACCAGATGCGGGGCCGCTCCCTCTGGGGGGCGCTGACGTCGCCGGACCCGTTGCGCAACTTCTGGCGCCCGGTCGGGCGACAGCTCTACTTCTGGCTGGTCGCCCAGAGCGGCGAGTTGACGGTCGTGGCCCACGCGCTGAACCTCCTGATCTTCCTCGGGATCGTCGCCCTGCTCTTCGTGCTGGCGCGCCGCCTGGCGGGGACGCGGGCGGCAGTCATCGCGGCGTCCATCGTGGCGCTTCATTACGTGGCGGACGTGCCGGTGCGCTGGGCGTCGGGCAGCCAGGACCTGATCGCAGTGGCGGGCGCGCTGGGCGCGCTCTGTCTGGTGGCGGCGGGGCGCAATGGGTGGGCCGCGGCGTCCCTCGGGCTCGGCCTGCTCGCCAAGGAGACCGTGGTGGTGACGCCCCTCGTGGCCCTGTGGATGGCGCGCCGTCCGGGAGAGCGCTGGACGCGACCGCTGGCGACCATCTGGCCGCTGGGCGCGGTGGTGGCGGTGTGGGCGGTCCTCTGGATGCTGGCCATGCAGGGCCGCTCTGGCGGCACCATCCACTTCAGCCCCGATGCCATCCCCGCCGCTCCGATCCACCTCTTCCAGGTGTTGCTGGGCGCGGAGTGGAGCCGGCATCAGCCCCTGCGGTTCCCTGGCTTCCTGCCTCCGCTCATTCCGCTGGCGCTCGCGCTGATCGGGATCGCGCTGGCCGGTGGCCGGCGGTCCGCTGCGCAGGGGCCATCGCCGGAGGGTCCCGCAGTCCCCGCCGCGTGGAGCACGGGCCTCCTCTGGGCCCTGCTCGCCACGCTTCCGGTCGTGCTGGTGGTCCACATCTGGAGCGCCTACTACTACCTTTTCGCGCTCTGCGGGCTGGCGCTATTGTTGGGGGCGCTCCTCGCGCCCCGGCCGCTAGCGATCGGGCTCGTCGCCACCACGCTCCTGGTGTGGGGCTCGGAGCGGGCGCGCCGTCTCGAGACGTTCGCGACCGACCCGAGCCCGTGGTGCACGGAGTCCCACCTCAACCGCTTCTACTTCGATCGCTCGATGTGGTGGGTGACGAGATACCTCGAGGACCTGCGCCGCCAGCGTCCGACGATCCCGCACGGGAGCACGCTGTTCTTCTCCGGCATCCAGTTCTTCTCGTCCTGGCAGGCCGCGGACGGCCCGCTCGTCCGCTGGGCCTACCGGGACAGCAGCCTGCGCTCCTACTATTTCCACGACTTCACGGCCGAGCGGGCGCGGCGCGGGCCGTTCTTCGTCTACATGACCCGGAACGACTCGCTCCTGGAGCAGAAGTCGGACCTCAACGTGTTCTTCAGCGTGGCGGCCTCCCAGATGGCCTCCGAGCGCTACGCTCTGGCGAAGGACGTCCTCGTGCTGGCCCGGGAGCGCTATCCGCAACTGCGCCCGGTCGGCTACTGGCTGGCGTGGGTGGAGATGGCCCTGGGCGACACCGCTGCAGCGCGGCGTGAACTGATCGCTGCGGGGTTCACGCCGCGGCCGGGCTCGAGCCCGCTGACCGTCTCCGCCCGGCGGCGGCTGGCAGCCGGCGACACGCTCGGCGCTGCCAGCCAGCTGGACGCGGCGATCAACAGCCAGGTGCTCGATGCGGGAGCCCATGCCTTGCTGGCGGACATCCTGATGGGGTCCTCCGGCGTCAGCGTCGTGGAGGCCCTGGCGGCCTGCCAGCTGACGCCACGGGATCCCATGGTCTGGCGACGCTGGGCGGTCCTGCAATTGCGGTCCGGGAACTACGAGGCAGCCTACCCGTCCATGAAGCGGTACTTCGAGTTGGCGGGCCCCGCGGCCCAGGGCGACGAGCAGGGGCGACGGTTGCTGGAGCTCATTCGTCGGTCGCAGCCGGGAGGCGAGTTGATGCAGAGCGCCCTGCGCCGACGGCCGAAGCCCCGGGATTGACGGGCTGGGGAGGCGGGTTCAGCCCGAAGAGGGCCGGTCGGTCGCCGCTCGCGTTTCCAGCCGCAGTCCGGGGGAATCACGCCCTCCGCCTGCGGTTTTTGACACCCCCCGGAGCCCCCCGCTAGACTCCGTCCCCTGAGCTCCTTCGGGGCGGGGTGCGAGTCCCCACCGGCGGTGTAGCCCGCGAGCGGGCGTGTGCGGCGCCGCAGTCCAGGGCGACCCGGACGCGACCGCAGACCCGGCGAGATTCCGGGGCCGACCGTGAAAGTCGGGATGGAAGAAGGAGGAGGGCCCGGGCCTATTCATGTCCCGGCCGCTGCTCTGCGATTCCGCCCCGTGGTGCCGAGCGCCACGGGGTCTTCTCATTCTTCTTTGGAGGGTCATGGCCCGCTCATCGCGACCGGACGAGGCGCGCTTCATGGCGCGTGCGCTGGCTCTGGCCGAGCGGGGGCGGGGCCGCACGAGTCCCAACCCGATCGTCGGGGCGGTGGTGGTCCGCGCGGGCCGCGTGGTCGGGAGCGGCTGGCACGAACGGGCCGGCGCTGATCACGCCGAGGTGGTGGCCCTGCGCCAGGCGGGCCCGAAGGCCCGGGGCGCCACCCTCTACTGCACGCTCGAGCCCTGCGCGCACCACGGGCGCACGCCGCCCTGCGTGGACGCCATCATCCAGGCGGGAGTGCGGCGCTGCGTCGTGGCGCTGCGCGACCCGCACGACATCGTGGACGGCCGCGGCCTGCGCCGCTTGCGCCGGGCCGGGATCGAGGTCGAGGTCGGCCTGCTCGAGCGCGAGGCCCGTGAGGCGCTCGGCGGCTATTGGCGCGCCCACCGCGTGGGCCTGCCGCGCGTGACCTGGAAGCTGGCAGTGACCCTGGACGGCAAGGTGGCCGATCGCGCGGGGCGCTCGAAGTGGATCACCGGGCCTGCCGCCCGGCAGCTGGTGCACCGGTTGCGCGCGGGGGCGGACGCGGTGGTCATCGGCGCGGGCACGGCGCGGGCCGACGATCCGCGGCTCACCGCCCGCCTCGCAGGCGCGCGGGACGCCGTGTGCCAGCCGTTGCGCGTGGTCTGCGACACGCGCCTGCGGCTGCCGCTCACGCTGAGGCTCTTCGGGGCGGCACTGGCGAAGGGCACGGTCGTGGCCTGCGGCCCGGCGGCGCCGGCCGCGCGCGCGCGCGCGCTGGAGCGGCGCGGGGTCGCGGTCTGGCGCCTGCCGCTGGCCTCCGGGCGGGTCTCGCCGCGGGCGCTGGCGAAGCGGCTCGCCCGCGGGGGGCGCCACGACGTGCTGCTCGAGAGCGGGCCCAGGCTGGGCACGGCCTGGCTCGAGGCGGGGCTGGTGGATCGCATCGCGTTGTTCACCGCACCGCGGGTGCTCGGGGCCGGAGGGCTCGCCTGGTGCGGGCCGCTCGGCGACGGCTCGCTGGCGCGCGCCCTGCCGGGACGCATCAGCGCGTGCGGTGGCGCGGGTGGGGACCTGTTCGTGATGGCCGAGCTGGAAGGAAGGGGAGGCTGATGTTCACCGGGATCGTCGAGGAGCTGGGCCGGGTCCACCGCATCGAGGAACGGCCGGGGCACCCGAGCGAAGCGCGGGCCGGTCGCAGGTTCTGCTTCGCGGCGCGGAAGGTGCTCGCGGACGCC
Organism: Candidatus Eiseniibacteriota bacterium; assembly: GCA_025357055.1. GTDB lineage: Bacteria > Eisenbacteria > RBG-16-71-46 > RBG-16-71-46 > RBG-16-71-46 > JANXPZ01. The sequence goes on along the minus strand of JANXPZ010000010.1, from coordinate 6,941 downwards.
GAGGTCGGCAGCAGCATCGCCGTGAGCGGCGTCTGCCTGACGGTGGTCGCGCTGGAGCCGGGCTGCTTCAGCGTGGACGCCGTGCCCGAGACGCTGAGCCGGACGATCCTCGGGGACCTGCGCGTGGGGGACACCGTGAACCTGGAGCGGCCGCTCACACTCGAGCAGCGCCTGGGCGGGCACCTGGTGCAGGGTCACGTGGACGGCGTCGGCGAGGTGATGGCGGTGCTGCCCGAGGGCGACGGAGTGCGCGTGACCATCGCCATCCCGCCGCCGCTGCGGCGCTACGTGGCCGAGAAGGGCTCGCTCGCCGTGGATGGCGTGAGCCTCACCATCGCGCGCGCGGAGGCTGACCGCTGCGAGGTCGCGCTCATCCCGCACACGCTCGAGGTCACGACCTCCGGCGGCTACGCGAGTGGCACGCGCGTGAACCTCGAGGTGGACCTGCTGGCGCGTTACCTCGCGCGGCTGTTCGACGACTCTCGAAGCGGGGGAGGTGGCTCATGAAGCGCGCGACGAAGGGGCGCAGGCCGGCGACCGGGGGGGCGAAGCGCCCCGCGCGAAAGCCGGCGCCTGCGGCGGCGAAGCGGAGGCCGGCGCGCGGGCCGGCGCCCGCGTCGGAGCCCGCCCTGGGTGCGGGCGTGAGTGCGGAGGTCCGCCTCACGGTCGAGCAGGCCGTGGCCCGCATCAAGGCGGGCAGGATGATCATCGTGGTGGACGACGCCCACCGTGAGAACGAGGGCGACATCATCTTCGCGGCCGAGAAGGCCACGCCGGAGATGGTGAACTTCGCGCTCAAGCACGGCCGCGGCATCCTCTGCGCGCCGATGGATCCGGACGAGGCGGAGCGCGCCGGCCTCGAGCTCATGGTGGAGCACAACACCGCCAAGTTCGGCACGCCCTTCACCGAGTCGGTGGACGCGCGACGCGGCACCACGACCGGCACCTCGGCCTTCGACCGCGCGCGCACGCTGCGCGTGCTGGCCGACCGGCGCACGGGCTCCGCGGACCTGGTGCGCCCCGGCCACGTCTTCCCGCTGCGCGCCGTGCCGGGCGGGGTGCTGCGCCGCGCCGGGCACACCGAGGCGGTCACCGACCTCTGCCGGCTCGCCGGGCTGCGCGCGGTCGGCGCTCTCTGCGAGATCCTCACCGAGGACGGCCACATGATGCGGCTGGCGGGACTCCAGCGCTACGCGCGCCAGCACGGGCTCGGGATCCTCACCATCCAGCAGCTGATCGAGTACCGGCGCCACAAGGAGAAGCTGGTGCGGCGCGTGGTCTCGGTGCCGCTGCCGACGCCCGAGGGTGACTTCACGCTCCACCTGTACGAGAGCACGCTCGAGGGCGACCACCACGTGGCGCTGGTCCGGGGCCGCATCTCGAAGAGCCGGCCGGTGCTGGTGCGCGTGCACTCGCAGTGCCTCACGGGCGACGTCTTCGGTTCCGAGCGCTGCGACTGCGGCTCGCAGATGCACGCGGCGCTCAAGGCCATCACGAAGAAGGGCTCGGGCGTGTTCCTCTACCTGCGGCAGGAGGGGCGCGGCATCGGGCTGGCGAACAAGCTGCGCGCCTACGCGCTGCAGGACCAGGGGCTCGACACGGTCGAGGCCAACGTGAAGCTGGGTTTCGCCGCCGACCTGCGCGACTACGGCATCGGCGCGCAGATCCTGGCGGACCTGGGCGTCTGCGAGATCGAGCTGCTCACGAACAACCCGCGCAAGGTGGTGGGCCTCGAGGCCTACGGCCTGCGCATCGTCGAGCGCGTGCCGATCCGGATCCGGCCGACGCGGCACAACCGTCGCTACCTCACGACCAAGCGCGACAAGCTCGGGCACCTGCTCGGTCTGCACCTGGGGGAGACGTGAGCCTGCGCGAGTCCCGCCCGGAAGAGGACGCCGCCGGACTGCGCTTCGGCGTGGTGGCGGCGCGCTTCAACGAGAAGCACGTGCAGCGCCTGGTGGACGGCGCGCTCGAGGCCCTGCACCGGCAGGGCGCGGCGCAGGACGCGATCGAGGTCCTCTGGGTGCCGGGCTCGCTCGAGCTGCCGCTCGCGGCGAAGTGGCTGACCTCCCGGCGGCCGGCCTGCCACGCGGTGCTCGCCTTCGGCGTCATCATCCAGGGCGAGACCGAGCACTTCCGCCTGGTGGCGGACCAGTGCGCGCGCGGGCTGCTCGAGGTCTCGCTCGCGACCGGCGTGCCCGTGCTGAACGGCGTGCTCGCCTGCTACGACGCGGGGCAGGTCGAGGCGCGACTCGGCGGCGCGATGGGGCACACGGGCGTCACGACCGCGCTGGCCGCCGTCCGGATGGCGCGCCTGCGTCTGGAGCAGCCGTGACCGAGCGCGAGCGGAAGCAGCGCGGAGGCACCACTGCGCGCCGGCAGGCCCGCGATCAGGCGTTCAAGGTCGCCTACCAGGGTGCCCTCACGGGCGATGGCTACACGGCCACCTGGACGGCGGTGGGCGCGGAAGCCTCTCTGAGCGACGACCAGCGCGAGCTGGTGGACGACGTGGTGGGATGGCTCGAGGCCCACGTGGCCGAGGTGGACGCCGTGCTGGTCGCGGCCTGCGCGCACTGGCCGCTCGAGCGGCTGGCCGCCACCGACCGCTCGGTCCTGCGCGTCGCGGTGGCGGAGCTGATGGCGCGCCCGGGCACGCCCGCGCGGGTGGTGCTGGACGAGGCCATCGAGCTGGCGCGGCGCTACGGCTCGGCGGAGTCGGGCGGATTCGTCAACGGCGTGCTCGACCAGGTGGTGCGGCGCCTGCGCCCGGAAGAGCTCTGATGCTGCGCGCCGTCCTCTCGGACATCCACAGCAACCTCGAGGCGCTCGAGGCCGTGCTCGCCGATGTCGATCGGTCCGGCGCGAGCGAGATCCTCTGCCTCGGCGACTTCGTGGGCTACGGAGCCTCGCCCAACGAGTGCATCGAGCGTCTGCGCCCGATCGTCACCGCGGCGGTGGCGGGGAACCACGACGTGGCGGTGTGCGGCCGGATCCGGCTCGGGAGCTTCGGCTCGAACGCGGCACAGGCCGCGCGTTGGACCGGGACGATCCTCACCCCGCAGAGCCAGGCGTACCTGGAATCGCTGCCCATCACGGTGCGTCACGCGGGCGCGCTGCTGGTGCACTCGTCGCCCTCCGAGCCGCGGGCGTGGCACTACGTGCTGGAGGTCGGTGAGGCCCGCGCCGAGTTCGAGACCTTCATGGAATCGCTGTGCCTGGTCGGACACCTGCACCGTCCGGGCGCCTACCGGCTCGATGGCGTCACCGGCCAGGTCGTCTACAGCCGCGAGCCGGAGATCGCGCTGGATCCCCAGGGACGCTTCCTGGTGATCGTGCCGAGCGTGGGCCAGCCGCGCGACGGCGATCCGCGGGCGGGCTATCTGCTGTGGGACGATGGGCGCGGCTGGCTGCGGCAGGTGCGCGTGGACTACGACCTCGCGGCGGCGCGGCAGCGCATCCTGGACGCCGGACTGCCGCCGTTCCTGGGCGACCGGCTGCAGTGGGGGGAGTGATGACGGGCGGGCAGGGTGCGCGGCGGGTCTCGACCCTCGACCACTGGGAGTCCTACTGGAAGGGGCACGCCGACCTCGACCGGACCTACTCGACCGGCGGGCGGCTGGCCCGCGAGGTGCTGGCCGGGGGGCCGATCGCGGGTCGTCGCGTGATGGAGGTGGGCGCCGGCTCGGGGCGCGACCTGCTGGCGCTGGCCCGCGCGGGCGCGGTGGGGGTGGTGCTCGACTATTCGCCGGCCTCGCTCGGACTGGTGCGGCGCCAGGCCCGCGAGCAGGGCGTGCCGGTGCTGCTGGTGCAGGCGGACGCGCTGCGCATGCCGTTCCGCGATGGCGCCTTCGACGTGGTCTTCCACCAGGGCCTGCTCGAGCACTTCCGCGACCCGATGCCGCTGCTGCGGGAGAACGCGCGCGTCACGGCGCGCGGCGGGCGCGTGATCGTGGACGTGCCGCAGACCTTCCACCCCTACACGCTGATGAAGCAGGTCCTGATCGCGCTGAACCGCTGGTTCGCGGGCTGGGAGACGCAGTTCACGCCCGCCGGGCTCGAGCGCCGGCTCGCGGCGAGCGGGCTGGTCGTGCGGCGCACCTACGGCGAGTGGATGGTGCCCGGGCTCTGCTACCGCGTGTTGCGCGAGGGACTCCGGCGGACGCTGCGCATCTCGCTGCCGCTCGAGCCGGCGGGGCCGCGTCTCTGGCGGATGGGCTGGGAGGGCCTGCGCGCGCGGCTCGCCCGCCGCCGCTGGGCGCTCTACACCTGTCACGTCATCGGCACCGTGGCCGAGAAGCCATGAGCCCTGCACCCCACCTGCTGGCCATCAACTTCCGCGATCCGGGGCACCCCGAAGCGGGCGGGGCCGAGCTGCACCTCGAGGAGATCCTGCTCGAGGCGGTGCGACGCGGCTGGCGCGTGACCTGGCTGGCGTGCGGCTTCGCGGGCGGCGCGCCCGAGTCCCAGCACCGGGGAATGCGCGTCCTGCGCCGGGGAAGCTGGTGGAACTTCAACCTGGTGGTGCCGGGTGTGCTGCGGCGGGAGTTCTCGCGCCCCGCACCCGACCTCGTGGTCGAGGACATCAACAAGATCCCGTGCTTCGCGCCCTGGTGGACGCGCGCCCCGGTGGCGGCGATCGTGCCGCACCTCTTCGGCGCCACCGCCTTCCTCGAGGCGTCGATCCCGGTCGCGACCTACGTCGTGCTGCTCGAGTGGTTCATCCCGTTCGTCTACCGCCGCTCTCCCTTCGTCGCCATCTCGGAGAGCACCCGCGACGACCTGGTGCGCCGCGGGATCGCCCCGGAGCGCGTCAGCGTGGTGCACTGCGGCATGGACCACGGGACCTACCATCACGACCCGGCGGTCGCGAAGAGCGCCGGGCCCACGATCGTCTTCCTCGGACGCCTGCGTCGCTACAAGGGCGTGGACTGGGTGATGCGCGCGATGCCGCGGGTGCGCGAACGGGTGCCCGGCGCCCGGTTGGTGGTGGTGGGGGACGGGCCGTTCCGCGCGGAACTGGAGCACGCCGCGCGCCGCCTGGGCGTGGAGGAGGCGGTCGAGTTCCGCGGCTTCCTGCCGCGCGCGGAGAAGGTGCGTGCCCTGCAGCAGGCGTGGGCGCTGGTGCAGCCCTCGCCCAAGGAGGGCTGGGGCCTCACGGTGGTGGAGGCGGGCGCCTGCGGGACCGCGGTGGTTTCCGCCGACAGCCCCGGCCTGCGTGATTCGGTGCGCCGCGACCAGACCGGCCTGCTGGTGCCTCATGGGGACGACGCGCTCCTCGCGGAGGCGCTGACCCGGGTGCTCGAGGATGGCGGGTTGCGCGCGCGCTTCGAGGCCGGGGGCCGCGCCTGGGCGGAGCGCTTCACCTGGCCGGACTGCGCGCGCCGCTCGCTCGACGCCCTGCTCGGGTCGCGCGGCAGGGGATGAACATGGCGCGGGTGGAGGGTCGGCCGGGCTGGCGCGGCAGCTTGCTGCTCGCCGCCAAGGTGATCTTCAGCCTGGGGCTGATGATCTTCCTGTTCGCCCGCATCCCCCTCGCCGAACTGGGCGCGACCCTGCATGGCGTGAGCCCGGCCTGGCTGGTCGCTGCGGCCGGGTTGTTGCTCGCGAGCAACGTGCTGGGGGCGTGGCAGTGGCAGCAGCTGCTGCGCGCCGTCGAGATCCGCATCCCGTTCTGGAAGGTGCTGTCCTACTACCACGTCGGGCTCTTCTTCAATAACTTCCTGCCCGCCAACGTCGGTGGGGACTTCGCCCGCGTGCTGGACGCCGCGCGCTACGGGCCCAGCCGCGCCACGGCCTTCTCGACCGTGATCATGGACCGTCTGCTCGGCACGCTGGCCCTGGCCGGCCTCGCGCTCGTCACCACGCTGCCCGCCTTCCGCGACTTCCACCAGGTGGGCGGCCTGCCGATCTCCGCCGTCTATCTCGCGCTCGTCGGCTTCTTCGCGCTGAGCGTCGGCCTGGCCTGGTTCGTCTTCCACCCCGCGCTGCTGCCCGCGCTGGAGCGCCTGCTGTCCCGCCTGGGGCTGGGCGGCTTCAAGCCGGCGCTGGACGATCTGGCCGGGCGGCTGCAGGGCTTCCGCGACCAGCGCGGCCTGTTCGTGCGGCTGCTCGCGGTGGCCGTGGTGGTGCAGGTCGCGCGCATCGGCGTGCACGTGCTGGTGGCCCGGGCGCTGGGGCTCGACCTGCGGCTGCAGTACTTCTTCCTGCTGGTGCCGCTGCTCGCCGTCGCGGTCTCGCTGCCCGTCTCGTTGAACGGGATCGGCGTGCGCGAGGGGGCGGGCATCGTGTTGTTCGGCCTGGTGGGTGTGGGCCGCGCGGACGCTTTCACGCTACAATTCACCACCTACCTCGTGGCGGTCGCGGTCAGCCTGCTGGGAGGCCTGGTGTTCCTGGCCCGCGCGCCACGGCGCCGCGCGGCCGCTCGACAGATCCGGAGGAGCTCGTGACGGACAAGACCTCTTCGATCGCCCCCGGCGTGCCCGGCACGGGCACGGGCCCGGGCCAGGCGCGCCTGACCTTCGTGGCCGGCCTGCTGGTCTTCCTCGTCGCCCTGGGCGTGTACCTGCGCACGCTCGCGCCGACGGCCCCGTTCTGGGACTCGGGCGAGTTCATCACGGTCGCGAAGATCCTGGGCATCCCGCACCCTCCCGGCACGCCCTTCTACGTCCTGCTGGGACGGGTCGCGACGCTGGTGCCGTTCGGCAACATCGCCCAGCGCGTGAACGGCATGTCGGCGCTGGCCTCGGCGCTGGCGGTGCTGCTGACCTACCTGGCCACGCTGCGGCTGATCCGCATCGCGCAGCGCCGGGGTGTGGGCGTGCCCGCGGCGCCCGTGCCCGTGGCCTTCCCGGATCCGCTGGCGAAGCCGGCCGGCCTGATGGCCACGCTGGTCGCGGAGTGGCTGCCGCAGCTCGGGGCCGTCACCGCGGCCTTCATGCTGG
>JANXPZ010000233.1 GCA_025357055.1 Candidatus Eiseniibacteriota bacterium | reverse complement strand
CGTGCCGCGACCCGGCGCGCTCTCGAACGCAAGTGTGCCGCCGTGCCGCTCCACGATGCGCTGGGCCATCGCCACACCCAGCCCGGTGCCTTCCTGCTTGGTGGTGAAGAAGGGCTCGCCGACGCGCGGCAGGACCTCGGGAGCGATGCCGCCCCCCTGGTCCACGAACTCCACGACCGCCCGCCCGTCGCCCGCCGGCCGCCAGCGCACCGTCAGCGTCCCGGCGCCGGCCATCGCGTCCAGCGCGTTGTTGACCAGGTTCAGCCAGACCTGCCGCAACTGCTCGCGGTCGCCGCGCAACTGGATGCGGGGGCCGGGCGGATCGAAGGCGACCCGGACCCCGGCGCCGCAGCGCGGATCGCGCCGCAGTCCATCCCGCAACTCGTCCATGTGCTCGTCGAGATCGAGCGGCTCCAGCACCAGCTCGCGCTCGCGGGCGTAGCTCAGCAGGTCACTCACGAAGCGGTTCAGCCGCCCGCACTCCCGGGTGATGAGGCTCATCAGGACGGCGCTCTCGCCCTCGGGCTTGAGCTCGCGCTGCAGGAACTCCACCGAGCCGCTGATCGGGTTGAGCCCGTTGCGCAGCTCGTGGGCGATCCCCGCCGCCAGCGCGCCCACCTCGGCGAGCGTCTGGTTGCGTCGCGCGCGCAGCTCCATGGCGCGCACCTCGGTCAGGTCCTGGAAGACCGCGACCACGCCCGTCACCGCGCCCTCGTGGCGCAGCAGGTTGGTCGTCACCCCCAGCACCAGCTCGTGGCCCGCAGCCGAGCGCGCCGTCAGTTCGCCGCGCAGCCGCGGTTCGCCGCGGGCCAGCGTCTCCAGCACCACGTCGCGCAGCAGGCCGATCCGCTCCGGCAGCGCCTCCTGCAGCGTGCGGCCGCGCAGCTCCGACGTGCGCAGTCCCAGTACCTGCTCGGCGGCCGGATTCAGGTAGGCGACGGTTCCCCAGGCGTCGACCGTGAGTACGCCGGTCGCCAGGTGCCGCAGGATGACGTCGTTGTCCACGCGCACGCGCTGCAACTCGCGCGTGGTGCGCTCCAGGTCTTCGTGCGTGGCCCGCACCCGCCGCCCCAGCACACCTGCCAGCACGCCCACGATGGCGACGAACGTCAGCATCATCCCGGTCGGCAGCACGGGCTCGGCGGTCGCCGACCCCGACGGGTCCAGCCGGGCGGCGAGCGCCGGCAGGAGAAGGTAGGCGCCCCCGACACCCGCCGCGGCGAACAGCCCGCCGCCGAGCCGGGCCAGCAACCCGCCGGAGATGACCACCAGCACGTAGAAGAGCACGAACTGGCTCCCCCGCCCGCCGGTGTACGCCGCCAGCGCCGTCACCAGCACGAGGTCCGCGGCCAGTTGCAGGTACCCCTGCAGCGCGAGTGCCCGCCGGGCGCGAGCGCCGAGCGCGAACAGCAACGAGAGCGCCACGATCGCGACCGCCGACCCGGCGAAGGCGGCGGGCGCCCCGCCGGTCGCGTCCGGACGCAGCAGCAAACCCAGCGGCAGCGCCAGCGCCGCCACCACCAGCCGGCCCCAGACCATCGTCATGAGCCCCCGCACGGGCTCCCCCGCCCGGCCGCCGAGGCCGGGCGCGGGACGCGGCGCGGCGGGCGTCGCGCCCGGCCCGGCCGTCTCGTGCGGGAGCGGTTTCAGCATCAGTTGGCGCCGCCCGCGACCACGCTGATGAGCTTGAACATGGGCAGGTACATGGCGACGACCATGCCGCCCACCATGCCACCCATCATCACGATCATGAGCGGCTCGATGATGGAGGTCATGCTGTCCACGGCGGTGTCGACCTCGGCCTCGTAGAAGACCGCGATCTTCGTCAGCATCTCGTCGAGCGCGCCGGTCTGCTCGCCCACCGAGATCATCTGCACCACCATCGGCGGGAACACCCCCGAGGCTTTCAGCGGCGCCGACACCGTCTCGCCCTCGCTGATCGAGGCCCGGGCCGTCATGATCGCCTCGGAGATGATCTTGTTGCCCGAGGTGCGGGCCGTGATCTCCAGGCCCGCGAGGATGGGCACGCCCGAGGCGATGAGCGTGCCGAGCGTGCGCGTGAAGCGCGCCACGGCGCCCTTCAGCAGGACGTCGCCCAGCACCGGCATGCGCAACATCGCCGCGTCGATGTTCTTGTGGCCGGCCTCGGTGGCGCGGTACCGCTTGAATGCGATGCTCGCGCCGATCACCCCCAGCACGATCACCCACCAGAACCGCTGCAGGCCGGTCGACAGCATCAGCACGATCTTGGTGGGCAGCGGCAGCTCCCCGCCGAAATCGGTGAACATCTTGGCGAAGGTCGGGATGATGAAGATCAGCATGAAGGCCGCGGCCCCGACGCAAACCGAGAGCACCACGGCCGGATAGACCATCGCGCCCTGGACCTTGCGCTTGAGCGCGTCCGCCTTCTCGATGTAGGTGGCGAGGCGCATGAGGATCTCGTCCAGCACGCCGCCCGCCTCACCCGCGGCCACCATGTTGCGGAACAGGTCGTCGAAGACGTTCTTGTGCTTGCCCAGCGCGTCGGCCAGCGTCGCGCCGGCCTCGACCTCGTGAGTGACCTCGCCGATCACCCGGCCGAACGAAGGCTTGCTGGCCTGCTTGCTCAGGATGTCGAGGCACTGGACCAGCGGCAGACCGGCCGAGATCATGGTGGCGAACTGGCGCGTGAAGATGGCGAGGTCCTTGGTCGTCACACCGCTGCCACCGCCGAACTTCGGCAGCTTGAAGCTGCCGGCCTTGGGCCGCATCGAGGTGACCAGGATCTTCTTCTTGCGCAGCAGGTCGATGGCCTCGTCCTGGCGCCCGACCTCGATCTCCCCGCTCTGCGCCTCGCCTGCGAGCGTGCGTCCCTTCCAAACGAAGATAGGCATGGGATCCTCCTACGCGACTTTCCGGTGGGGCGCGCCGCCGGCCGGCCCGCCCCAGACCTTCCCGAGCATCCCCTCGAGCTCCGACCGGTCACTGCAGTGGTCGAACGCATCCTCCGGGCTCAGGTGCTTGTCGAGCACCGCCTGCAGGAGCGCCTGGTTCATGGTCTGCATGCCGAACTTCTGCCCGGCCTGCATGAGGCTGTAGATCTGGTGGGTCTTGCCCTCGCGGATCACGGCCTTGATGGCGGGGGTGCACACCAGCACCTCGGCGCACAGGATGCGACCCGTGCCGTGGGTGCGCGGGATGAGCTGCTGCGTGATCACGCCCTCGAGCGTGAAGGCGAGCTGGGTGAGGATCTGCTTCTGCTGGTCCGCGGGGAACACGTCCACGATGCGGTTGACCGCCTCGTAGGTCGAGTTCGTGTGCAGGGTGGCGAACACCAGGTGCCCGGTCTCGGCGATGGTGAGAGCCGCCTCGATGGTCTCGAGGTCGCGCATCTCGCCGATCAGGATGATGTCCGGATCCTGGCGCAGGACGTACTTGAGCGCGGTCGGGAACGAATTCGTGTCGGAGCCGACCTCGCGCTGGTTCACGATGCACTTCTTGTGGTGGTGGATGTACTCGACCGGATCCTCGATGGTGATGATGTGGCACTGGCGGGTCTGGTTGATCTTGTCCAGCATCGCGGCCAGCGTCGTGGACTTGCCGCTCCCGGTCGGCCCGGTCACGAGGATCATCCCCTTCATGCGGCTGGTGAACTCCCGCGCGACGTTCGGCAGCCCCAGCTTGTCCATCGCCAGGATCTCGAAGGGGATCTGGCGGACCACCATGCAGACCGTGCCGCGCTGCAGGAAGACGTTCGCGCGATAGCGCGCGAGGCCCTTGATGCCGAACGAGAAGTCCAGTTCCTTGGTGGTCTCGAAGCGCTTGCGCTGCTCGTCCGACATCACGCTGTAGGCGAGCTGCACGGTGTCGTCGGGGGCGAGCACGTCGTACTCGCTGGGGGCGATGACGCCGTCCACGCGGAACTCGGGCGGCACTCCGGCCGTGATGTGCAGGTCCGAAGCCCGCCGCGTCACCATGTCCTCGAGCAGCTGCCGAAGGGTCACCACGTCTGATCGTCTCCTCTCCGCTTCGGCGGTCCGGGCGCCCGCCGATCGCGGGGCCGGTGCGCCGGTGCGCGGCTAGAACTGGTCCGCTGCCGTCTCCTTGAGCACTTCCTCGACCGTGGTCATGCCGCGCTTGAGCTTCTCCAGCGCGTCCCGGCGCAGGGTCAGCATGCCCTGCTCGATGGCCACCTTCTTGATCTCGCTGGCCGACGCCCGCTCCAGCACCAGCTCGCGGATCGCCGGCGTGATGGGCATCACCTCGTAGACACCCTGGCGCCCGCGGTAGCCGGTGTTGTTGCAGTCCACGCACCCCCGACCCTCGACGAAGGAGGCGCCCGCGGCCTGCTCGGGCGTGAGCTGCAGTTCGTGCAGGACCTCCGCGCTGAGCGTCAGCGGGGTCTTGCAGGCGCTGCACACCTTGCGCACCAGGCGCTGGGCCAGGATCAGGTTGACCGACGACGCCACCAGGAACGGCTCGACTCCCATGTCGATCATGCGGCCGATCGCGCTGGGCGCGTCGTTGGTGTGCAGCGTGGAGAGCACCAGGTGCCCCGTGAGCGCCGCCTTGACCGCGATCGAGCCGGTGTCCAGGTCGCGGATCTCGCCGACCATGATGATGTTGGGGTCCTGCCGCAGGAACGCCTTGAGCGCCGCGGAGAAGGTCAGTCCGATGTCCTCGTGCACCAGCACCTGGTTGATGCCGTCCAGGTTGTACTCGACCGGGTCCTCGGCGGTCATCACGTTGACCTCGGGCGTGTTCACGCGCGAGAGCGCCGAGTAGAGCGTGGTGGTCTTGCCGGACCCGGTGGGCCCCGTCACCAGCACCATGCCGTAGGGGTTGGCGATCGCCGAGAGGAACTCCTTCATCGAGGCCGGCTCGAAGCCCAGCTTCTCCAGGTCGATGTTGAGGTTCGCCTTGTCCAGGATGCGCATCACGATCTTCTCGCCGAAGATCGTCGGCAGCGACGAGACGCGCAGGTCGATGGTGCGGTTCAGCACCTTGATCTTGATGCGGCCGTCCTGCGGCACGCGCCGCTCCGCGATGTCCAGCTCCGCCATGATCTTCAGGCGCGAGAGGATGGCCGCCTTGAACTTGAACGGCGGCGCCATCATCTCCTGCATCACGCCGTCTATGCGGAATCGCACCCGCATGCTCCGCTCGTAGGGCTCGACGTGGATGTCCGAGGCGCCCTTGCGCACCGCGTCGGCGATGAGCGAGTTCACGAGCTTCACGATCGGCGCCTCGTCGGCCGCGGAGATCCCGGCTTCGGCCTCAGCGCTGTCGTCGTCCTCGACCACCGACAGATCGTCCTCGATGCCCTTCATCACGTCGGCCATCGTGCTGGCCGAATCGTAGGCGCGGTCGAGGGCCTTCTTGAGCGCGGCCTCGGTCGCGACTCGCGGTTCGACCTCGTAGCCGGTGATGAACTTGATGTCGTCGATGGCGAAGATGTTCGTGGGGTTCGCCATGGCGACCACCAGCCGCCGTCCGCTGCGGGCGACCGGCAGCGCCATGAAGCGGCTGGCGACGTCGCCCGGGATGAGGCGCGTGAGCGCCGGGTCGGGCACGAAGTTCTTCAGATCGAACGCTGGCGCACCGTAGTGCGACGCGAGGAACTCGAGGAGCGTGTCCTCGCTGAGCGCACCGATCTTGACCAGGTTGCCGGTCAGGCTCCCGCCCATGTTCTTCTGCTGGAGCGAGGCCTTGACCAGCCCGTCCTCGCTGATCAGTTGGGCTGCGAGAAGCAGCTGTCCGATGTCTTCCTGCACGGATGTCGTCCCCGGCGATGGTCCTGCCACGCGACACGCTCTCCGCTGCGGCAGAAGCGGAGTCGCGGGGCGCCTGAGCCTGCGAATGGACGCAACGTGCATCCCGGCGGCCGGCTCCAGGGAGCAAACGGCCGCCGCACGATGCACTTGGGCGTCGTGTTTCATCTGGGTTATCGGCCGGCCTCTCCTCGTTCCTGAACCGGAATCCGCAAGCGGAAAGCAGGGGCGGGCGTGCCGAATGCAATGCGGTCAGGGCCCCGGCGGACCACCCGGACGCGGGCCGGGCCCGGGGCCCGCGGCCGATGAGCCGGCGACGCGGATCCGGGGGCGAAGACGCTCGAAGAGGCGCGGACCGATGCCCGGCACCGCGAGCAGGTCCTCCGGCTCCCGGAAGGGGCCGTGGGCGTTGCGGTGCTGAAGGATGCGCCCGGCGAGCACGGGCCCGATGCCGGGCAGGGCGTCCAACTCCGCGAGCCCCGCCCGGTTGAGGTCCACCATCACCCCGGCTTCCGCCGGAACCGGGCCCGGGCGCCCCGCCTCGCCAGTCACGCCGGCGGCCGGGGGGCCGCTCGAGCCGTCCGCCGGCGCCGACGGCGGGGGCGTCATCCGCGGATGCGTCGCGCGCCACAGGTCGCGCGCGGCACCCAGCGAGAGCAGCAGCGCCACGAGCAGTGCACCGCGCCGTTCCGCCGGCGTCCAGGCGGGCATCCGATCTCCGCGGGGGCACGTGCCGAACCCATTCCGGGCAGGGCCTTCGCCGGCCCCGCCCCTCACGGGATCCGGTTCAGTTGAACAGCCTCCAGACGAAGGTCAGGGTCAGGGTGCGACGCTCCGCGAGCGCGGGCGACCCGGTCGCCGAATCGGTCCAGAGTTGCGCACGCTCTCGATCCTCGAGATTGCGCGCCCGCAGGACGATGACCGCGTTCTCCAGCAGCGTGAACTGGCCGACCAGCGCGAAGGTCACGAACCCGGGCAGGCGGCGCAGCGGATCGACCTGCGCCTCGCGCGCCCCCACGCCCGCGGCTTCCCCGCGCACCTCCACGCCGAGGTCGCCGCCGAGCAGCGTGGCGCGGCCACCCAGCCACGCCCGGAAGCCGGCATCGGGGTCCGCCCGGGGGGCACGCGCGACTCCGTCGGGCGCAGGCGTGCTGCGGTGCGCGAGCCCGAACCCCTCCAGGCCTCCACCCGCATGCCGCACCTCCCACTCCAGTCCGCCCTCCGCCAGCGCCAGGTCGTAGGTCCCTGACTCGGAGCGCAGCCCGCGGCGCAACCACAACTCCTCGATCGGCAGCCGCTCCAGGAGCGCGCGCGAATAGACACGTCCCGCCCGCAGCGAGGCGCGCGCGCGCCAGGCCCCGGGCTGCGCGGTCGCGAGCCTCATCGTGCCGATCCAGGCGCGCTGCAGGAACGGCTCCGTCCCCGGCGCGAGATCCGCCCAGACCGGCGTGAGCACGCGCTCGAACCCGAGTGCAGCGTCGAACCTCCGCGCGCGGATCCTGAATTCGGCGCTGGGCGCCACGTCGAAACGGTCCACGCCCCCGTGGCGGCCTGCGCCCAACGCGAGCTCCAGCCGGCCACCCGCCGCGGGCAGCTCCGCACGGGCCGCACCCCAGATCGCGCGGGATCCCCGCAAGAACGCCCCACTCCCCGACCGCCTGACCGAGGCCCCGGTCCACTCCACCCGCGCGCCCACTTCCCGTCCGTCCCGCGCCTGCCCGAAGCCCGCCGACAGACGGGTCTCCTGCGCCGCCCGGTTCGAGGGCGCGAGCAGGCCGCCGGCGCTTTCATGCCAGTCCAGACCCCGCGAGAACGCCGCCGTCCAGCCCGTCCCGCCCCGCTGCCAGCGCCACGCTGCCGCTCCGCTCCGCCCGGAGGCCGATTGCTCCTCCAGGCCCACGAGCTGCGCCGAGGCGCCACGCTGAGCGACGCTCGCTTCCAGCCGATGATGCCCCCGCACCAGGTCCGCCCGCGCGCCCCACAGGTGACGGCTGGCCCGCTGAAGCCCCCCCACCGCACCACACTCCCCGCTCGACACGTCCACGCCGAATCCCCCCAGCGAGTCTCCCCTGGTGAGGGTGAGGGCGTTCTCGTTGAGTCCCCCCGGGCCGTTGGCGAGAGAGAACGAGGAGCGCGCCCGCTGCTCGCCGGCCGGGGTGTGAGCGCGCAGGCCGGCGAGCGTCCCGCCGAATCCGGCGAGCGCCCCCCCACCCATCCCGCGCACTTCCAGGGAATCGTACCAGGCGAGCGGCGCCCTGGCCTGGCAGACACCCGGCCAGGGCGTGGAAGACGGCGCACGAGCAGGCTCATCGAGCTGCCAGCCGCCCACCACCAGGCCGGCCAGCGAGACCGGCGGCGCCAGGCCGAACCAGACCCCGGGCATCCAGCCGGCGCGCCCCGGCTCGCCCCACCAGGAGACAGCGTCCATCAACCCGGAACCCGCCAGCGCGGCAGCCCCGGCCTCCGGGGCCTGCCCACGCGCGGCGGGCACCGCGAGCGTCAGGAGGAGAGCCGCGCCCGATAGCGCCCGAACACCGCCACGAGCGGCGTGCCGAGCAGCACGAAGAGCAACACGTTGGAGCCGGTGTGCCATAACGCGAATGGGATCCCCTGCAGGAGGACGACGCGCATCTGGCCGTAGACCAGACCGGTCGCCACGTTGGTCACGAGATCGAACCAGATGGTGAGCAGCAGCGCCAGCCCTGCGAGCGCGACCCCGCGCACGGCCACGGGGCGTCCCTGCAGTCCCAGCGCGGCGAACATCCCCCCCGCGAGCCCGGCCGGGACCTGGCCGAGCAACTGGGCCACGGTCACGAGCGGGTGGGCCGGCCCGTAGGGGTTCAGCAACGAATACACCAGCATCGTGAGCCCCCCGACCAGGGCGCCGTCGCGAGCCCCGAGCAGCACGCCGGCCCCGAAGATCCCGAGGGTCTGCACCTCGAAGTCCGGCGGACGCGGCGCATACGCCCCCGCGAGGCAGACAGCCACCAGCAGCGCCATGTAGGCCAGGCGGCGGGACGTGAGCGGCGGCCGCATGATCGCAGGCTCCGCGGAGGGCGGGAGGTCATCCATGAGGGCCCGCGCAGAGTAAGGTCACCCGTGCGCGCAAGTCAACGGAATCGACGCGAGGCGACCCTGGGGCGGCCCGGCCGGGCTCAGCCCGGGACGCCCGCCGCCTGTTTGAGCGGACCGAGCACGCTCGCCGGCACCGGCAACTCGCCCAGCGCCGCGCCGCGCGGCCAGCCGTGGTAGTCCGAGCCACCGGTCTCGAGCAGATCGAGACGTCGCGCCAGCGCGTGGAAGCGCCGCACCGCTGCCGCACCGTGCTGGGGGTGCCAGACCTCGATGCCACGCAGCCCCGCCTCGGCCAGTTGCTCCACCACCAGGTCGGGCAGCGACGCCCCCGGATGAGCCAGCACGCTCACGCCGCCCGCCGCGTGGATCAGCGCGATGGCGTGCTCGGGACGGAACGCGGGCCGCTGCACGAACGCATCGCCCCGCGCCCCGATGAAGCGCCGGAACGCCTCGTCCACCGTTTCGACGTGTCCTGCCCGCACCAGCGCCTCCGCCACGTGCGGGCGCCCCACGACGCCCGGCCCCGCCAGCTCGAGCACCTCGTCGAAGTCCACCGGCGCCCCCAGGACCCGCAGGCGCTCGACCATGGCCTGGGCCCGCCGCAGCCGCTCCTCGCGGAAGCGCGCCAGCGAGCCCGTCAGCTCCGCGTCCCCGGGATCCAGGTAGTAGCCCAGGATGTGAAGATCGGCGCCGTCCAGCGTGGACGAGACCTCGATCCCCGGCACCAGCTCGAGGGCCGTCCCCGCCGCGATCCGCGCGCGCTCCACGCCTTCGACCGAATCGTGATCGGTGATGGCGAGCGCAGCCAGCGAGCGTTCCAGGGCGTGCGCCACGACCGCCTCGGGCGTGAGCACGCCGTCGCTGAAGAGAGTGTGCACGTGGAGATCGACGCGGCGACCGCCTCCGGGTGCAGGCGGCCGGTGCATCAGACTCGCTCCAGCGCCCTGCGCAGGACCCCGATCTTCTGCGCCACGTCCGGGTAGTTGGGCTGCACGGCGTAGACGCGCTCGAACTCGGCCAGGGCCTCGGGCACGTGGCCCGCGACCTCGTGCGCCAGCCCCAGCTGGAAACGCAGGCACACGCC
Organism: Candidatus Eiseniibacteriota bacterium; assembly: GCA_025357055.1. GTDB lineage: Bacteria > Eisenbacteria > RBG-16-71-46 > RBG-16-71-46 > RBG-16-71-46 > JANXPZ01. The sequence continues at coordinate 778 of JANXPZ010000233.1, read as the reverse complement.
CGCCTCGGACGATTCCTCGAGCCCCTCCAGCGCGCGGGCGAACTCCTCGGCCGCCTCGTCGAAGTGCCCCTCGTCGAGCAGGCAGCGGCCGGTCATCTCGGCCGAGCGCGAGGTGAACGCAGGGTCACGCGCCGCGGTGCGGAAGCACTCCACCGCCTGATCGCACAGTCCCATCTCCCGGTAGGTCATGCCCAGATCATAGTGGCTCTGGGCATCGCCCGAAATCTGGGATTCGATGCCGCGCTGGAATTCCGCGATCAGGGAGCCCAGGTCCAGCGTCACCGCCTGCGCGCGGCCGACGGCGACCTCGACGCGGCCGTTCGACCCCTTCACCACCCCGGAGGGGCCCTGCTGGCTGACGGGAGCGGCCTCGGTGGCGCACGGTCCCATCCGCTTCAGCCGGCGGGAGGCCAGTTCATGGTTCGGGACGTGCTGGAGGGCGCGCGCGAACCATTCGCGCGCGCCCTCCCGGTCGCCGTCGTTCAAGGCGCTGTCGCCGAGTGCGCAGGACACCTCGGCCGCCTCACGGGGTTCCTCGCGAGCCTCGCAATTCCGGAACCACAGGACCAGCACTTCCGGCGTGGAGTGGGCGCTGCGTCCCAGGCTGCGGTAGATCGCGGCTGCGCTCTCCAGCCGGTCGAGGGATTCATAGGCCCGGGCCGCCTGGACCAGCGTATCGGCCGCCAGGTCCTGCTCACCCTTCTTGAACTGCCCGGCCGCCACACTCAGCAGGTCCTCGATCTCCGAGATCTCCGGCATCGCCGAGATCGCGCTGGTC
>JANXPZ010000218.1 GCA_025357055.1 Candidatus Eiseniibacteriota bacterium | reverse complement strand
GGCCGGCCGGGACGAGGCGTCCATCCTCGTCCCGGCCGTCCCATGATTCCGTCCCGTGCCCGCCGCCAACGAGCCTCAGCGTGCGCAGGAGCCGCCCCGAAACGTCGTAGAGCCGAATGTCCGCGACGTTCGCGCCACTCCAGTCGAGCAGGACCGGCAGCCCCGAGGGCCGCCGGCGCACCGCCAGAGTCAGGCCATCGGGGAACACCGGTTCCGGCAGGCGGGTGAATTCGACGACGTTGGAGCGACCGCTCGTGTTCCCCGCCTCATCGTTCGTGCACAGCCAGTACCAGCCGGTCACCCCGGGCTCGGCGGCGGGGACCGTGACGCCCTCGCTCGCGCCCGCCGGACCGGGCGCAGGCGCAACGAGGCGCGTGGTGCCGGCGTCGGTGCTCCCGATCGAGGAACTGATGCTGGTGAACCGCAGATCGTAGGCCACCGCCCTCCCGGAGCCGCCGTCGTCCCCCGGCGCCGTCCAGCTCAGACGCGCGGAGTCGGGCGCGACGAGGCTCACCGCGAGATCGCCGATCGTGGCGGGCGGGATCGTGTCCGCCGGGCTGCCCGTGCGGGCGAAGTTGCCGCGTGGTGTGGCCCAGGTCTGCCGCGCGCCGGCAGCGCTGCCCGCGCCCACGTCGTAGACGTAGAGCAACAGATCCGGTCCCGAGCCCGCCGCGATCTTCGTCGCGCCATCGCCGGCGAGATCCGCCAGCGTCGGATGGGTCCCGGCCCCCCCGGGCTTCGGAAAGCGGGCCAGCGCCCTCGCGCTGTCGCTGAGCGCCACGAGCCCGCCCGTCTGCATGAGCACGACCCCCGGCGCACCACCCCCCTCGAGATGACCGAGCACCGGCGGGCCCTGCGGCGCGGCCGTCAGTGCGAAGGGCCAGCCCCGCCCCACCGGCGCGACCCCGAGTGAATCCAGCACGATCACCTGGTCGGGCGCGGTCGCCGCCAGCACGATCTCGTCCGAGCCGTCTTCGTCGATGTCTCCCAGTGCAGGATCGTTCGCAACCGAGGCGCCCAGCGTCCACCGCGAGCGTTCGCTGCCGTCCGGACGCAGCCCGACGAGCTGCGTACCGGCCGCCACCAGCACGACCGTGTCGCCTGCGAAGCTCGCCAACACCGGCGCCCGCGGGCCCGGGCCGACCGACACCGGCCAACCGGGCAGCGACGCCCCGGCGCCGTTCACTGCGTAGACCGTACCGCCCTGGGTCGCCGCGATGATCTCGACCCCGGGCTGGCCATCGAGGTCCGCGAGCGCGACCGGAGCGCTGAGCCCCGAGACGTCGGTCAGCAGCGGGAAGCCCGCCACGACCGAGCCGTTCGCGTGCCACGCCCAGAGCCGTCCCCCATTCGTGCCGCAGACGATCTCGAGTTCACCATCGCCATCGATGTCGCCGAGCGCCGGCCCACCCGCCAGCGGCGCCGACCCGCTGGATCTCACCGGGAACCCGGGCAGCGCCGCACCTGTGGTATCGAAACCGGCGAGCCAGCCGTTCTGGGTCCCGACGAAGAGCCCCACGCCGTGGCCGCCCCCCAGATCGGCTGCCGCCAGCTGGCGCGAAGGCGCGCCCGGCAGCGCGGCCAGGGCCAGCGTGTCCCCGGTGAGCCAGTCCTGGATCAGGAGCTGTGCGCTGTTCATCGCCCAGGCGAGCTTGCGGGTCGGACCGTTCAGCGGGATCAGGACCGCGGGACCGACGGAGGCCCCGGCTGCACGCCACGCGGTCGAGGTCGGCCGGTCGTTCAGCGCACGCTCCAGGTTCAGCCGGCCGGTGCCGTAACCGAATCCGGGGACGACCGGGTTGAGCGACGAGATGTCATCCGCCGTCTCGCGCAGCCTCAACTGCACGCCCTGCGGCGACAAGCGGCGCAGTCCGAGCCCTTGCTGACGGGCCTGGAGCAGGGCCGCCCCGCCGGCCGCGAGCGGGGACGAGAACGACGTGCCGTTGAGCCCCGCGGGAGCGTTGTAGGTCGGCTGGCGGTAGCCCAGGCTGTCGCTCGCGGAAGGCGCCCGGGCGATGAAGGTGGAGTAGATCCCCACGCCGGGGGCCGCGAGATCCACCCAGTCGCCGCGCGTCGAGAAGCTCGCGATCCGGTCGCTCGCATCCGTGGCGGCCACCGCGATGACGTCCTCGCGCTTGCCGATGTAGTTCGGCGCCCCGGAGTTCCCGGCCGCGGCGACCACCGTCACCCCTGCGCTGATCGCGGCGTCGAGCGCCAGCCCCAGCCCGTACTGATCGAGGCTCGCGAAGGAGCAGTTGATGACGTCCACCTGCATACGCGTGGCGTAGCGCACCGCCTGGGCGACGAAGGACATGTCCACCAGCCCGAGCGGATAGGCGTTCTCCGCCCAGCCGATGCGCAGCGGCATGAGTCGCACGCGCCGGGCGACGCCTGCCACGCCGATGCCGTTGTCCGTCAGCGCGCCCACGATCCCGGCCACCTCCGTACCATGGCCCGCGTAGTCGTTGGGGTCGTTGTCCTGGTCCTGCCAGTCCTCGAAGGGCGACACGTTGGCGCCGCTCGGCAGAGCCACGAAGTCCCAGCCCCAGGTGTCATCGACGAAGCCGTTGCCATCGTCGTCCACCCCCGGCAGGCCACCCTGTTCCGCCCAGTTCGTCCAGATCTGGCCCGCCCGCCCCGCGACCGTCCCGCCCAGATCCGGATGGTAGGGGATCACGCCGGTGTCGAGGATCGCGACCACGATCGAGGTGTCGCCGAGGGTGACGTCCCACGCCTGGGGCGCGTGGATGCAGGCGCCCGAAGCCTGGTCGTACCACCACGAGGCGCTCCACAGCGAGTCATCCGGCACCGCGCTCACCGGCAGCACCGCGATGGGTTGCGCGCTCTGCACGTCGGCCAGCCCGCCCAGACGCGCCAGCGCGCCCTCGAGGTCCGTGCCCTGAGGCAGATGCGCGATGTAGAACGCCGTGAAGTCGGCGTCCGCCGAGCCCGCGGGCGGCGGCGTCTCACCGCGGAACTCGGGCTCGAACCAGGCGCCCAGATCGGCGGCCACCGCGTCCAGTGCCGCGAGCCCGAGCCGCGGGCGCGCGAGGTCCGCGCTCATCGCTCCCGTGGCGGCGGCCGCACGCGCACGCGCCGCCGCCGCGGGCTCCAGGCGGAGCTCGAGGCGGTCGGCCACGTAGGACGGCCCGCTCACCGCCTCGCTCCTCAGGTCGCGCACGGGCAGATCGAGGGCCCGCGCGGCACACGGAACCACCAGGGTGAGCAGCAGCACGACAAGGACGACTGGACGCACGGGCACCCCGACAGGACACGCGGCCACGCCCGCCCCAGCGGGGCGGGCCCGACCACATCACGCGTAAAGTCTAGGGAGCGCGTCCCAGCGGGGTCAAGGCGGACCCGGCGGGGGCCCCTCGCGCTTGACGCCAGACGGGGGTGACGGGCACACTCCGCCGCCGACAACGGAGCGACACTGTGAACTTGCCCCCGGAGGGCCCCTTGGAGAGTCCGGACCGCGACCATCTCCGCCGGATGCTGCTCGAGCGCTCCATGCGCTTCGGCGAGTTCGTGCTCAACTCCGGGGTCACCTCCAACTACTACATCGACGTCCGCAAGACCAGCCTCCACCCGCAGGGCCTGCAGTGGATCTCGCGGCTCTTCTGGGAGGTGCTGGAACCGGATGGCATCACCGCCATCGGGGGGCTCACGATGGGCGCCGATCCGCTGGTCGCCGGCCTGATGCTGCACAGCCTCCAGGCGGGCCGCCCGCTGGACGGCTTCCTCGTGCGGCGCAGCGCGAAGGACCACGCCGCGCGCGGCCAGGTCGAGGGCAACCTCGCCGGCCACAAGCGCGTGGCCATCCTCGACGACGTCATCACCAGCGGCGAGAGCGCGCTGTTCGCGGCCGAGGCGGCGGAGTCCTACAAGGCCCAGGTCGTGCGCATCGTCACCGTGGTGGACCGCAACCAGGGCGCCGCGCAGGTCTTCCAGCAGCGCGGCTACCCGTTCACCCCGCTCTTCGCCGTGAACGACCTGCTGCCCGCGGAGCGGGGCTGAGCAGCGCCCGATGACCACGTCAAGGTCGGGGAGACTCACGCCGATGACCCCAGGGCCGGCAGGCTCGTCTCCACGTTTCCAGGTCCGAGGAAGCTGACCCATGTTCGAGAGCCATTTCGGGCTTCGCGAGAACCCCTTCGCCTCGGGCCACCAGTCGCGCTTCGTCTATCCCAGCCACGAGCACCAGGAAGCGCTCGCTCACCTGCGCTACGGCATCGGGAACCTCGAGCCGTTCGTGCTCATCACCGGCGAGGTCGGCACCGGCAAGACGACTGCCCTGTTCGAGGCGGTGGTCGAGCTGCAGACGCGGGTCTCGGTCGCGCTCATCACCAACTCCGCGCTCACCCGCGGCGAGTTGCTCGAGGAGATCTGCCTGCGCTTCGGGGTCGGCGTCACGCCGCCCGCCACGAAGCCCCAGGCCATGGCCCGGCTCGAGCAGCACCTGCTCGCGCTGCGCGGACGCGGTGAGCGCGCCCTGCTGTTGCTCGACGAGGCGCAGAACTTCGACCGCGAACTACTCGAGGAGATCCGGCTGTTCTCCAACCTCGAGGCCGGCGGCGAGAGCCTGCTGCAGATCATCCTCGTCGGTCAGCCCGAGCTCGAGGCCAAGCTCTCGCTCCCCGAACTGCGCCAGCTGCGCCAGCGGATCCCCGTGCACTACCGCCTGCGCCCGCTCAATCTCGAGGAGACCGAGCGCTACATCCGGCACCGCATCACCGTCGCCGGCGGCGATGCGACCCGCGTGTTCCCGTCGGAGACCTGCGCCGAGGTCCATGCCGTCACGAACGGCATCCCGCGCGAGATCAACCAGATCTGCGCGCAGGCCATGCTCGACGCCTACGTCGAGGGCCTGCCCAGCGTGAGCCCGCAGCATGTGCGCACCGCGGCCCAGGAGAACACCTTCCAGAGCGTCCTGCCCGCCAGCCAGCCCGGCCCGCTCCTGCCGCCGCTGCCCGTGTGGCCCGCCGCCGTGCCGGCCCCCGCACCCGCAGCGCCGACCATCCAGCCCGAGGCGCCGCTCGCGGTCAATGAAGCGACCCTTGGCGAGGCAGCAGCCTCATCGCCCGAGCCGCCGCCGCAGGGCGCCGACCTCACGCCCGAGTCGCCCACTCCTCCCGCGCTGACCCTGGAGGCGGTCCAGAGGATCGAAGTCCCGCGCGCGCCGGAGCCCCCCGCCGCGCCCCCGCAGGCCGGCCCGGGGACCCGCTACGCCGCCGAGAGCGCTCTCGAGCCCCCGACGCCGCTGCGGGCTGCCGGAACGCCAGGGGCGCGCGCCCCCCGCGCCGGCACGCCCCCACCACACCTGTACGACCGCATGCGCGACGAGGAACCGCCGCCACCCTCGCAGGCCGTCCTCAAGTGGCTCATAGGGCTCGCGGTGGTCGCCGTGGTGGCCATCACCGCGATCCTCATGTTCCGCTACGGGCCCTGGGCCAAGCGCGAACTGCCCGTGGCCCCGGTCGCCACGACGCTCCCGGTCGAGACCCCGCCAGCCGTACCGGCCGACTCGACCATCGCGCTGGTGGGCATCGACTCGACCCTGGCCGACACGTCCGCGGCGATCGCACCCCCGACCGTGACCACCCCCGCGACCCCGGCGCCGGTGACGGCACCTCCCCCGAGCGCGATCGCGAAGCCCGTCGTCGCCACTCCACCCGCCGCACCGGTGACGGCTCAGGAGTTCAGCCTCTCCGTGGGCACCTACCTGGACCGCGCCCGGGCCGAGTCCGAACTGGCGCGCATCGCCGGAGCGAGCGGGCTCACCGGCCGGATCGCCGATCTGCGCAAGGAGGGCACGACGATGTACGTCGTCATCCTCGGGGCGTTCACGGCTCGCGACACCGCGGAGCGCAAGGCCGGCGAGTTGGTCTCGAGCGGCACCGTGGACGAAGCGAGAGTCCTCTCGCGCACGGTCCGCACCAGGCCCTGATCGGGCGCGATCGCGTCCATGGGCCCCGCTTGCGCGAGGCCCATGGACGCATCTAAGGTGTGCGCCCCCTGCAGTATCTGCGTCCCTATCGTCTAGAGGCCTAGGACACCGCCCTTTCACGGCGGCGACACGGGTTCGAATCCCGTTGGGGACGCCAACTCCGACCCGCCATTCGCAACACGTTGCAGGCGCGAGGAGCCGTCGCGGGGCCGCAATTGTGCGGGAACTGTACGGGTTCTCTCGGCGCGGGCCTCTTCGAGGTTCACTACCTTCCGCGGCTCCTTCACCGTCGCGTCCTGGAGCGCCGCCAACTTCCGCACCGCCTCCGTCTGATCCTGCGATGAGACGATGTGGTAGCGGTCGAACACGGAGCGCGTCTTGTGTCCGGTGATGGACATGGCGACGTTCTCGGAGACGCTGGCCCGGATGAGGTTTCGGACCGCGGAGCGCCTGAGGTCGTGGAATAGCCTCCCCGGCACCCCGGCCTTCTTGCACGCGGTCCGCCAGCCGTCGTAGTACCACCCGCGCACCTGCCGGCCCTCGCGGTGGAGGACCCAGGGACACAAGCTCTCGCTCGACCGCTCAAGCGCGGACGTCTCCTCGCGCAGCCCCCTCAGGATCTCCGCAAGCCGCGGATGCGCCGAGAACGGGAAGGATCGCGGCTCTCCGGACTTCGTGGTGCCGCGCTCAAGTCTGATCGTGCCCGTCTCCCAGTCCACCTGCGACCATCGCAGCCCGATGAGCTCACCACGTCGCCAGCCCGTGATGTAGGCGGCCTCCGTGAGCGGGCGCAGGTACGCTGGCAGGTGCTCGAGCAATCGGCCCACCTCGGCGTCGGTGAAGAAGCCACTCCGGGCGTTGCTCACCCTGGGCATCGGAAAGCGGGGCCTGTAGGGCAGCAGTCCCGCCTCTACGGCCAAGGCGAAGGCACGGCTGAGAATGCCCACTTCGTGCTTCACAGTCTGCGCCGCGGCGCCTTCACCTAGGCGGTGCTGGACGTAGGACCGCACCACATCCGGCGTCATGTCGATTGCCCGCGTGTGATTGGGGAAGTAGTCGCGCAGCCGGGCAAGCGGAGGGACGCTCTTGCGGCCCTTGAGACCGTAGTCATCCAGCACCATGCGCGCCAAGTCCGACAAGGTCACCCGTTCCGCCTGCGGACCAACCAGGCGCCCGCGGCCAATCTCGCCGAGTCGCTTCTTGAGCAGGTCCGTTGCCGCCTTCTGCTTGGCAGAGTGCGAAGATTCCCTGTGCTCCTCTCCCCGGAAGGAGTACTCGATCCACCACATGTTGCCGCGCTTGTAGATGCGACCGAGCCCGCGCGTCTTCATCATCGTCTTCCCATCGGCTTCACGCGCTTCCGATACGCGGCGAGCGATTCAGTCACGATGTCACCCATGTCACGTTCTTCCTCAGCCGCACGGATTCGTAGCCACCGGCGAAGCTCGCCCGGAACAAGCACGGCGAGGCGCATGGGATTGTCCGTGCGCGGCGGCCGTCCCGGGCTCCGCTTCACCGCCTGCTCCATCTTCTTCTTCATGCGCGTCCCCATATCATGGACATCTAACCACGGAACCAGTCGCGAGTCAAGGGTGAACATGACGGCGCTTCAGCCGAGCGGGCTTCCACCCTTCTTGCTCGCCATCCACCGGAGCACCGGCGACTCCCGAAACCGCATCGTCCTCCGCGTGAGCCTCTTCAAGCCGGGAATCTCGTCTGCGTGGCAGTAGATCCACCTCGGCTTGACCTCGAGCATCTTCGCCAACTGCCCGACGGTCAGGAGTCGGTCTGGCGGAGGTTCAGCCTCCGCCCCCGCCATCGGCTTCTCGATGGCACGATCAACGACCCGAGCCACAAGGGAGGCTTGGAGTGCCGCGAGCGAAACGAGCAACTCTGCCGCCTCCCTAGGCGCCAAGTCCCGGCCGCGCATGGGGTCGGCCAGGAGCTCGACCAGCGTCGGCACGAGGCACGGTTGGCTGCCGGTGAGGACTGCGCCCGAGATCAGCCTCCGGCCAGGAGTCATCTGTGCCATCCACCCGGAAGCCGCTCCAGTGGGAGTGAAGTGGTAGAAGTCATCCACCCCCCTTTAGGGGTGGACTGACTTCCACTTCCACTTCCGTCCGGTGACTTCCACTTCCACTTAGAAGTCTCCAAGGTCGCAATCCTTTGTGCCGCAATCAGCAGCAATCTGGAAGCCGGCCTGACTTCCACCCGCTTCCACACTTCCACCCTTGTACGCGTAGCGTGGCCGGCTCGGAGTCCCCGCGTTGAGCGCCTGGCGGGACTCCAGCCCCCACTTCCGCGCCGCGCGGTCCAGAGCATCGTTGATGGCTCTGCGGGTCTTGGCTCCACCGTTGCGGGCAGATGCGGCGACCAGGTCCTCAATGGACAGCGTGGCGTCCCCGGCGGTCTGCAGCGCCCGCTCGATAGCCTCGTCGGTCTTGTTCCCGACCAGGACCGGCGGATCGGCCGGCTCCCACCAGCCACCAGCGTCCCGCTTCAGGTACAGGTCAGCCGGTGCCCCGGTGTGCCTCACCTTCGCGAAGTGCAGCTTGTGATGCCCGGCCGGATCTTTGTCGAGGCTCATCTGGAGCGCGGCCCAATCCCTCACCAGGATGCCAGCGCCGCGCACCTTATCCGCCTGCGCCTTCCCCTTCGAGTCCGCGGAGGTCTTGGCCTCGTGGTGGATCAGCAGCACCGCGCAGCCGGTGCGCAGGATGATCTCCTGAATCGCACGACGGACCCTGGCGAACCCCTCCGGGCTTTCGGCCTCGCTGTGGAACTGTGAGAGCGGGTCAATCACCAGCAGCCGCGCCCCGGTCTGCCACACTAGACGGACCACCTTGATCATGTCCCGCGGGTCGAGGATGTCGAGCTGCCGCCTAAGCTGCTGATAGGTGAGCGTCGAGAGCTTCCCCGGACTCCCGCGGTAAGTACCGCTCGCCCGCCTCCGCTTCTGTAGCCAATGCGCGGATAGCTCCGCCTGGATCAGCACCACGGGCACGCCGTCCTGGGGCGTGGCGAACATTCCCAACCACAACTCGCCGGATGCGACCGCGTGTGCGATCTGTTCGCCCAGGAAGGTCTTTCCCATCCCGGCCGGGGCGTGCAGAATCGCGCCGTCGCCTTCGCACAGCAGGTGGTTCCCCAGCAAAGACACCGGCACCGGGAAATCGGCGGCCATGAACTCGGGGCCGCTCATCGCCGCGCGCACCAACTCATCGGCGCCGGTGCCGCCACCCGCCGCCACCCGCTCGCTGGCCTCGCTCGCCTGCTTTGCTAGCTCGCCCAGGTCAGCACTCGGCTCACGCGCAGCCTGTGCGATGCACTCGGAGTCAACGACTAGCCGGCGCAGCACTGCCTTCTGTACGATGCGTTCGCACTTCGCCGGGATGTCCGTATCGGCGCAGTAGTGTCCGACGCTCAGCTCGGACAGGTAGATACAAGCACCGCCCGACTGCGCGCCCCTTACCGCTTCGCTGGCGGTCCGGTCGGCCTCGATGCGCTCAGCGATCGCACCAAAGTCGATCGCCTCACCGGACTTCACCATGCCGCGCACGATGCGGACTACAGCCTGGTCGGCATCATGGCGGAATTCATCGCCGGTCAGCCGGTCGAGTACATCCTGGGCAGCCGTCGCACTGGTCAGCATGTAGCTCAGGACCTCGCGCTCGGCGTCCTCGTCGCACGGGAGCGGCGACAACGCGCGCGGCTCGGCCAGTGCCAGCTGAGGCTTCCGTGCCGATGCACTCATGCGCCGCCGCCCTCGAGAGCGTCCCCGACCTTGAGCAACCAGCGGCAAGGAAGGCTCTCGGCCACCGAGCGACTCGGCAGCACGGGCCGCCCCCGGCGGGTGTGTTCCAGAGCAACTGCGACAATGGCCTTGCCATCCAACGTGCTCGACGCTAGATTGTGCTCAGACAAGTCTCCGTACCTCCCAACGCCCGGCCCGCCAGCTGGGTGCTGTGTTTTGGTACCTCTCACTCCGAGGAGCCGCTTAGAGCGCCCCCGGTGCGGATCTCGAGTTCAGGGAAGACCTCGACCATCGTTCGTCCCACGGCGCGAGCGAGTAACACTGCGGTATGGACTCGCGGTGTCAGAGATCCACGCTCGATTCGAGAGATCAGCGCCACCGAGCACCCGATGGTCCCCGCCAGGTCGGCTTGGCGCAGGCCAAGAAACGCACGGTAGGGCCTCAGGAAGTTGGGGCGAGCCTCTACGGCCACGCAGTGGATTCGGCGTCGCGTATTCATCACAACCGCAGTGTGGATCCCCTCGCCGGAATGCGCATTTGCCAAGTTCAACCGTGTGAACGACGATTGGCTAACGCAGCGGCGTTGCGCGGAGCCCCGGAGACAACGGCCACCCGCCATGCACCCCAAGGCGCGGAGGTTTGGCGGCATGAAGAAGGACCGACGTTCTCTGCGGTCTCGGTTGATGGCCACGGTCGCTATCCCGGGGACCGACCTCCCGGCTGAGACCCTCGCGCTTCAGGACTTCCACCAGGTCGCCTGGGCCAAGGGCATCCTGGACATGTACGGGCGAGACTGTTTGGCAAGACTCTCGCCTCCCCTCGACAAACTTCTCCGCGAGGCTGAGTGCGATGCCAAGACCGACTTGGCCACGCTCGGCTATCCGGCGTCTGCGTCAGCCATCGATGGCTACTTGCAGCGGTTCAGAAGTTGGTTCTCGGGGGACTTCGACGAAGCACTTGTGGCCACCAGGATCGAAGAGGCTGAGAAGGCCGCTCCACCGGAGCTACTGGCATGGCTGCCGAGGCAGTCGGGGGATTCGCGACTGAGTGCCGGGCGACAGGTCGCGCCCACCCTGTCCGCCAAGAGCTACGAGGCATGGCGACAGGTGGTCCGGAGGATTGTCCGGATTCGTCTCCTGCGTGAACGGGCAGTCGATGCTCGCGGCGAGCACCTGCGCTTGGCTAAGCCCCCGAAGCCCCCATCGAAGAAGACCTCCCGGAAGCCATCCGACCCACCGAAACACCCATCGGAAGAGATCTTCCAGAAGCGTCTGGCCGATGGCCTCAAGGAGTTGCTGTGGCGCGCAACGCCCCCGGGGATAGCTTCCGTGGAGCAACTGGTTGGTGTGTGCGCTGCCGAGGTCTCCATGTGGAGGCTCAGGAGCTTGCGTTGGGAACTTGACGTGGCTGACATGGAACTCGAGCCACGCGGCAGTTTCCTTACCGGACCCGGCCCACCGAAGACCCTTCGGGTCTGGCACCTCGTGGACGCACAGCTGCGGCGACTCTTCGAAGGCACGCTCTCCAGCTACGCAACAAGCTGCACTCTGGTGGCCGCACAGAAGGTCTACGCGGGGCGGGACCTAGCGCCGACCGGGAATGTCAGGTCCAGCGCGCGGGACATCACTGAGAAATACCGGAAGCGGATTCACCCCGACCTAGCCGCAGAAGCCACGAGGCGAGCCGTGCTGGATGACACGCAGCCGCGGATCTTCGACATCCTCCGGGCCTCAGCCTCCCGCGCTGAGGCTGCACTCGACGAAGAGGTGCGGCACCCGAGCCGGAATCGCAGGCCGAGACGTCCCTAAATGCGCCCAGCCCCCCCTGCGGCTGGGCGCGGGCTAATCTGAGGGCAAGGCTGTTGCGGGTGTCTCCACGAAGAGGCGGACGCGCTCGCGGGCCGGTTGCTCTCCCTCACTCTGCGCGGCCTTCCAGCCTAAGCGTGTGACCCGGCCAGACGCGATATGCAGTCCCTAGTCTTGGGCAGCGCCGCTCAACCTCCCCCCCTCTTTATCTCCCCCCCTCCTTCGTATGGCGTGGGCCCTTGACGGCATAGGGGGAGCCCGGGGTTCTTGGAGTGATGAGCGACAATTAGAACTACCGCCCGGCGACAACTAGAACTCCCGTTGGAAGCGCACCTCGGCGGTCGTCTAAGTTCCTCCGACGGAGGGGCTTACATGGTCACTGATAGGCAGGTGAGGCTTTTGATGAAGGGAATT
>JANXPZ010000184.1 GCA_025357055.1 Candidatus Eiseniibacteriota bacterium | reverse complement strand
ACTCGATCCGCCCCTGCCGCCCGGCGCTCGAGTCGGCGGGAACCCCGCGCCCGTGCCCGAACAACTCGCTCTCGATGACGGCCTCGGCGAGCGCGCCGCAGTTGACCCAGACGAAGCGCTCGCCGCGGCGTGGGCTGTTCTGGTGGATGGCCTGCGCCACCAGCCGCTTGCCCGTTCCGGTCTCGCCCTCGATCAGCACGGTGGCGCGCGTCGAGGCGACGTGACGCACCTGCTCCATCACCGCGACGATGGCGCGCGAGTGGCCGGTGAGGCGCTCGAGCCCGAAGCGCTCGTCGAGCTGGGCTTCCATCTCGATCACGCGCGCCACCAGGGCCTGCCGCTCGAGCCCGCGGCGCAGGACGGCCAGCAGCTTCTCGTGGTCGAGGGGCCTGGCCTGGAGATCCGCGGCCCCCTGGCGCATGGCCTCGGCGGCCTTGCCCGGGACGTCGCCTCCGCTGACCAGGATCGCGCAGACCTCGGGATTGCGTTCGCGGGCCCGGCGCAGCAGGTCCAGGCCGTCGATGCGCGGTGCGCGCAACTCGGCCACCAGGCAGTCCACGCGGGTCGAGTCGAGCGCGTTGTGGCCACCCTCGCCATCGCGCGACCAGACCACGCCGAGGCCCTGGTCGCGCAGGAAGGCGACGAGGGCGTTGGTGGCGTCGCCCTCGCGGTCCACGACCAGGACGGTGGGTCGTTCCTTCGGCGTCGGCGGTCGCCTGCGGCCGGGGCGTCCGCGCGGGGCGCGGGTGGGCGCCCGGCCGGTGGTCACGCCAGTCCCTCGAGGGCGGCCAGGGCATCCTCGGTGCTGGGGATCTCCGTGGGCGTAGGGCTGATCTCACGCCAGACGATGCGCCCCTGCTTGTCCACGACGAAGTATGCGCGGTTGCTGTAGCCCCGCGCCGGGATGAGCACCCCGTACGCGGCACAGGCCGAGCGGTCGAAATCCGAGAGCAGCGGGAAGGACAGGCCCAGCTTCCGCGCGAATTCCTGGTTCGAGTACCACGAGTCCACGCTGACGCCCAGCACCTCGGTGTCGAGCGCCCGGAACCGCGCCATCTCCCGCTGCAGCTCGGGCAGCTGGTGCGCGCAGACCGGCGAGAACGCCAGCGGATAGAAGGCCAGCAGGAGGTTCCGGTTCCCGCGGTACTCGGAGAGGGTGAACGGCTGTCCTCCCGGTCCCTTGAGCCTGAATTCCGGGGCGGGTTGTCCCGCCTCGGGCGGATCGTTCACCTGCATGGAGCCTCCCACCGGAAAGTGCGCGGCCGGACTTCGAGTCTCACCATTATTCGGGGCCGCAGGCGGGTGTCAACCAGGACGTCCCCGGCTCCCGCTAGCCAGTGCGCGGTCGCCGGCTCGTGAGGCGGAGCGCGTCCTGGCTCGCCGCGGCCAGCTCCGCGACCGTGCGCACCCCCCGCTCGCCTTCCCAGCGCGCGGCCAGCACCTGGAGCAGCCGCGCGGTGGTGAGCGCATCACCCAGGGCGCGGTGCGCGGCCTCGGCCGGCAGGCCGAAGCGGACCGCGAGCGCGCCCAGCGAGTTGCCGCCCTGGTCGAAGAGCCCGCGCGCCAGCCCGAGCGTGTCCACGATCGCGTGGAACAGCGGCGGCCTGCCGCCCCTGCGCAGGAGCGCGGCGAGGAAGGGCAGGTCGAAGGCGGCGTTGTGGAAGACCAGCGTGCGTCCCGCGCAGCGCGACTCGAGCTCGGCCGCGACCACCGACGGGACGGGCGCGTCCCGCACCATCCGGTCGGTGATGCCGTGCACGGCGGACGCCTCCGGCGGGATGGGCCGGCCCGGATTCACGAGCGTGGACCACCTCTCGCCGAAGTCGCCTCCGTCGAGCGCGACGCAGGCGACCTCGACGAGCCCGTGCCCCTGGCCGGGATCGAGTCCGGTGGTCTCGGTATCGAGCACCGCGAGCCGGGTGCCGTCGAACAGGGTCATGCGTTCGTCTCCAGTCCGGTCGCGCGCCCGGCGCGGACCGCGTCAGCGGCGCGGTCGGGCCTTGCTGGCTTCCGCGACGCGCAGGAAGTCCTCGTACTTCTCGCCCCGGGCGGCGTGCCCGTCACCGATGAAGCGCAGCAGCAGCAGGAAGTCCCGGGGCGGCGAGTAGCCCGGGACGCTCCCGAGCGGGGCCCCTTTCGCGCTCAGGAACAGGGTGGTCGGGTAGCTGGTCACGCCGAATCGCTCCGCCAGGCTGCGTGAAGTGTGCGCCCGTCCCTCGTAACGCACGGCGGCATCGCTCTCGGCATCGAGCTTCACCACCACGAACTTGCGGGTGAGGTAGTCCTGCACGTCGGCCCGCGCGTAGACGTCCCGGTCCATGCGTCTGCACCACCCGCACCAGTCCGTGTAGACGTCCACGAGCACCGGGCGGCCCGAGGTCGCGGCCTCCCGCAGGCCCGCGTCCCACGACCGCCAGGCCGGGCCGGCGAGGGCGCTCGCGGGGTGAAGGAGGAAGAGCGCGCCAGCCAGGGCGCAGAGCGTCGGCAAGAGGGCGCGTCTCATCGAAGCACCTCGAAGGTCTCGGGAAGGCGTGGGCGGCCACGGAGCGCAGGCATCGTATCATGGGAGTCACGGGCGCCCCGCCGGGATCCGACGTCCGCGGACCACCCCCGGGCCGGCGGGCGCCGGGGACCCTGGATGCGACACCGAGCCGCCCGCTACGCCCGGGCGTCGCTCAGCCGAACACCGTGTGCCGCAGCGTCTCCGCGATGCGGTGGGGATCGAACCACACGCCGCACAGGCGCACCGTGCCGAACTGGCCGGGATTCACCACCACGGTGCGGCCGATCGTGTCGCGCCAGGCGCCCGAGACCCGCGGCGACTCGTGGATGTGTCCGCTCAGGACGAGCGGCGGCTGGCAGCGCTCGACGAACGTCCGGATCGCGCGCGAACCGACGTGGACCCGCGCGCCGATCTGGTCGCAGCGGGTGTCGCGTGGCGGCGAGTGCAGCACGTAGAGCGTTTCCGGGCCCGCCTGCGCCGCCAGCTCTTCGAGCGCGCCGGCGATCGTGGGTGAGCGCCGGGCCGGATCGAAGCGCATCGGCTCGACCCCGCCGACGTGACTCCGCCAGCCGTCCAGGCGGGGCGGGTCTTCATCGGCGGCGTCCTCCCAGCGCTCCCAGTCCTTCATGCCGAACGGCGTGATGGGCACCCAGGACAGGCCGGCGACGCCGACCCCGTCCACCTCCACCACCCGCCCGTGCAACATGCGCCAGAGCGTCCCATCGTGGGCCTCGAGCACGTCCTGGTTGACGCTCCAGTCGTCGTTGCCCAGCAGCACGAGCAACTCGAGCCCCGGCGACGCCTCCCGCAGGCGGCGCGCGAACTCCACGAAGAAGCCCTGCAGGAAGAGCCGCTGCCGCCGCACGCCCTCCACGCCCGTCCCGTGGGGCGCGAGGTCGCCGCCCAGCAGCAGCGCCGCCGGGCGGTGCGCCGCCACCAGCGCCACCAGCTGCTCGTAGAGGGCGCCCTGGCCGTGCAGGTCGGACGTGAAGAGCCATTCGGACATGTGGACTCCATCGTGGAGGTGGTGCACCGGGCCCGACTCTATCGGAGCGCTTCCGGCACCGGCAATGGCGGGGCGGGCAGACCCCGCGGAGGCGCGCCCGCCGGGGCGGACCGGGAAGCCGAAGGGCCTGCGGCTTTCAGGGCCCCAGGGGCCGCAGACGCCACGACGTCTTGACCTTCACGCCCCCGGTTTCTGATACTCTTGACGCTGAAACGTCGCACCTTCGCGGTCTCTGCCGTCCTGCCGAAAGGAAGAATGCATGTCCCGGACGCTGCGCATTTTAGCGGCCCCCTGGCTCGCCGCACTGACACTCGCGCTCGCCACCGCCGCTCCCTGCGCGTCCGCGGGCCCGTCCAGCGGCGAGTTGCTCCTGAATCCAGGGTTCGAGGACTCGCTCGAAACCCACCCGTGGATGCCCTCGGCCTGGGACACGTCTCAGACGGCCCTGCCCACGGTGTTCTTCGGGCGCGATACCTTCATCGCGCACGGCGGCCGCTACGCGGTGAGCGTCGCGAACACCAGCACGCTCGTGCCTGCCTGGCACAACTGGAGCCAGACCGTCCTCGTGGGCCCGGAGTCGTGGGGAAAGGATCTGGTCTTCTCGGTGTGGACGCGTAGCAACGGCCTCCAGGGCCGGGCCTACATCGTTCTGCAGGCCTACCGTGACACCATCGGCAAGATGACGAAGACCTGGGGCATCCCGCGCGATCTGGCCGGGAGACGTCTCGGCATCAACAAGCTGGACGACCCGCTCCTGGACCTGGGCTGGAAGCGCTCCTATTTCAGCGAGCCCGAGACCGACTGGGTGCGGCGCGAGGTGCGCGTGTTCCTGCCGTACAGCACGAACGTGATCTACGTGCGCTGCGGTCTGGCGGGCATGGGCCAGGTCATCTTCGACGACGCCTCGCTCAGACTGGAGGTCGCGCGCCCCGCTCCCGCGCTGCCGTTGCGCACGAACCTGCTCGCGGACCCGGGCTTCGAGGGCGACGGGAACGCCTGGGAGTACTCCATGCCGCCCTACGCCGGCATGCGCATCGAACGCGACACCACCCAGGCGCACTCGGGCAAGGCCTCCGTCCGCTGCACGGGCAGCGCGGAAGGCGTCTACCAGGCCCGCGCGGGCGTCTGTCAGGTGTTTGGCCGGGGCCTCGAGGACAAGCGGGTGCGCCTCTCGGCCTGGGTCAAGACGGACAGCCTGAAGGGCGGGATGGCCACGATCCGGCTCTACTGCAACAGCCTGAGTCGTGGCATGACCCAGAGCGAGCCCGCGCGCAACTTCGACCTCACGAACGACTGGTCCCCCGTCTCCCTGGAGATGGACGTGCCATCGGACGCAGTCGGGGTCTGGGCGTGGTTCGCCTACACGGTGCCCGCGACCGGCAGGGTCTACTACGACGACACCTCGCTCGAGGTGCTGGGCCCATCGACCACGGCGGCCCCGGCGCGGACGGAGGCCCAGCCAGCGGCGAAGAAGCCCTCCGCGCCCGCCCCGGCGAAGAAGCCCGTCCGCTGATGCCGGAGACCGGGGCGCGCGCCGGAGCAAGGCGCGCGCCCCGGCACCGCCTCCTTATTCCCGCGTATTGACAACGGCCAGGCCCGCGGTACACATTTCTCGTGCAGCCGGGCAGAAAGTCCTCTTTGGCAGGGAGCTTTCGGACCCGACCCGGGGTCGCGTTCGCTGCACGCGATCTGTCGAGCGCCCGAACAGGCGGGATCTTCAAGAGCGAGGTGTTCCGCAGGCAGGGTGGTGCGGCCAGGCGGGGCGGGGGCTGCGCGACGCACGAAACGCCTGCCCGGGCGGTTCCCTCTCGTGTGGTCAGGAGTGTCCCCCCCCTCCTCACGACGCGCCGGGCAGCAGGGATCCACGACGTCGGCTCCATCACGCGCGCGCCGGCGGAGGGCGGGCGCTCCGCTCGCGCCCCCGGGCCCGCCCGCTGCATCCGGCGCTTCCGTCCCAGGAGCCACCCGGCCGCGCCGGTCGTCACCTCATGAGCGCGGGCCTTCGTCGCGAGCCAGAGCGAAGGCCTGGCGGCAGGTCGCCAGGTGGATCTGGACGGTGTCTTCGAGCCGCCGCGCGTAGCCGCCGCCCAGGGTCACCGCCACCGGCACGCCGCGACGCGCGCCGCCCTCCAGCACCATGAGGTCGCGCGCCGCCAGGCCCTCCATGGTCAACGCCAGTCCTCCCAGTTGATCCTCGCGGTAGGTGTCGGCCCCGGCCTGGTAGATCACCACCTCGGGCGCGGACTCCCAGACCCGGTCGAGCGCCTGCCCGAGACGCTCCAGGTACTCGGCGTCGCCGGTCCCGTCCTCGAGCCCCACGTCGAGATCGCCCGGCTCCTTCGGCGTGGGATAGTTCCGTTGCTGGTGGAGCGAGAACGTGAAGACCGTGTCGTCGCCGCGGAACGCGCGCGCCGTGCCGTTGCCCTGGTGCACGTCACAATCCACGACCGCGGCGCGCCGCACCCGGCCCTCGTGCTGCAGGGTGCGGATGGCGACGGCGATGTCGTTGAGGTAGCAGAAGCCCTCGGCGTGGTCGGGGTAGGCGTGGTGGAACCCCCCGCCCAGGTTGACTCCAAAGCCGCGCGTCAGCGCCTCGCGCGCCGCGAGCGTGGTGCCGCCCGCGGCCAGGCGGTAGGCGCGCACGATGCCGGCGGTCAGCGGCAATTCGGCGCTCATGGTGCGCAGGGTCCAGCGCAATTGCTCGAGGTCGTCCAGATACTCCGCGGTGTGGACTCGCAGCAGGTCCTCGCGCGAGGCGGGCGCGGGCTCGAGGAAGGCGTCCCCGGCGACCTCCCCCGCGTCCACCAGGCGCTGCCGCAGGAGAGCGAACTTCTCCATCGGGAACACGTGCGTCCCGATGTCGCAGTGGTACCCGGACGAGTGGACGACGGCGGCTTCGCGGACCATGAGACCCATCGTGACACGCGCCCCCGCGTGGCGCAAAAGGAGCGGCCCGCGCGGCGCCTGTGTCGGCGGGGGCGGCTCGGTTACAATCTCCTCCCAGCCATGACCGACTCCACCCCACAGAGAGCGCGGACCCTGCGGCGACTGCGCACCCGCGTCACGCTCGCAGCCGGATCGTCCGCACTCCCGCCTCCGCGACGTCGGGCGGGCCCGGGCACGGGCCTTCACCCCTCGAGCGCGAGTTCCCGTCCATCATTTGGAATCCACCCGCCCGGGAGAACCTCCATGAGGTCCGTCACCCTGTTGTCCCTGCTGCTGCTCGTCTGCGCGCTCCCCGCGCGGGCGGCGCTCCCGGTCACACCCGCCCGCGCCCTGCTCACCCTGGCGGCCACGCCGGCAGGTCTGCGCTCGCAGTTGCTCGCCTACGCCGACTCCGCCGCCGCCAGCGACCCGGTCGGCGCGGGCGAGGCGCTGGGCTACGCGGGCACGAGTTTCCAGCGCGAGGGCCGCGTGGACAGCGCCATCGTCTGCCACCGGCGCGCCTTCGAGTTGCTCGACAGCGAGGAGTCGCTGCTCGCCCTCGTGGACCAGTTGCTGCTGCGCCGGGGTGCGGGAGACGCAGCCGAGGCGATCCGGCTCCTCACGGCGGCGCAGGCGGCCTCCGAAAGGAGCTCGCCGCCCGCGCTCGTCGGCCGGATCGCGTGGGCGCACTTCCTCCAGGGGGGGGCCGACACGGCGGCGAAGCTCTTCGCCGTCGTCGAGGACCCGTTGCTCCCGAGCAACGAGTGGCGCTTCCGCATGGCCCGCGTGGCGTTCGCGCTCAAGGACTATCACCGGACCGTGGAGCTGCTGCTGCCCGTCGCGATCCGCGCGCGCGGCACCGACGACGAGGTGATCGAGCTGCTCGAGCAGGCCAGCAAGGAGGCCGGGATCGGGCCCCGCGTCCAGGCCGAGGTGCTCCGTGGGACGAGCGACCGCGACGAGGTCGAGCTCACGCTGGCCGCCGCCCTGGGCGGGCGGTTGCTCGCGATCACCGCCTCGGACGGCTTCCCGCTCGGCGGCCTCCTCGTGCCCGCGGCGCTCCCTCCGCGCAGCCGGACCGCGCGTCGCGGGAGCGCCGCCGCGGCCCGCACGCCGGCGCTCCTGGCGGTCCTGCTGCTGGCCCCGGGAGACACGCTCGCCTCCGGCGACAGCCTCGCGCTCGCCCTGCGCCGGCACGGCATCACGACGCTGATGCTCTACCTGCGCGGCCACGGCGCGTCGGTGAACGCCTCCTGCCCCTCACCCGACGCATGGTTCGACCGGGAGGCGGCGCTGCAGGCGCGCATCGCGCTCGATGTGCGCGATGTCGTGCGAGGGGTCCGGCGCGCGACCCCGGTGGACAGCACCCGCTACCTGGTCGTGGGCGTGGGGGCCAGCGCCACCATGGCGGTCGAGGCCGCGACGCTGGATCCGCGCGTGAAGGCGCTCCTGCTCGTGAGCCCTGCGCCCGCACTGGTGGATCGCGGGCTGACACGCGCGCGCCTGGCGGGACTGGGCCTGCCCGTCTTCTTCCAGATCGCGCCCGACGATTTCGACGCGACCTACGCGATCACCGACGCCCTCTACCAGGCCGTCGACCGCTCGGCCTCGCACAAGGCGGAGTCCAGGGCGGGCGGGCGGGGTCTCGTCCAGTTCCGCTATGACCCGGCCCTGGCCGCGCGCTTCCTCGCCTGGCTCGACGCTACGCTGCGGCCGGCGGCGCCCGCGCCGGCGAAGGCTCCCGCGCCGCGTCCCACTCCACCCGCACCACACCGGCAAGGATGAGCGCCGCACCCAGCCACCAGCGGGTCGAGAAGCTCTCGCGCCCCAGGGTGAGGGCGAAGAGCACCGCGAAGACCGGCTCGAGCGCGAAGAGCAGCGCCACGCGTCCGGCGGGCAGCAGGCGCTGCGCGGAGATCTGCAACAACGGCGCCACGATGCTCCCCGCCGCGACGAGGTAGGCGAAGCGCCACACGTCCGCCGCGGCAAGGCCGGCGAAGGGCGCGGCCGCGCCTCCCGCGAACGGCAGCAGGACGATGGTCACGGTGAGCGCCTGGACCGCGCCCAGCACGAGCCCGTCCGCCCGGGGGGCGAAGCGCGCGAGCGCCACGATCTGCAGGCCGAAGATCGCCGCTCCGCACAGGGTCCACAGCTCCCCCGCCCCCAGGCGCAGGCCGTGCGGACCGAGCGCCCCCAGCGAGAGCAGGGCCGAGCCCGCCAGGGCCAGCAGCACGCCCTGCAGCAGCACGCCCGAAGGCCGCTGGCCGAGGAGCGGCCACGCGTAGAAGGCCGCGAACAGCGTGCCCGCGCAGGTCAGGAAGGCCGAGCTGCCCGCGCTCGTGAGCGTGAGCCCGATGGCCTGCGAGAGATAGCCGCCGGCGAAGCAGACCCCCGCGAGCGCGCCGCCGAGGAGCGTGGAGCGGGTGAGCCGGCGCCAGCGCGGGGCCGCGAACACGACCAGCACGACGCTCGCGGCCGCGAAGCGGCCGAAGACCAGCGCCAGCGGGCTGATCGCGTGCAGGCTGTCGCGGATCACGACGAAGGTGGCGCCCCACAGCAGCGTGGCCAGCACCATCGCGCCCAGACCGCGCCACGGGGTCCGGGGCACTCGCGTCACGCTACTCCGCGGCGGGCCCGGCTCCGGCTTCCATCCCGCCCCCGGTGCCGTCCTCGTCGTCTTCGCTCACCACTCGCGTGACCCCGGCCACCACGTCCGGAAGCAGTTCGCCCTCGGTGGGCGTCAGGTTCACGAGCGTGACGCCCTGGGTGTTGCGGCCCATCACGCCGATGCCCTTCACGGGCATGCGGATGAGCTGGCCGGAGCGGGTCATGATCATCAGCTCGTCACCGTCCACGACCTCCTTCACGGCCACGATGCAGCCGTTCCGCTCGGTGGTCTTGATGGTGATGATGCCCTTGCCGCCGCGATGGGAGACCCGGTACTCGGAGATCTCGCTGCGCTTGCCGAAGCCGTGCTCGGTCACGGCCAGGAGCGTCGACTGGCGCTTGACCCCGACCATGCTCACGACTTCGTCCTCGTCCTCGTCGAGCGTCACCGCCTTGACCCCGTAGGAGGTGCGGCCCATGGCGCGCACCTCGTTCTCGTGGAAGCGGATGGCGAGGCCCTGCTTCTTCGCGAGGATGATGTCCTGCGTGCCGTCGGTGAGGATGGCCTCGATGAGGCCGTCGCCCTCCTCGAGCAGGATGGCGTTGATGCCGATCTTGCGCGGGTGGCTGTAGGCCGAGAGCACCGTCTTCTTGATGAGGCCCTTCTTCGTGGCACACACCAGGTAGTGCTGGTCGTCGAACTCCTTGACCGCCACCACCGCCTGCACCCGCTCCTCGCGGCCCATGCCCTCGAGGTGATTCACGAGCGGCCGGCCCTTCGCCATGCGCCCGGCCTGCTCGATCTCGTGCACCTTGAGCCAGTAGCAGCGGCCGCGGTCCGTGAGGATCAGCAGGTAGGCGTGCGTGCTGGCCACGAACAGGTGCTCGATGAAGTCCTCTTCCTTGGTCCGGGCGCCGATCACGCCCTTGCCGCCGCGCCGCTGCGAGCGGTAGGCGCCGATCTCCTGCCGCTTGATGTAGCCGGCGTGCGAGATCGTGATCACCATGTCCTTCTGCTCGATGGTGTCCTCGTAGCCGATCTCGCCCTCTTCGCCCACGATCTCGGTGCGCCGGTCGTCGCCGTACTTCTCCTTCAGGCGCCGGACCTCGTCCTGGATGATGGCGAGCATCTTCTTCGGGTTGGCGAGGATCGACCGCAACCGCTCGATCAGCTGGATGATCTCGAGGTACTCCTGCTCGACCTTCGAGCGCTCGAGTCCGGTCAGGCGCGACAGCCGCATCTCGAGGATGGCGTTCGCCTGGATCTCGCTCAGCTTGAACTGGCTCATGAGGCCCTGGCGCGCGGCGTCCACGTCCTTCGAGCCGCGGATCAGGGTGATGACGGCGTCGAGGTGGTCGAGGGCGATCTTGAGGCCCTCGAGGATGTGGGCGCGCTTCTCGGCCTCGGCGAGGTCGAACTCGGTGCGGCGCCTCACGACCTCCTGCCGGTGGAGCACGTACTGGTCCACCAGCTGGCGCAGGTTCATCACCTGCGGCCGGTTCTCCACCAGGGCCAGCATGATCGCGCCGAAGGTCACCTGCAGCGGGGTGTGGACGAAGAGCTGGTTGAGCACGACCTTGGGGTTGGCGTCCTTCTTGAGTTCGATCACGACGCGCATGCCGTCGCGGTCGGACTCGTCGCGCAGGTCGCTGATGCCCGTGATCCGCCCCTGGCGCACCAGGCCGGCGATCTTCTCGAGCAGGCTCGCCTTGCTGACCTGGAAGGGGATCTCGGTCGCCACCAGGCTCATGCGCCCGGCGCGGCCCTCCTCGACCTGGACCCGCGCGCGCACGCGGATGAGGCCGCGCCCGGTGGTGTAGCAGTCCCGGATGCCCTGGACGCCGTAGATGATGCCGCCCGTGGGGAAATCCGGTCCCTTGACGATCTGGGCGAGATCCTCGGGCGTGGCTTCCGGGTGCCCGATGACGTGCACGATGGCGTCGCACACCTCGCGAAGGTTGTGCGGCGGCACCTCGGTCGCCATGCCCACCGCGATGCCCGAGCAGCCGTTGACGAGCAGGTTCGGCAGCACGCCCGGCAGCACGGTCGGCTCCTCGAGGGTCTCGTCGTAGTTGGGCCGCAGGTTGACCGTGTTCTTCTCGAGGTCCGCGAGCATCTCGACCGCGAGGTGGGTGAGGCGGGCCTCGGTGTAGCGCATGGCCGCCGGCGCGTCGCCGTCGATGGAGCCGAAGTTGCCCTGGCCGTCCACCAGCGGATAGCGCATGACCCAGCTCTGGGCCAGGCGCACGAGCGTCGGGTAGACCACGCCCTCGCCGTGCGGGTGATAGTTGCCCGAGGTGTCGCCGGCGATCTTGGCGCACTTCCGGTAGCCCCGTCCCGGCGTGAGATTCAGGTCGTTCATCGCGACCAGGATGCGGCGCTGCGAGGGCTTGAGCCCGTCGCGGACGTCCGGGAGCGCGCGCGAGACGATGACCGACATCGAATAATTGATGTAGCTGGTCTTCATCTCGTCTTCGATCGGCATGTCGATGATTCTGGTGCGGTCGTTCAGTGCCATGCCCTCGCCCCTGCCTCACGCCCGGCGGGGATCCCGCCCGGGCGATGGTCTTGTCTTCTCAGCGCCAGACGAAATCGAGACCGGCGCTCATGAAGCGGCCTTCGCGGTCGTTGAACAGCCGGTGATAACGGACGGCCGCCCCCACGGCGACGTGGCGGCCGAGTGGCCGGCGCGCGCCCGCCGCGAGACTGAAGCCGGTCGAGCCGAAGCTGCCGAGCTCCACGCCACGCAGGTCGTCGGCGATCCGGTAGTAACCCCAGCTCGCGCTGGCGAAGGGGACCACCCCGAACCTCGCCGGAGCCGCGGCGTCCAGCCGCCAGGACGCACCCCAGGCGGCGCGGTGGACCTGCTCGATCTTTCCGGAGGCCAGCCCGCGCCCCTGCTCGTCCCGCAGGCTGTCCACCGTGGAGCCCGCATCGTCGCCGTGGAGCATCGCCCCGAACGAGAACCGCGGGGCCACCGGCCACATCGCCGACAGCGAGACCGACGAGCCGCCACCGGACGGCTGGCCGAGCACCGCGAACGAACTGCCCACCGAGCCGCCCAACACCGGGCGCCACGCCCCGGCCCGTGCCACTCCGGGCGCCAGCAGCAAGGCCGCCAGCGCGAACCACATCCATCTCGTCTGGCCCGCCTGCGCGGGCATCGCTCGTCTCGGCATCATACGTCCAGGTTCCGCACGGCCAGCGCGTTCTCTTCGATGAACTGACGCCGGGGCTCGACCTGCTCCCCCATCAGGATGGTGAAGATGCGGTCGGCTTCGACCGCATCGTCGCTGGTGACCCGCAACAGCGTGCGGGTCTCCGGGTTCATGGTGGTGCGCCACAGCTGGATCGGATTCATCTCGCCGAGGCCCTTGTAGCGCTGGACCTGGAGGTTCTTGCGCCCGACGCGGGTGATCGCCGCATCGCGCTCCTTCTCGTCGTAGCAGTAGGTCTCTTCCTTGCCGCTCTTCACCAGGAACAGCGGTGGCTGCGCGATGTAGACGTAGCCATTGTCCACGAGGTCCTTGAATTCACGGTAGAGGAACGTCAGGAGCAGCGTGCGGATGTGCGCGCCGTCCACGTCGGCGTCGGTCATCAGGATGATCTTGTGGTAACGCAGCTTCGCGGCGTCGAACTCCTCCTTCACCCCCGCCCCCATCGCCGTGATGATGCTGCGGATCTCCTCGTTGGCGAGCACCCGGTCGATGCGCGCCTTCTCGACGTTGAGGATCTTGCCGCGGATGGGCAGGATGGCCTGGAAGCGCCGGTCCCGCCCCTGCTTCGCGGTGCCGCCCGCCGAGTCGCCCTCGACGATGAAGATCTCGCAGGTCGCCGGATCGTCGAGCGAACAGTCCGCGAGCTTCCCGGGGAGCGCGCCGCCGTCCAGGATGGTCTTGCGCCGCGCGAGCTCGCGCGCCTTGCGCGCGGCTTCGCGGGCCCGCGACGCCGCCAGCATCTTGTCGACGATCCGTCGCACCACCGCGGGGTTCTCGTCGAAGTACTCGCGCAGGCCCTCACCCACCGCGCTCTCGACGATGCCCTTGACCTCGCTGTTGCCCAGCTTGGTCTTGGTCTGCCCCTCGAACTGGGGGTTCTGCATCTTCACCGAGATCACCGCGGTGAGGCCCTCCCGCACGTCCTCGCCGCTCACCGTCGCCTTGTTGTTCTTGGTCATCCCCTCGCGCTCGGCGTAGTTCACCAGCGAGCGGGTGAGCGCCGTGCGGAAGCCAATCAGGTGGGTGCCGCCTTCGATCGTGTTGATGTTGTTGACGAAGGAGTGCACCGACTCGACGTAGCTGTCGTTGTACTGGAGCGAGACGTCCACGACCACGTTGTCGCGTTCGCGGTTGAACGTCACCGGCTTCGGGTGGAGGGCTTCCTTGTTCTGGTTCAGGTACTTCACGAACTCGATGATGCCGCCCTTGTAGACGAACTCGTGGGTCTTGCCGGTGCGCGCGTCCGTGAGGCGGATCTTGAGCCCGCTGTTCAGGAACGCGAGCTCGCGCAGCCGGCCGGCCAGCGTGTCGTAGTGGAAGGTCGTGTCGGGGAAGGTCGCCCCGTCCGGCATGAAGCGCAGGGTCGTGCCGGTGCCATGGCGCCCCTTCTCGGCCGGGTGCGACTTCATCGGGCCGGTCGGCTTCCCGGACTCGTAGCGCTGGGTGTAGATCGAGCCTTCCTTGAGGACCTCGACCTCGCACCACGCCGACAGCGCGTTCACCACCGAGACACCCACGCCGTGCAGCCCGCCGGAGACGTGGTAGCTCTCGCTGTCGAACTTCCCGCCGGCGTGCAGCGTGGTCATGACCACCTCGAGCGCCGGCTTCTTCGTGCCCATGTGGAGGTCCACCGGGATGCCGCGCCCGTTGTCCACGACGGTGACGCTTCCGTTCTGCTCGATCGTCACCGAGATCTCGTCGCAGAACCCTCCCAGGGCCTCGTCCACGGAGTTGTCGACCACCTCGTAGACGAGGTGGTGCAACCCGCGCATGCCGACGTCGCCGATGTACATGGCCGGGCGCTTGCGCACCGCATCCAGGCCCTCGAGGACCTGGATGCTGGTGGCGTCGTAATGGTGGCCCTTGGCCTTCGCTTCTTCAGCCAATCCGCTCTCCCCCTTCTCAACGCTCACCTGAGGATCCCTCCCCGGGGCATGACGAAACGCACGTTCTTCACCAGCCGGCTGCCGAGGTGCCGGTTGACCTTTCGCATGAGGTCCGTCTTGAGGAACCCCAGCTCATGCATCCAGGCAGAACCTTCGACCTCGACCTGGAGCACTCCCTCTCGAAAGGCCACCGCCCGGGTGTGCCGCGCGATGCGCAGCCCGACGGCCTGTTCCCACTCGTGGACCGCCCGCCAGCCCAGCAGCCCCTCTTCCAGTCCGAGCTGCTTGAATACGCGCGGGATCACGCTGGACAGCGACTCCACGCGCTACGTCCCCGCGTCGGGCAGGCGCAGCGGCATGATCAGGCAGAGCAGGTCTTCCTCGCTCTGCGGCAAGGCTCCCACGGGCTCGATGACCCCGGCGGAGAGCGACGTCTTCAAGCGGAACAGGACCTGCTCCGTGGGGATGCAGCGCAGGATTTCCAGCAGGTAGCCCGCGTTGTAGCCGATCTCCAGGGGCTCCCCGTCGTACCCGGCGGGCAGCTTCTGTTCGCCGGCCCCCAGCTCCTGCGTGGTCGATGAGACGCCCAGATCCTCCTTGCGCACCGAGAAACGCACCTGCTTCGTGACGTTGTCCGCGTGCGAGGCGACGATGTCGATGGCCTGGATGAGGTCGTCGCGGCGTGCCGTGAGACTGTGCGGGTTGTCCTTCGGGATGACCTGCTCGTAGTTCGGATAGGCGCCTTCGAGGAGCCGCGTGATGATCTGCACGCGGTACTCCCCCACCTGCGTGCTGAAGCCCGCCTGGTTGCGGCCCGCAGCGACCTCGATCTCGACCGGGCTGGTGGCCTCCTCGGCCGTGCGGCTCACGGTCTGGAGAGCGCGCGTCGGCACGATGATGCCCTGCGCGGTGAGACCCGCGTAGGAGCCCTTGCGCGAGGCCCGCGAGAGCCGGTGGCCATCGGTGGCGACGAAGGTCAGCCCCTTCTCGGTGCCCAGCAGCAGCACGCCGTTCAACTGCGGACGCGTCTCCTCGGTCGAGGAGGAGTACGTGGTCCGTGCCGCCAGCCGGGAGAGCGTGGCCCCGTCGAGCGTGACCCGCGACTCCCCCTTCAACTCCGGGATGCGCGGGAACTCCGCGGGATCCTGCACGGGGAAACGCGACCAGCCCTTACCCTCGCCGTAGTCCACCTGGCACTGCCCGTTGCGCACCGCCAGCGTCAGCGTGCCCTTGGGCATCTTCCGCACGACCTCGTGAAAATGTCGCGCCGGGATCGCCACCTTGCCGGGGCTCGCGACGGTGCAGGGAACCCGCACGGAGGTGGTCACGTCGAGGTCGGTGCCTGTCACGCGCAGACCACCCTTTTCGGCCTCGATCAACACGCAACTCAGGAGCGGCAGAGGACTCTTGCTCGCCACCGATCCCAGGGCCCGCGCGACAGCGAACGCGAGGTCGCCCTGCTGGATGGTCAGCTCCATAAAGGTCACTCCATGACTGGGGGAAGCCCAAGTCCGGCTACGGGTTCCGCGATGCGGCACGACGATCGCCGGAGGCTCATGTCCGAAACCGAAGCATCATAGGCGGCGCGAGGGTGGTCTGCAAGTGATTTCGGGTCGCTGCCTATGACTCTAACTGCTTGTCATCCAATAAGAAAAAGACTAGTAGCCGTAGGGGCTGTGGAGTCTGTGGAGGACCGCTTCCCGGTGCTCGCAAGAGGCGTCCCGACAAGGGCTGGGAAGGGAGCAGACGAGTGTGGGAAGACCCACCACTTGTCCACCCCTTTGCAAGGTCCTTGCCGACGAGGGTCGGATATCCCCAGTCCTCCACAGGTTATCCACGGTTCATCCAGCAGCCAGCGTGGAGATGAGACCGTTGATGCGCTCTGCGAACTCGCTGTCCGTCGCCACCATCGCGCCCACCTTCTCGCAGGCGTAGATGACGGTGGAGTGGTCCCGGCCGCCGCAGACGCGGCCGATGTCCACCAGGGAGAGCTCCGTGAGCTGTCGCAGCAGGTACATCGCGACCTGCCGGGGCAGCGCCACCGATCTCGTCCGCCGCTGGCCGAAGAGAGCCTCGACCTTGATGCTGAACTGTTCGGACACCAGCGCCACGATGCGCTCGGGCGTGAGCTGATCGGAGTCCGGGTGGACGTAGTGCTGGAGCACCTCCTCGGCCAGGTCGAGCGAGATCTCCTGTCCCGTCAGGGCGGCCACCGCCATCAACCGCACCAGACACCCCTCGAGATCGCGGATGTTCGTGCGGACGCGGTCCGCGATGAGGAGCAGCACGTCCTCCGAGAGGCGCACGTCGGCGCCTTCCTGGTCGCAGCGATTGCGCAGGATGGCGATGCGGGTCTCGAGGTCGGGCTGCTTGATGTCGGTGACGAGCCCCTGGTTGAAACGCGAGGTGAGGCGCGCCTCGAGCATCGGGATGTCCTTGGGCGGCTTGTCCGCGGTCACCACGATCTGCTTGTGCGCGTCGCGCAGCGCGTTGAAGGTGTAGAAGAACTCCTCCTGCGTGCTCTCCTTCCCCGCCAGGAACTGGATGTCATCGATCAGGAGCAGGTCCACGTTCCGGTACTTGTTGCGGAACGCCAGCGTCTGGGCGTGCTGGATCGCGTAGATCATCTCGTTGGTGAAGCGTTCGGCCGGCACGTAGTAGACGCGCAGGCCGGGCTTGCTGCACATCACCTGGTGGCCGATGGCGTGCAGCAGGTGGGTCTTGCCCAGGCCCGAGCCACCGAAGATGAAGAGCGGGTTGTAGGAGTGCCCGGGGTTCTGTGCGACGGCCATGCAGGCGGCGTGCGTGAAGCGATTGCTGCTGCCGACGACGAAGCTCTCGAACGTGTGCCGCGGGCTCAGCTGGCTGTCGAGCCACAGGCGCGCGGCGCGCGGTTCGACGGTCGCCGTGGGGTTGGGCCGGGGCTCGGCGGGCAGTGCGGGAGCCACGGGCTCGAGGGCCGAGAAGCGGACCTCGGGCGCTGCGCCCAGCACCTCCGCCAGGCTCTGGCGCAGTGCGGTCAGGTGATGTTCGTGGATCCAGTCCACGAAGAAAGCGTTGGGAACTTCCAATTCGACGAGCTGGGTGCTGATGGCACGGGGGATGATCGGCTTGAACCAGGTGTCCAGCGCCTGGGGGCTACCGAGCCTGCCGCGCACGGAGTCGAGGACTTGAGCCCAGATCAGGCTCGTCTCCTCCGAATGCAACGACTGGACGGCCATTTCAACGGTCCTTGCTGAAAGGTCGCGAGAGTTGTCCACAGGGGGCCGGGTCTAGGCGGCCTCAGCCAGCCGAGGCCCGGAGCTCTGGGGTGCGACGATTTGTGGAGAATGTGGAAAGGACTTATCAACATCGACGGTGGTGGTTCCATCTCGTTTGGTGGAATGGTGTTGGGGCCTGTCGTTCCTCCTTTCGTCCACACGTTTTCCACATCTTGCCAGCGAGCTCGTGTGAGACTGCGAAGCGAGCCGCGCGGTGATCGGCCCCCGCAGACTGAAGGCTTTTCATTGCATTGGTTTGGAAGGGATCGCCGATTCCCGCGAGCAGAGGCCGAAGGGGGACTCCGCTCGGGGGCCGGGAGGCTAGCACCGCCGGCACGGTCCGACAAGGTCCATTTTGATGACGGGCGCGAGGCCCCAACACGCTGTGAATGAACGTGTTGCGGCTGACGAAACACCCGCGCAGCGACGGCGCTCCCGCTCCCGCGCCGTCACCGGCTCAGAATGGGAAGTTGATCCCCGTCGAAAAGGCCGTGCGGTCGTCGAAATCGTCGCCGAGACGCAACTGGAACTCCGCCGTGATGCGCATGCCGGGGATGGCGCGCAGTTCCGCGCCCAACCGGACGGGCACGGAGAAGTCGGTCCCGGTCACGTTGTCGGCGTCCCAGTTCGTGAAACAGAGCATCGCCCCCGCGAAGGGCGCGACCGATGCGCTGCTCGAGAAGGGGAAGGTGTGGCTGGCCACGACCGACGGCCCGATCCTGAACACCGAGTACTGGTCGCTCGTCTCCACCCCGAGCCCCCCGCCCACCGCGATGTCCACCGGGCGACCGGCGGACGCCTTTGCCACCCCGACGCGCACGTCGGCACCCAGGCGCAGCGAGGTCTTGGAGGTCGTTCCCAGGTCGAGCCGCGCGAGCCCGCCCTGGAATCCGAAGTCCACGTTCGGATAGAAGCTCAGCCGCAGCTGGCCCAGCGCGCCGACCACGTCCCTGCTGAAGTTCACGTAGGCGCCACCCAGCCGCGCGTTCACGGGCAGGATCTCGGCGGGGGTGTACTGCCCGAACACCTGGGCGTGGGCTGCAGGGGTGGGCACGAGGCTCGCGGCGAACAGCGCGAGGAGCAGGAGCTTTTTCACGTTCGACCTCCGGATCGGAAGGACAGGGAGCGCCATTCTTTGCGTACCGGCACAAAGTCGCAAATCATCGAAACCAACGTCAAGCAGAAACGCCCAGGCGCCGGTCCCTGCGCCCCGTCCGCCGCGCGGACGATGCCGGGCCGCGCCCGGGGAGCGGGCGGGGTCAACCGTCCCGCGCCGCGTCGAAGAAGGTCGAGGCCCACGGTGCGCGCGGGCGGAAACCGAGACGCAGGTAGACCGCGATCGCCGGGGCGTTGGCCTCGTTCACGAACAGGCAGGCCGCCCGGGTGCGCGCGAACAGGCGCGTGCACAGCTCCGCGAGCCCCCGCTGCGCGAGGCCCCGGTTGCGGTGCTCGGGCGGCACGAAGACGCCCGAGATCTGCACGGCGTCCGCGGTGAGCGCGCTCAGGCTGGCCCGGAAGCGCAGCGCGCCGTCCGCCAGCCAGAGATAGGTGTAGCCCTGGCGGCACTCCTCCTCGACGCGACGCGCATAGGTCTCCGGGTCCGCCCGTCGCGGATCCTCTTCGAGCTCCTCCGCCCGCAGCTCCGCGCCGGTGCGGTGGACGAGGTCGTAGTCCTCGGGGCGGGCCGGGCGCAGTTCCGTGAGCCGCTCGAAGGGTGGCAGTCCGCCGCGCTCGATCGCCATGTAGGCCTGCGGCAGTTCGAGCCGCGGGACGAGGCCCGCCTCGCGCAGGCGAACCACCACGGTCGCGACCGCCGCCCGCGGGCCGATGACCTGGAATTGACGCGGGAGGATGGAGAGCCGTTCGGCGACGCGCCCGGCGAGGGCGGCCAGCGCCGCGGGATCGTCGCCCACGGGCAGGACGGCCCCGGAGGAACCGCCCAGGCAAACGAGCCCCGCGAGCGCGCCGTGGCGGCGCGCCACCCAGTATTCGTCGCGTGGCGCGGCCAGCCCATCGCGCAGCACCAGGGCCACCAGGTAGGCGTTCACGACCGGGTCGAGATCGAGCCAGCCGAAGACCTCGAGCATCTCGGGGTAACCGGCCCGCTCGACGACGACCACGGCGGAGTCGGGGTGCTGAAGCATGGGACCCTCGCGCGCGGCGGCTTTCCCGCGCGAAGGCAATCTAGCGCGGACGATTCATGAAGCGCCAGCCGGGCGTGCGGGACGGGGCGCGGCGGATGACCGCGGACCCACGGAACCCCGCTGGCGGCGCGGCGCCCGATTGACCGCGGATTCCCGCGTCCCTGGCCCGGACTATTCATGACGCGCCGCCTGCGAGTACGATCTTGAGCACGGCACCTGCGTTGCGCGACCGGGGTGCTCCTCGGCGTGTCTTCTGACACGCCTGCGGTGCAGCCCACTCGCGCGCCTTGGTGCCGCGCCCCATCTCGCACTCTCGGCTGGCGCTTCATGAATCGTCCGGGCTAGCATCTCGGCGCCGGAGGGCCCATGGTCGAACTGGTGTTGGTGATCGAGGACGAGAAAGAGATCCGTGACCTCATCCGGTACAACCTCGAGCGCGCCAGCTTCCGCGTCGCGGTCGCGGCTGATGGCGAGGCGGGTCTCGAGCGTCTCTTCGCGTCGCGCCCCGCCGCCGTGGTGCTCGACCTCATGCTGCCGGGACGCAGTGGCCTCGAAGTCCTGCGCGAGGTGCGCGCCGAGCCCATGACGCGCGACCTCCCGGTCCTCGTGCTGACCGCGCGCGCCGCCGAGATGGACAAGCTCCTGGGCTTCGAGCACGGCGCGGACGACTACCTCACCAAGCCCTTCAGCCCGCGCGAGCTGGTGGCGCGGCTTCGGGCGCTGCTGCGGCGCGCCCACCCGGCGCAGGAGCCGGGGATGATCGAGGCCGGGCCGCTGGTGGTGGACTCCGGCGCGCACGAGATCACCTTCCAGGGCCGCCGCCTGACCCTGACGCCGCGCGAGTTCGACCTGCTGGCGTTCCTGGCCCGGCACCCTGGACGGGTGCACTCGCGCGAGGAGCTGCTGCGCAAGGTCTGGGGCTACGACTACGTCGGGGAGAGTCGCACGGTGGATGTCCACGTGCGGCGGCTGCGGGCGAAGCTCGGCGAGGAGCCCCGCCTGATCGAGACGGTGATGGGCGCCGGATACAAGCTGGTGGTCCCGCCCGGGGGTGCCGCCGGAGGGCCCGTCCCGTGACCTTCACCCTGCGCACCCGCCTGCTCCTGGCGCACATCCTGGTGATCGCCGCGGTCCTCGCCGCGATGACCGGCCTGGTCATGCGTCAGCAGCGCGCCTGGGTGGAGGAACAGACGCTGCAGGCGCTGGAGCGTGATGTGTGCGCCGTCGCGGCCGAGATCCCGGCGCGTGCCGACTGGTCGGAGCTGGCTGCGCGCTGGCGGTCCCATCTCGGCTGGCGCGTCACCCTGGTCGATCGCGCGGGCCGGGTGCTGGGCGATTCAGACCTCCCGGCGGACCGCCTCGGCGAGGTGGAGAACCACGCCGTGCGTCCGGAAGTCGCCGCGGCCCTGGCCGGCCGGATCGGCCGGGACACGCGGCGCAGCGCCACGCTCGCCGATGGCTTCGCCTACGTCGCAGCGCCGGCCGCCCCGGGCTCCGACGTGGCGGTCGTGCGGATGGCCGCGCACTTGTCGGCGCTGGGCGCCCTGCGCCGGGTGTTGCTCGGCAACTCCCTGGCGGCGGCCCTGCTCGCGCTGCTGCTCGGTGTCCCGCTGCTGGTCTGGGTGACCGGGCGGCACGTCGCCCGCATCCGCGAGCTCGAGGGCGTGACCCGGAACCTCGGCCAGGGCGGGACCGCGCGCGCCCCGGAGCAGCCGCTCGACGAGGTGGGCCGGCTGGGCCGTTCGCTCAACCAGATGGCGGCCGACTCCCGCTCGCGGCTCGAAGCGCTGGGGCGCGAGCGCGACGAACGCGAGCACATCCTCGCCCACATGAGCGACGGTGTGGCGCTGCTCGATCCCGCCGGGCACGTGATCCACATGAACCGCCGCATGGCGGAGCTGCTCGGGCAGCCGCTGCCGGCGGGCGCCGGGACGTTTTTCGGCGAGTTCGTGCGCTCGCCCGAGCTGGAGGATCTCATCCAGTCCGCGCGCCGGCGCCAGGAGGTCGCGGAGGGCGAGTTGCGGCTGTGGGCGGCGGGACAGCGCCTGGTGCGCGCCACCGCCACGCCGCTCAGCGACGCGAACCGGGAGTCCGTGCTGCTGGTGCTGCACGATCTGACCGAGGCCGAGCGCGTGAACCAGATCCGGCAGGACTTCGTGGCGAACGTCTCGCACGAACTGCGCACGCCGCTCACCTCGCTGCGCGGCTACGCCGAGACCCTGCTCGACGGCGGGCTCGACGACGTGGAGCACCGCGAGCAATTCGTGCGGGTGATCCGCGATCAGGCGGTGCGGCTGGAGGCCCTTGCCCGCGACCTGCTGTCGCTGGCCGAACTGGAGCGGCCGGGTGCGCGGCCGCGACTCGAGGCCGTGGATCTGCGCGAGTTGGCGGAACGGCAGGTCGGCGTGTTCCGGCCCCGGACGGAGAAGGCCGGGCTGTCGCTGACCCTGGCGCCGGGGCCGGTGGCGACCGTGAGCGCCGACCGGCTGATGATGGAGCAGGTGATGGCGAACCTGCTGGACAACGCCGTGAAGTACACCGAGCGCGGTGGCGTGACGGTGGTCCTGGGGGTCCTGGACGGCCGCGTCTTCTGCGAGGTCGAGGACACCGGTCCCGGCATCCCCGAGGCGGACCAGCCGCGCATCTTCGAGCGCTTCTACCGCGTGGACAAGGCGCGCTCGCGCGAGAAGGGCGGCACCGGCCTGGGCCTCTCGATCGTCAAGCACATCCTGGCCCTGCACGGCGGCGAGGTTTCGGTCCGCACTCCGCGCGGTGGCGGCAGCGTGTTCCACTTCGAGATCCCGGCGGCGCCGCCGGGCTGAGGCGGCCGGATCCGCCCCGGCGTATTTGCGCCGGCTTCATCCGCTCGTAACGTCGCCGAAACCTCATCCATGGTGTCCTTGGGGCCATGAGGATTCCCATCGTGCCGCGAGGTCCAGGCCGATCCGGGTTCCGCGCCCGCCTGCGGCGCACCTGCGGCGGCCGGACCTGCGACGTGACCGCGGCCGGACTGGACCACCCCCCGCGATCCAGGGGGAGTGCCGCGGATCTCCACGCTCCATCACCCGTCCAGCCGGCCGCAGTCCCGATCCCGGAGGTGCCGACCATGTTCCGCAACCTGTTTCGCGCCGGCGCCGCGGCGGCGCTGCTGGCGCTCGTCGCCGCGCCCGCGCCCGCCCAGAACCTGACGGGCGCGGGCGCCACCTTCCCCTATCCGATCTACTCGAAGTGGTTCGACGTCTACCGCCAGAAGACGGGCGTGCAGATCAACTACCAGTCCATCGGCAGCGGTGCCGGCATCCAGCAGGTCAAGGCCGGCACCGTGGACTTCGGCGCGAGCGACGCTGCGCTCTCGAACGAGCGCCTGCGCGAGTTGCCGCGCAGGATCCTGCACTTCCCCACCGTGGCCGGCGCGGTGGCGCTCGCCTACAACCTCCCCGGCCTCCAGCGGCCGCTCCAACTCACGCCGGAACTGGTCGCGGGGATCTACCTGGGCAGGATCACGACCTGGAACGACAGGCGCATCGCTGCCGCCAATCCCGGCGTGTCCCTGCCCGCCGCGCCCATCCTCGCGGTGCACCGCGCGGACGGCAGTGGCACCACGAACATCTTCACCGGCTACCTGTCGGCCGTGAGCGCCGAGTGGCGCGGGGTCGCGGGGGCGAACACGTCGGTCTCCTGGCCCTCGGGCGTGGGCGGCAAGGGCAACGAGGGGGTCACGGGGCTGGTGCGCCAGACGCCGGGCGCCCTGGGCTACGTCGAGCTGGCGTACGCGAAGCAGAACGCTCTTCCGGTCGCGCGGGTGAGGAACCAGGCGGGCCGTTTCGTGGCCCCCTCGCTGGCCTCCACGACCGCGGCCGTGGCCGGCGCGGCCGCGGCGCTCGCGAAGGACGTCCGCACGCCCATCGTGAACGCGCCGGGCCCGGACGCCTACCCGATCAGCGGACTCACGTTCCTGCTGGTCTACCAGGACTCGAAGGACCCGGTGCGCGCCAGGGCGCTGGCCGGCTTCATCGCCTGGGCCATGCGGGAGGGGCAGGCCCTGGTCGAGCCGCTCGACTACGCACGGTTGCCCGACGCCGTGATCAAGGCCAACGAGGCCGCGCTGCGCACCCTGACGGCGAACGGCAAGCCCGTCTTCGTGGGACGTTAGCCCGGACGACCATGAAGCGCAGCCCTGGAGCACGACTGGAGCACGGCCACTGCGTTGCGCGACCGGAGGAGCGCAGGTGTCCGGCGCGCTGACGGTCCCGGCGCTGCCCGCCGGTGCGCCGCGCCGCCGGCCGGGCGCGCGGTGGGCGGACGAGGCCTACCGCCGCGGCCTCGGCGCGCTCGCGCTGCTCGTCTTCGTGGTGGTCGCGCTCATCGTCTACGAGATCGCGCGGGGGGCCGGACCTTCGATCCGCGCCTTCGGCTGGCACTTTCTCGTGGGCACCGAGTGGGACCCGGTGGCGGACCGCTACGGGGCCCTCCCCTACGTCTTCGGCACGGCCGTGTCCTCGGGGCTGGCGATGCTGCTCGCGCTGCCGCTCGGCCTGGGCACGGCCATCTACCTGGCCGAGCTGGCGCCCCACCGCGTGGACCAGGCGGTCTCGTTCGTCGTGGAGTTGCTCGCCTCGATCCCCAGCATCGTCTACGGGATCTGGGGCCTGTTCGTCCTCGCCCCCCTGCTGCGCACGCTCGTCGAGCCCTGGCTGATCCAGCACTTCGGGTTCCTGCCCCTGTTCCAGGGCTTCCCGTTCGGCATCGGCATGCTCAACGCCGGCATCGTGCTCGCGATCATGGTGGTGCCGACCATCGCCTCGCTGTCCCGCGAGATCCTGCTCGCCACGCCGCCCTCGCTGCGCGAAGCGGCGCTGGCGCTGGGCGCGACGCGGGCCGAGGCCATCGCGGTGGCCGTGGACGCCGCCCGGCCCGGCATCCTTGGGGCGGTGATCCTCGCCCTGGGACGCGCGGTCGGCGAGACCATGGCCGTCACCATGGTGATCGGGAACTCGAACCGCATCTCGGCCTCGCTGCTGGCTCCCGGCTCGACCATGGCCAGCGTCATCGCCAACGAGTTCACCGAGGCCACCGGGGCGCTCTACCTGTCGGCTCTGGTCGAGATCGCGCTGGTGCTGTTCGCGCTGACCCTGGTGATGAATGCGTTCGCCCGCCTGCTGGTGCTGTGGGCGACCGGAGGGAGGAGCGATGCCGCAGGCGCAGCCTGAGCCCGGACGGGAGCGCGTGCTGCGCCCGCTGCACACCGGGCGGCCGGCCCTGCGGCGCCGGGTGTGGGACGCGTGCTTCGTGGGGGCCAGCGGACTGTCGGCGTTCGTGGTGATGGTGCCGCTGGCGCTCGTCGTCTGGCACCTGCTCGCGAAGGGACTGCCCGAACTGAACCTGGACTTCTTCCTGCACCTGCCGAAGCCGGTCGGCGAGACGGGCGGCGGGATGGCGAACGCCATCGTCGGCACGCTCATCCTGGTCGGGATCGCCACGCTGATCGCCGTCCCCGTGGGCGTGGGCGCCGGTGTCTGGCTGGCGGAGTTCGGGCGCGGCCGTCTGGCGGCCGCGGTGCGCTACACCGCCGACGTCATGAGCGGCATCCCCTCGATCGTCGTGGGCGTGGCCGTGTACGGGCTGGTGGTGGTGCCGATGGGGCGCTTCTCGGCGCTGGCGGGAGGCGTGGCGCTCGCCCTGCTCATGCTGCCCACGATCATCCGTTCGACCGAGGAGGTCGTGCGCCTGGTGCCCCGCTCCTACCGGGAGGCGGCGCTGGCGCTGGGGGCGCCGCGCTGGCGCACCACGCAGGATGTCGTCATCCCGGCCGCCTCGGCCGGCATCGTGACCTCCTGCCTGCTGGCGCTCGCGCGCGCCTCCGGCGAGACCGCGCCGCTGCTGTTCACGGCGCTCGGGAATCGATTCTGGTCGCTGCGGGTGGACCAGCCGATGGCCTCGATGCCGGTGTTCATCTACGACTACGCCAGGGCCCCGTACGACGACTGGAACCGCCAGGCCTGGACGGGGGCCCTGGTGCTGATGCTGCTGGTGACGCTGCTCTCCGCGCTGGTGCGGCTGACCACGCGGCGGGCGCCCCGGCCGTGAGGGACCGACGTGCAGGCTCATGAGACACTCGCGAGGCGGGCGGACGACGCGCAGGCCCGGGACCGGCAGCCGCCGGAGGCGGTCTTGAAGCCGGAGATCAGGATCCGCACGCACGACTTCGACCTGTTCTACGGCGCGCACCACGCCCTGAAGTCCGTGAGCCTCGAGGTGCCGGCGAACAGCGTCACCGCCATCATCGGGCCCTCCGGCTGCGGCAAGAGCACGCTCCTGCGCTCGTTCAACCGCATGAACGACCTCATCCCGGGCGTGCGCGTGCGTGGCCGGGTCGAGCTCTCCGGCCTGGACGTCTACGCGCCGGGCACCGACGTGGTGGAGTTGAGGCGTCACGTCGGGATGGTGTTCCAGCGGGCCAACCCGTTCCCGAAGTCCATCTTCGAGAACGTGGCGTACGGGCTGCGGCTGCTGGGGGTGAACCGGCGCGCCGAGCTGGAGGCCCGCGTCGAGACCAGCCTGCGCCGCGCCGCGCTCTGGGAGGAGGTCCGCGACCGCCTGGGCAGGTCGGCGCTCGCCCTCTCGGGCGGGCAGCAGCAGCGGCTCTGCATCGCCCGTGCGCTGGCGGTGGAGCCCGAGGTGGTGCTCATGGACGAGCCGGCCTCCGCGCTCGATCCGACCGCGACGGCCCGCGTCGAGGAGCTGGTGCTGGAGCTCAAGTCCCGCTATACCATCGTGGTGGTGACCCACAACATGCAGCAGGCCGCGCGCATCTCGGACACCACCGCCTTCATGATGGTGGGCGAGCTGGTCGAGGTCGGCGAGACCCGCAGCCTGTTCACCCGTCCGAGACAGAAGCTCACCGAGGACTACATCACGGGCCGCTTCGGCTAGTCCGGCGCCGCGAACACATCGGGATCGGAGAAGACGCGTGGAACGACACTTCGAGAAGGAGCTGGCGGCCCTGAAGGAGGAACTGCTCCTGATGGGCGGGCGCGCCGAGGCCGTCGTGCGGAAGGCCGTCGAGTCGCTGCGCCGCCTGGATCCGGTGCTGGCGCAGGAGGTCCTCGACGCCGACAAGGTCATCGACCGGATGGAGATCGACGTGGATGACCGCTGCGTCCGGCTGCTCGCGCTGCAGCAGCCGATGGCGCGGGACCTGCGCTTCATCACCGCGGCGCTCAAGATCGTGAACGATCTCGAGCGGGTCGGCGATCACGCGGTGAACATCGCGCAGGGCACCGCGCGGCTCTCGGGCCAGCCCCTGCTCAAGCCGCTGGTCGACATCCCGCGGATGGCCGAGCTGGCCGGAGGGATGCTGCACGACTCCCTGGACGCGTTCGTGCGCCAGGACGCCGAGGCTGCGCGGCGGCTGTGCGCGCGGGACGACGAGGTGGATGCGCTGAATCGCCAGGTCTTCAACGACCTGGTGGGATACATGGTCGAGGACCCGCGGGCCGTCACACGGGCGATGGAACTGATCCTGGTCGCGCGCAACCTCGAGCGCGTGGCGGACCTGGCGACGAACATCGCCGAGGAGGTCGTGTTCATCGCCGAGGCGCGCGTGATCAAGCACCACGCGGAGGAACGCGAGCCCGACGACGAGTTCGGCCGGGCCTGACCCGGGCGCAGCGGGCCTCACTCCTCCGCGGCGGCGCTCCTCCCCCGCCCGCGCTTCTTCTCGGCCTCGAGCCGTTTGCCGGCGAGGCGCTGCTCGACCGCGGAGCGCGTCGGCCGGGTCGGGCGTCGGGGCTTCGGCTTGCGGGCGCGGCGCTTCAGCTCCTCGAGCACGCGCGCGAGCGCCGTTTCGCGGTTGCGCGCCTGCGAGCGGCTCTCGGTGGCGATGCGCACGATGCCGCTCGGCAGGTGACGGACGCGCACGCTGGACTCGGCCTTGTTCTTCTTCTGCCCGCCGGGCCCCGAGGACTTGTAGGGCGTGACGTCGCAGTCGCGGGCGAGGCGCTCGAGGGCGGGAGCGAGCGGCATGGCGGTGGGCGCTACTCCCCGCCGCGGATCCGGGCCACGACCTTGCCGGCGATCAGGCGTTCCAGCGCCGTGCGGTCGGGCGCATCCAGCACGATGAAGTCGCTCTCGTCGCGGCCCGGGAGCAGGAGCAACTGCCGCCCGCTCCAGAGGGCGCGGCTCAGGATCAGGTGCCCCGAGAGCCGCACCGCGTACGGGGCGAAGCGCTCCAGCGGCCAGTACTTCCGGCTGACGATGGCCAGGTCGCCGGCCGCGAGCACGTCGTTCACGCGCCGCGCGCCTGCGCTCGAGAGGCGGAACGCGAAGGGCCGCACGGGCGGCTCGATGCTGGCGAGCGAGTCGGCGGCGATGCGATGCAGCAGGCGAACGTCCGGGCTCGGCCGCGCGCCGTCGCCCGGGTCGGCGCCCTCTTCGATCTCGGGCACCAGGATCCGCGC
The DNA here is from genome assembly GCA_025357055.1 of Candidatus Eiseniibacteriota bacterium. Classification (GTDB taxonomy): domain Bacteria; phylum Eisenbacteria; class RBG-16-71-46; order RBG-16-71-46; family RBG-16-71-46; genus JANXPZ01. The sequence continues at coordinate 5,605 of JANXPZ010000184.1, read as the reverse complement.
CTGTGGAACCTCGGTGGCGGGCGGTGCCGGCGGGATCCCGGGAAGCTCGCGCGCGAGCGCGTCGCGGTGGTACTCGCTCGCGCCGGGGAGCAGCCAGGCCTGCACGAGGTCGTCCGGCTCCGGGCCGGCGGCTGCGGGCGTCGCATCGACCGGCACCGGCTCGCGCCGCGCCGGCCACGGCGCGGCCCCGCCCTGCGCGACCAGCCCCGCGTAACTCGGGTGCCCCAGCCGCTCGGCGAGGAACTGGACGGCGCGAGCCGTCTCGACGGGGTTCGAGCGGGCGCCGGTCGCCGCCCAGGCCAGGTAGATGCGCTGATCGTCGAGCAGCGCATCGGCCAGGCGCAGCGCCAGCGCGGAGTGCGGGGTCTTCGCCCCGCTCTCGATCTGCGAGAGGTAGGACGCCGAGCTCTCCCTGAGCCCGACCCGGAGCGCCACGTCGCGCACCGTGAGCCCGAGCGCCTCGCGGCGCTGCCTCATGTGGCCCCCGACGGGATGCCCGGTCGGCTTGGCTGGGCGGCCGCGGCGGGGTGGATCGGGCGGGTTCATGCGCGGCAGTCTAGACCAATCATGGGATTGATTCCAGATATGGAAAGAACGCCGGGTCTTAGTTGAGCGCTAACGAGGTCTCTATATCGTACTGGTGATGAATGACCGACCTCTTCGTGAGTCCAGCAATCCATCAGACATGAGGGACCGTTGTCGCTCTCAATGATTCATCCCACGCGAGAACGTCCATCTTCCCAGTCGGTTCCGCCCGATCCGCCCGTGGTCCACTTCATCAGCGGGGAAGGGGCTGACGAATCCGGCCGTCCGGCCCCCGCTCACCGTAGCAGTCGCAGCGGCTCGATCAGGTCCGGGGCATCGAGTCTCCCGAGGAACCGGTAGGAGATGCCGAGGCTGAAGTAGCTGTCCCGGCTGAAAGACCGCCCGGAGGCGTCGACACGCTGGGACCGCGTCTGCGCCTGGGACACTGCCAGGGAGAGGGTTGTGCGGTCTTCGAGGTAGTAGGCGATGCCGGCCCCGGCCCGAGTCTGCCAGGCATCGGTCGTCAGGGCCACCCCGGTGCCGGGAGGCTGGAAGTAGCGCCGGAACTGCGTGAGGTCCGCAGAGGCCGACCAGCGATCGGCCACGAGCCAGGAGACCGAAGCGCGATTGGAGACGTCCAGTCCGCGCTCGCCCGGACGCGCCGGGCACGTCGCCTGGGTGGTCGCGTCCAACTGCCAGCGCCAGCCGACGGGAAGGTGGACCTCCGCCTCGCCCCCCAGCGCAGCCCCGTCGTAGAAGGCGATCATGCGGCGGCGCCTGACGCCATGCGATTCGGAGACCAGCGAGTCCGAGACGTACGCGCGGTCGTCCACCGTCTCCTCCCGGCGGGTGATGAGATTCTGCGTCGTGAACTGGCCGACGATCCCGACGAACCAGCCGCGCTGTCGCATCGGCCTGCCGGCCGGCGCGATGGGCTCCAGCGCCCTCATCAGGCTGTAGGGGTCCAGGCCGCCCTTGCCGAGCGCCCCGTCCTCGCGCAGGACGCGCTCGATCTCCCGCCAGACGAAACGGGCGGGACGCTCGTGCGCGGCGGAGAAGAGGGGGGCCATGTAGTAGAGCGCGGCGAGCTTCGCCCGCGCCCCGGGGGACAGCGCCCGCTCGAGGGCGCCCGTCTCGATCAGGCGCTCCTCCAGCAGGTGCACGTCGTAGACGACCGACGCGTCCCGCACGCGGCCCATCCCCGCGGAGAGGTCCGCGACCGCCACGGTCTCATAGGTGTGGCTGCTCGAGGTGTGGTCGGACTCGCTGCGCGTGGGTTCCGCGTAGTCCACGATCGTGCGGTAACCGGCCCGCGATCGGTTCTGGACGTACGCGCCCTGCACGGAACCGGAGAAGCCAAGTCCCACCGGCGCTCTCCAGGGGTAGGCGCGCAGGTTCCCGCCGAGGCTCCAGGCCTCGATGGCGCTGCGTTCGGCGCGGTCGTCGCGCAGCGTGTACGGAGGCATGTCGATGGCGGTGCGCGAGTCGCTCTTCAGCAACTGCCCGGAGGCGCTCAGGCCGAAGCCGTACTGGAGCGCGTCGGAGTCCCACCCCGCCCGCAAGCCGCCGTTCAGGATGGAATTCTGCGAGCCGTTGCGTTCGAACCGTCCAGCCTCGCTCCGGTCCCGTCGGTCGGCGGAGAAGGCGAAGCCGGCGGTTCCGCTGCGCCAGGCGTGGTCGGGGATGCGGAACCCGGCGAAAGGATCGGTGGTGGCCCGCGCGGGCAGCGCGAAGGCCAGGCAGCAGGCTAGCAACAGGAACCATTTCATCGGCGGCCTCCGATGGGAGTGGGGCAGGTCTGCAGGAGGAAGGCCGAATCCTAGACGGGCCGGTCCACGAAGCGCCAGCCGAGTGTGGCCGGAATGGGCCACGGCCACGTCCGGCGCGGTCGTTTCACGTCCTGTGATAGCGTTGCGCACATGGATCCACCTCGTCCCACGGCGCCCGCAGGGGCCCCGGTCAGCGGAGCGGCGGCCCTTCCGGGAGCGCCCGCCCGGTCTCCGGAGCCCGGGTCCGGCGCGCCGCCCGCGCCGCGCGGGGTCCCGGGCCTGCCGCGCAACGTCGTCGCGCTGGGCTTCGTCTCGCTGCTCACCGACGTCTCGACCGAGATGATCGTCCCGGTGCTGCCGCTCTTCGTGGTCGGCGTGCTCGGGGCCTCGATGGCGAGCGTCGGCGTCATCGAGGGCGTGGCCGAGAGCACGGCCGCGCTCATGCGGCTCGGCTCGGGCTGGCTCTCGGACCGCAGCGGGCGTCGCAAGCCGTTCCTCTTCTTCGGCTACGGCATCTCGGCCGTGGCCAAGGCCGCGCTGGCGGTGGCCCTCTCCTGGCCCACGGTGCTGGCGCTGCGCTTCGGCGATCGCGTCGGCAAGGGGCTGCGCAATCCGCCGCGCGACGCGCTCATCGCCGACTCGGTGGAGCCGCGCTTCCTGGGGCGCGCCTTCGGCTTCCATCGCGGGCTCGACACGCTGGGCGCGGCCATCGGGCCGCTGGTCGCCTTCGCCATGCTGCGCGCCTTCCCCGGTGGGTTCCGCCGCATCTTCCTGCTGTCGGTGGTGCCGGCCGCGCTCTCGCTGGTGGTGCTCGCGGTGTTCGTGCGGGCGAAGCGCCACGAGGCCGCGCGCCTCACGGCGCCGCTCTTCGCCGAGGCCCGGGCCATGGGCGGTCCGTTCCACCGCTTCCTGCTCGTGGCCGGGCTCTTCTCGCTCGCCAACTCGAGCACCGCCTTCCTGCTGCTGCTCGCCGCCGACCGGTCGCACGGCGCGGGCTTCACGAGCGCGCAGGTCGCGCTGGTCTACCTGCTCTACAACCTGGTCTACGCGCTGCTCTCCTGGCCGGTGGGGGAGCTCTCCGACCGGATCGGGCGGCGCTCCATCCTGCTCGGCGCCTACCTGCTCTTCGCCGCGCTCTACGCGCTGCTCGCCTGGCGCGCCGGGGCCGCCTTCGTCATCGGGGGCTTCGTCGTCCTCGGCCTGCACAGCGCGATGCTCGAGGCCTCCCAGCGCAGCATGCTCGGCGACCTGGTCGAACCGGCGCGCCGCGGCACCGCGTACGGGCTCTACTACGCGGTGGTGGGCGTGGCGCTGCTGCCGGCGAGCATCATCGCCGGCGCGCTCTGGGACCGCCTCGGCCCGCGCTCGATGTTCGCGGTGGACGCGGCGATCGCGCTCCTGGCCGGGCTCCTCTTCGCGGTTCTCCTGCCGTCGCGCCGCGAGTACAGTGACCGCCATGTCCACGCTGGGTGAGCTGGGGGAGTTCGAGGTCATCCGCCGCCTGGCCGCCGCGCGCGGCGTCGCGGGGCGCGCGCCGTCCTGTGCCGCCGACCCGCGCGCGGGCGTCGTGGTCGGCAGCGGCGACGATGCCGCGGTGCTCCGCCCTGCGCCCGGCTCGGACCTGGTCGCGACCACCGACGCCTTCGTCGAGGGCGGACACTTCCTGCGCGAATGGTGTCCTCCCCGCGTGGCCGGGGCGCGACTCGCGCAGGCCAACCTGAGCGACCTGGCCGCCATGGCCGCGGTCCCGCGCTGGGCCCTGCTCTCGGTCGGGGCGCGCCGGGAGAGCGAGGTCGCCGACCTGGTCGCGTTCCAGTCCGGGCTGTCCGGGGCCCTGGAAGCCGCGGGTGCGGTGCTGGTGGGGGGGAACCTGACCGCGGTGGCGGGCGCCGAGTGGTTCTCGCTGACGCTGCTGGGTGAGTGCGGGCGCGGGCGCGAGTGGACGCGCCGCGGGGCGCGTCCCGGCGACCTGATCGCGGTGAGCGGTCGCCCGGGCCGCGCGGGCGCCGGCCTCCGGCTCGTCCGGGCGCTGGGCGAAGGGGCGCGCGCGCCGCGGTGGGCGCCGCTGCTGGAGGCGTGGCTCGCGCCGCTGGCGCGCGTGACGCTGGCCCGCGCGCTGCGCGAGACCGGGGCGGTGACGGCGGCGATCGACGTGTCGGATGGCTTCGCCGGCGACCTCCTCCACCTGTGCGAGTCGAGCGGCGTGGGCGCCGAGGTGGACGAGAGCGCCTGGCCGGAAGACGCGCTGCTGACCGGCGCCGCGGAGGCCCTCGGGGTGGCGCCCGCGGTGCTGCGCTTCGGGCCGAGCGACGACTACGAGCTGCTGCTCGCCGTGGACCCGGCCGGTCGTGCCGGCTGCGAGCGAGTGGCCGCGGCTGCGGGCCTTCCGCTGACGTTCGTGGGGCGCTTCACCGCGGCGCCCGGCCGGCTCGCGTTGCGCGCCGGGGATGGCGCCGAGCGGCCACTCGGTGGTGCGGGGCACGACCACTTCGGGCACACCGGCTGACCGTTCGACGGCGGCCTGCCGGGTCGCGCCGGCTCAGGATGTGCTGGAGCGGCTCCCGGCCTGGCCGACGGGGTGCGCGAAGCGGGCTTCGAGCTCCAGCAGCTTGCGCTTGCGGGGGAGGCCCCCGCCGTAGCCCGTGAGGCTCCCGTCCGCGCCGATGACGCGGTGGCACGGCACGATGATGGGGACGGGATTGCGATTGTTCGCCAGTCCGACCGCGCGCGCCGCGCCGGGCTGGCCGAGCGCTCGGGCGATCTGTCCGTAGGCGCAGGTCGCGCCGTAGGGGATCCTGCACAACGCCCGCCAGACCTTGACCTGGAACTCGGTCCCGACGAGGTCCAGCGGGAGGTCGAACCGGGTCAGGTTCCCGCAGAAGTAGCTGTCGAGCTGGTCCACGACCGCCTTGAGCTGCAGGAGCGAGGGCTCCCACTTCGCGTCGGGGACGGTCTCGGCGTGGGCCGCGAAGGCGCGCTTGAGGCTCTTGCGCTCCAGGAAGTCCAGGAAGCGCAGGCCGCGCTCGGTGCGCGCCAGGAAGAGCAGCCCGAGCGGCGAGGACATGACGTGGTAGGCGAGTCTCACGCCGGCAGCATAGCGGAGCCCGGAGCGCGGAGCCAAGCGGTGGCGTCTGCGCCTGTGGTGCGTCAGTCAAAATGTCCCCCCCTACCGCGTCCGTGATTATGTCCCCCCATGGACCTCTATCTCATGGGCAACCGGGACGGCCGGCGGCTGGGCTTGATTCAAGCCGCACTGCAGGGACGGATCACGAATGGCGAGGGGGCGCAGGCATTGGGCCTGAGCGTGCGAC
>JANXPZ010000167.1 GCA_025357055.1 Candidatus Eiseniibacteriota bacterium | reverse complement strand
CGCAAGCCGCTGGCCATCAGCGGCTTGCGACTCCACGGGCGGAGTTCTCCAGCGCAGTGCCGGGATCCTCTCACCGGCCGGCACGCCCGATTCCGCCTCAAGCCGGACGGCGCCGAGGCCGATGACGGTAAGGCGATCGCCAACCCCTTACCCCGGTGAGACATGCTCCCTGAGAAGCAGACCACACGGACGAGGTCCGACAGTCGGCAGGCGTCGATGCCCCAGGCGCCCGCCGGTGTCGCCAGCTTCCTGCTCGGCAGGGGGGGCCGCTCCCAGAGCGATTCCCGGCGCATCGCCGCGGGTCTCGCGGCGCTGGCCGTGCTCGCCGTCGTCGTGCTCAACGTCGGCATCTACCAGAACGCGCAGAGCCAGCTCGTCCACCAGCGCTGGGACCAGCTCATCATCAACACCGACATCCGGCGCGACCAGGTCCAGGGCCTGATCGCACGCTTCACGAGCGAGGCGTACTCCGTCGTGGAGCAGCCCCAGACCCGGGCGGCGCTGCTCGCGCTCCCGCACGGCACGTCGGCGGCCGAGCGTGCCCGCCTGCGGCGTGAGCTCGACCGCACGGCGTCGCTGTTCGGCTTCCACGCCGTCCAGGTGTTCGACGCCCGGGGCCGGCTGCTCATCGAAGGCGCCATGGCCCATTCGCAGGAGGCGGACCGCTGCGCCGATCTCGCGCGGCAGGCCGCGGCCGCGAGCGATGCCGTGGTCCTGGACGCCTGGCGTGAGAGCAGCGGGTCCCAGGCCCTGATCCTGGCGTTCCCGGTGCGTGCCGCGACCGGCCGCGCGGCGGTCGTCGTCGCGTTCGAGTACCACGCGGATGACGCGCTCCTCCCGATGCTCACCCGCTGGCCGGGATTCGGTCCCTCCGCGGGAGCGTACCTCGTCCGGAAGCAGGGCACGCGGGTCCAGTACCTCACCTCGCCGCCCGCGGGTTTCGGGTTGAAGGCCGGCGATCACGCGCAGGAATCGTCGCGTTTCGTCCGCGCCGCGGCCATGGCGGTGGAGGGCATCGAGTCCAATCTCATGTTGCCCGACCGGCAGGGGAGACCGCAGGCGGTGGTGACGCGCTTCCTGCCCGACCTGGGCTGGGGGATCGTCGGCCAGGTCGACCGCAGCGAGCTGGTGCAGGGCATGGGAGTCACCATCTACGGGTTGCTGGCGTTCAACCTCGCCCTGCTGGTCCTCAGCGCCGGGGCCTTCTGGTTCTGGCGCCGCCAGTACCAGTCGGGGCTGGCGCGGCGCGAGCTGGAGGTCACCCGACGCCACGCCGAGCGCGTGCGGGCCGTGTTCGACACCGCCTTCGACGCCATCGTCACCTTCGATCGCGGTGGCGGTGTGCGCACGGTGAACCGCGCCGCCGAGGACCTGTTCGGACGCCCGATCGCCGAGGTGGAGGGACAGCCCATCCACCGGTTCCTCTCGTGGGGCGCGGATGGCCGGCCGACCGCGGAACTGCCCGCCATCGGCACGGTGGTCCGGGCCGAGGCGCTGCGCGTCGACGGCAGCGCCTGCCCGGTGGAGTTCGCGTTGGCCAGCTCGGGCCAGGGCGAGGACTTCCTCTATTCGGCCATCGTGCACGACATCAGCCGGCGGGTCGAGGACGAGCGGCGCATCGAGGAGTTCGCCCAGGGCCTCGAGGTCAGCAATCGCCGGCTCGAGGAGCTGAATGCCCAGCTCGAAGAGGCGTCGCGGCTCAAGAGCGAATTCCTCGCGAACACGTCGCACGAGTTGCGCACGCCGCTCAACGGGATGATCGGGTTCCTCCAGCTCGTCCTCGACGGCATGTGCGACTCGCCGGAGGAGGAGCGCGACTTCCAGCGCCAGGCGCTGGAATGTTCGCGGCACCTGCTGGGGCTCATCAACGACGTGCTGGACATCGCCAAGATCGAGGCCGGCAAGCTCAGTCTCGAGATCACTCCGGTGGACCCGAGCGCGGTGTTCGACGAGGTCTACACCCTGACCCACGTCCAGGCCGCCCAGAAGGGCATCCGGCTCACGTTCGAGCCGCCCCCGGGGGACGGGCTCCGCGTGCGCGGCGACTTCGGGAAGATCAAGCAGGTCCTCATCAACCTGGTGGGGAACAGCCTCAAGTTCACGCCCAAGGGCTCGATCACGGTGCGCGCGGTGCCGCACGTGGATCTCGGGCACTGCATGTTCGAGGTCGTGGACACCGGCATCGGCATCCCCGCCGACCGCCAGAAGGTCATCTTCGAGAAGTTCACGCAGGCGGACGGCAGCACGACCCGCAAGTACGGCGGCACCGGCCTGGGCCTGGCGATCACGCGCAGCCTGGTCGAGCTCATGGGCGGCATCATCGGCGTGCAGAGCGACGGCCCCGGTCAGGGCGCGCTCATGTACTTCTCGCTGCCGGTCTGGAACGACGAGGAGGAGGCCTGTCCCGTCGAGGGTGAGCACAACGACCGCATCGAGGGCCCGGCTGGCGGTCAACTCGTGCTGATCGTCGAGGATGACGCGGTCTTCCGCCGCTACCTCACCGCGCTGCTCCACGGGCACGGCTACCGCACGGTCGAGGCCGGCAACGCGGAGCTCGGCTGGGTGCTGGCGCGGCGGCTGCGACCGTCCACCATCATCCTGGACTACGCCCTCACCTGCGGCGAGAACGCCAGCCTGCGCACCGGCTGGGACCTGGCCGAGCGCCTCACGGCGGACGCCAAGACGCGGCACATCCCGCTGGTGTTCGTGACCGGCTTCGAGGGCGAGTTGACGGAGAAGCTCAAGGCCACCGCCTTCGCACGGCAGCCCGCGCACCTCATGAAACCGGTCGAGGGCAGCCTCCTGATCTCGCGGATCGAGGAGCTGATCGGCTCGTCCCAGGGGCGGATCGTGCGGTTGCTGATGGCCGACGACGATCCGGCCGTGGGGGCCTACATCCGCAAGGTCCTGCCCGAGGCCCGCTTCCACATCGAGATGGCTTCGAACGGCGAGGAATGCCTGCACGTGCTGCGCATGCAGCCGCGCGGCTTCGACCTGCTGCTGCTCGACCTGATGATGCCCGAGGTGAGCGGTTACGACGTGCTGCGTGAGATGACGCTCGCCGGGCTCGCCACCGACCTGCCGGTGCTCGTGCTCACGAACTTCCCCGAGGCGCGCAACGAGGACGAGCGCCGCCTGCTCGGCCAGGGGCTGGTGCTCGATGTCCTGTCCAAGACGTCGGTGCACGAGAACCCGCAGCTGCTGCCGCACATCATCGACTGGCACCTGCAGGTGTCGGCCGAGGGGCTGGAGCCGGACGGAGGGCCCGGGACGGACGCCGAGCCGCAGCGGGAGGCGGCGTGAAACGCATCCTGGTGGTCGAGGACGACGCGCACAGCGCGTTGCTCCTCCGCAAGCTGCTCGAGAAGCGCTGCGGCTACCAGGTCACGGTGACCGAGTCGGTCGAGGAGATCCTCGGACTCTGCCGCACCGGCGCGGTCCAGCTGATCATCATGGACGTCTCGCTCAACAACTCGCGCTGGGAGGATCGCGCCGTCAGCGGCGTGGAGATCTGCCGGATGCTCAAGCGGGACCCGGCGACGGCGCACATCCCGATCGTGCTGGCGACGGCCCATGCCATGCGCGGGGACGCCGAATCGCTGATGGTCGAGAGCGGCGCCGACGACTACGTCGCCAAGCCGATCGTCGACCACGGCGAGTTCGTGAGACGCATCCAGGCCTGCCTGCCGGAGGCGGCGTGAAACGCCCGGAGGAGATCAAGGTCCTGGTGGTCGAGGATGACCCGTTCTTCCAGCGCGTCCTGACCAAGCGCCTGCAGGCGGAGGGCTACGAGGTCCTTTCCGCCGCGGACGGGCGTGAAGGCATGAAGGCCATCGTGGCCTTCGAGCCCGACCTCGTCATCTCGGACTGGATGATGCCCGAGGTGGACGGGCTCGAGCTGTGCCAGTCGGTCAAGACCGGTCTCAAGGAAGCCGCGCCCTACTTCATCCTGCTCACTGCCAAGGGTGAGATCAGCAACCGGCTGCTGGCCCTGGACACCGGTGCGGACGACTACCTGGTGAAGCCCTGCGACCAGGGCGAGCTCATGGCGCGCGTGCGCGCCGGCCTGCGCATCGTGATCCTCGCCCAGGAACTGCGTGCCACCGTCGGGGAACTGCACGTCGCCAACGCCGAGTTGCAGAGCGCGCGCACCGAAGTCGAACGCCTCACCCACGAACTGCTGCCGATCTGCGCCTTCTGCCGCAAGGTGCGCGACGCCGAAGGGCACTGGCACTCGCTGGAGGACTACGTCGCCCAGCTCAAGCAGGCGGACTTCACCCACGGGATCTGTCCGCCCTGCCGGGTCGAGCACTACCCCGCCATCCTCCCGGAGAAACGCAAGAGCGCCTGAGCGTGAGGGGCCGCCCCGTGCGGGCGGGGGCCGGCCGCCGGGGCCGCGATCTTCCGCCCCGGCCGGGCGGCCGGAGGGCCAACTTGACCGGGCCCGCTGTCGCTCAGTAGACTGCTTCGCCTTGTTTCGACTTTGGGACACGGGGGCGCCCCGGTTCCCGTGCAGACCTTGTTCCTCGGTAGCTCAATGGTAGAGCATCCGGCTGTTAACCGGAGGGTTGTAGGTTCGAATCCTACCCGAGGAGCCAATTCGGCCCGCCCACCGTCATCGGTGGGCCGGCGACTCGACCCACGCCCCGGGGCGACCCCTCGGGGCTTCGTGTTTCCAGGCCGCCTGCGTGGGCGCCGGCGCGCGCCCGGTGGATCTCGAGGGACGTCCGACACGAGGCTGCCCGACATGACCGAACCGACCGAGCGTTCCTGGGAGGTCTTCCTCGAGGTCTACGAGGCCCTGCCACGGCAGGGCCCCGGCAATCGCGCCTGCGCGGCCCGGGCCCTCGCCCTGTGCCGTGACCTGCCGCCGTCGCCAGCCATGCTCGACATGGGCTGCGGAGTCGGCGGACAGACTCTCCACCTCGCCGGGCTCACCACCGGCCCCATCGTCGCCCTCGACCGCCACGCGCCGTCGATCCGGCGGCTTGGGCGCACGGTCGTGGAGCGCGGGCTCTCCGGACGCATCCGGCCGGTCGTCGGCGACATGGCCGGACCGGCCCTCGAGCCCGGGAGCTTCGACCTCATCTGGTCCGAGGGCGCGCTGTACAACATCGGCATCGAGCATGGCCTGCGGCTCTGGTCCGCGCTGCTTCGACCGGGTGGCCACATCGCCTTCACGGACGCGGTCTGGAGAAGGAAGGATCCACCTGATGAAGTGCGGGCGGCCTTCGCGCAGGACTACCCGCAGATGGGCTGGACGGACGACGTCCTGGCTGCCATCGAGCGCTGCGGTCTCGAGCTGCTCGGTCACTTCACCCTGCCCGACGAGGCCTGGTGGGAGGACTTCTACACCCCCATGGCGGAACGCGTGCGGGTCCTGCAGCGGAAGTACCCGCACGATGCCGAGGCCCTCGGCGCGCTCGAGTCGATCGGGCTGGAGATCGAACTCCACCGCAGGCACTCCGCCTGCTACGCGTACGAATTCTTCGTGGTGCGAAGGCGCGACTGACGCCTCTTCCCGTCGGGGCGGGTCGGACGCACGGCTGCCGGCCCGGCGGGCGGGGACACGCCTTCGGCGGGTGTCCCTCGCGGCCCGCGGATCGTCCAGGCTAGCCCTGGTCGAGCAACCGCTTCTGCCCGGTGAGCGCGCGGATGGAAGTGACGTCCTGCACGGTCTCGAGGCAGCCCAGGTAGCGGCCGCCCGGATCGCGCACGGGCCAGTACCGGATGTGGAGCTTGCGCGACCCCATGTCGATCCAGAACTCCGCCGCTTCGCGCTTCCCCGCCTTGAAGTCGGCCAGGATCTGGTTCACGACGTGCACGCTCTTCTGCGGGTGGCAGTTCTGGACCTTCGTGCCGATCACGCCGCGGGTGCGCGGGAAGATCTTCTCGCCCTGCTCGTGGCTGAAGTAGCGCACCGTGTCGTCCTCGTCCACGAAGGACAGCTCGACGGGCAGCGTGTTGAGGATGGCCGCGAGCACGTCGCGCTCGACGCCGAAGGAGAGGTCCTTCAGTCCGCCCGCCTGGATCAGCTCGGCGGCGAGCCGGTAGTAGTCCGCCCGCGTGTTCGCCCCGAGGGCCGCCTCGACCTGCCCGATGCCGCGGACGACCGCCGCGCCGTCGGCCTCGCTCATCACGCGCGCGGCCATGGGGAAGAGGACGTCGTTCTCCTTCCAGTAGTGGTCCTTGCAGAGCGCCACGTACTCGCCGAACGTCGCGCGCAGCGCCACCAGCCCCGAGGCGTCGCCGGCCGCGTAGGCCTTGACCATGGGCCCGAGCCTGGACAGCAGGCCGCGCGCCGCTTCGTGCTCCTGCAGCATGACGCTGAGCGGACCGCTCTGGCGGGGGATGCCGCGCTGCTCGATGAGCGGGAAGAGGTGCTGCTCCTCCTTCTGGTTGTGACAGCGGTCCACGTAGTTGTTCGCATAGTCGAAGAACTTCGCGACGAGCGCGGGGGCCGGTCCCGCGGGGGAGGTGAAGGGCTTCTCCATGGCGGCGAAGACCTTCTCGGTCGTCTCGTGGTCCAGCATCAGCAGGCTCTGCCAGTTCTCGCTCATCGGGGACTCCCTTTCGTCGGATTCAGTGCCGCCGGGTCGCGGGCGGCGGGTTCCAGTTGCCGGACTTCCGCCCGGGCACGATACCGCATCCTCGCGCGGCGGGTCAGGGCGGGCCCGCTCCGATGGGCGAACGGCCCGCACGGCGCGGGCAGGCGCCGGGCTTCAGTAGATGAAGGGGACCAGCCGTTTCGTCCTGAGGGCATAGCGGTCGTAGGCCTCGCCGAAGGCCGCCCGCAGCGCGCGCTCCTCGACGCCGATGCGGTAGGAGAACGCGACCACGATGGGGAGGAGGAGGACGAGGCCGGCCAGCCAGTCGCCGTAGACCAGCGCCATGCCCAGGAAGGCCACCAGGTTGCCCGCGTAGGCGGGATGGCGGAGCACGCGGTAGACCCCGCGCTCGACGACGCGCTGGTCCTTCGCGATGGCCACGTCCACGGTGAAGGCCTGGCGCAGTGTCAGGATCGCGGTCCAGCGCAGCACGAGCCCCGCGAGCAGGACCGCGGTCCCCGCGACCGCCCAGGCCAGCACGGGCCCCGGCAGGCGCGCCGCTCCCCGGCTCGCCACCTGGATGGAGGCGAAGACCGCCAGCGTGATCGTGGTCCAGAGGACCGCGAGCGAGCCCCGGTCCGCCCCGCGTGCCACGTTCCCGCGCGAGCGCAACGCGAAGGCGAGCGCGACCTCCGAGCCGCCGTAGGCGAGGCCGATGCCGATCAGGATCTGCGGAAGCGTCACGCGACCACCCCGCGGGCGGTGCGGGGGATGGTGCTTCCGCGTGCTCGCAGTCGGGGGTTCATGGATCGTCCGGGCTAGTACAGGAACATCGGCTTGCCGAGCAGGTGCGCGACCTTCGGACGGTAGTTCTCGATGTCGTAGAGCTCGTTCACGTCCACGCGCTTGCGGCCCTCGGCGATGACGTTGGCCGAGACCGTCGTGTACTTGCCGTCCCGCAACGCCACCATCCGTCCGCTCTGCTTCTTCAGGAGCAGCTCGGTCGCGAGGTAGCCGTAGGTGGTCGCGACCATGCGGTCGAGCGCGTCGGGCTCACCGCTGCGCATCAGGTAGGCGACCTGCTGGTAGAGCGTGCTGACGCCCGAGCGCTTCTCGATCTCGCCCGACAGATAGAGCCCGACGCCGCCGAGCTTCATGTGGCCGTACGCGTCGGCCACGCCGCTCAAGTGCATCTCCCCGCCGATGGGCTTGGCGCCCTCGGAGATGGTCACGATGGCGTAGCCGCTGGGGTTGCTCTTCCGGTCCGACACGAGGAAGTCCACCAGCTTGTCCACGTCGAAGTCCACCTCGGAGATCACCGCGCGGTCCGCGCTCCCCAGGTAGGCGGAGATGAGCGAGGTCTCCCCCGAGTAGCGTCCGAACAACTCGATGACCGCGATGCGCTCGTGCGAGCCGGCGACGGTGCGCAGCGAGTGGATGAACTCGACGCTGCGCGTGACGGCGGTGGAGAAGCCGATGCAGTAGTCGGTGCCGTGGACGTCGTTGTCCATGGTCTTCGGCACGCAGACGATGGGAACGCCCTCGCGGTGCAGCCGCACGGCGTAGGAGAGGGTGTCGTCCCCGCCGATGGCGATCAGGCCGTCGAGACCGAGGTGTTCGATCACCTTCAGCACGTGGGGCGTGCAATCGAAGTGGCCGTCCGGGCCGGGCTGGGCATAGGTGTCCCGGAGGAAGGCGGGCAGGCCGTGGGGGCTCACCCGGCCCGGGTTCGTGCGCGAGGTGTGCAGGATCGTGCCGCCGCTACGGTCGATGGTGCGCGCGTTCGCGCGGTTGAGTGGGACGACGAGCTTCTCCCGCGTCTGCGGGTCGGCGGGGTTCAGGTGGAGCAGGCCCGCCCAGCCGCGCCGCAGGCCGATGACCTCGTGTCCCTCGTCGTCGGCCCGGTAGACCGCCGCCTTGATCGTGGAGTTGAGCCCGGGGACGTCGCCACCACCGGTGAAGATGCCGTATCTCATGGGCCTTCCTGTCGTGGAGCGGGCCGGGCCGCGCCTGGGCGCGAGCCATCGCTCGGTGGTTTCGGGATGCCGTGCCGGCAGGGACCGGCGGTCGAAGATGGCGGAAACGTACCGTGTGCCTCCCCGGCTCACAAGCAGGCGGCGGAGCCCGCCGCCGCCCGGGACCGCGGGGTCGGGCTGGAACGCGGCAGAGCCCGTCTGGCGCGGGCTTTCGCGTGCCTCCGGCCCTTGTGGTCTACTGTGCGGGGGACGCTCGCCCGGGCCGGCCGGGGTGCCCCGCGAGAGGAGGTGGAGACCACGCCAGAGGAACATCCGGTTTCGCCACAGCGCCTGCGGCTCGAGGTCCGCGGGGCGGTCCAGGGTGTGGGCTTCCGCCCCTTCGTCTTCCGCCTCGCCGAGGAACTGGCCCTGCCGGGCTGGGTCCTGAACGATTCGCGCGGGGTCTTCATCGAGGTCGAGGGCCCGCGCCGGACCCTCGAGCGTTTCCGCGAGCGCATCGTGGCCGAGCCCCCGCCCCACGCCATCGTGCAGAGCGTCGAGGTCGCGTGGTTCCCGCCCGCGGGGTTCACGACCTTCGAGATCCGCCGCAGCGACGAGGCCGGCGTGAAGACCGCGCTGGTGCTGCCGGACCTGGCGACCTGCCCGGACTGCCTGGCCGAGGTGCTCGACCCGGCCGAGCGGCGCCACGGCTACGCGTTCACCAACTGCACCAATTGCGGCCCGCGCTTCACCATCCTGCGCGAGCTGCCCTACGACCGGCCCAACACCACGATGCTCGGCTTCATCCTCTGCCCGCTCTGCCGGACCGAGTACCAGGAACCGCGCGACCGCCGCTTCCACGCGCAGCCCATCGCCTGCCCGTCGTGCGGGCCGGCCCTGGCGCTCTGGGACGCCGGTGGCGCCACGCTCGCAAGCCGCGAGACTGCGATCACGGCCGCGGCGCTGGCGCTGGCGGAAGGGCGCATCGTGGCGGTCAAGGGCCTCGGGGGATTCCACCTCATGTGCGACGCCCGCGACGGCGCCGCCGTGGCGCGACTGCGCGAGCGAAAGCTCCGGCTCGGCAAGCCGCTCGCCCTGATGGTGCGCGACCTCGACCAGGCCCGCGAGCTGTGCGAGGTCTCGGATCTCGCGGCCGGGCGACTCGGCTCGGTGGAAGCTCCGATCCTGCTCCTGCCGCGCCGGGCGTCGGCGCCGGTGGCGGCCGGGGTGGCGCCGGGCAATCCGCAGCTCGGTCTGATGCTCCCGGCGACCCCGCTCCATCACCTGCTGCTGCGGGCCTGCGGTTTCCCGCTGGTGGCGACGAGCGGCAACCTCAGCGACGAGCCGATCTGCACCAACGAGTACCGGGCCTTGAGCCGGCTGGGGGCCGTCGCCGATCTGTTCCTGGTGCACGATCGCGCCATCGAGCGGCACGTGGACGACAGCGTGGCCTGGATCGCGGCGGGCCGGATGCGGCTGCTGCGCCGGGCGCGCGGCTTCGCGCCCCTGCCGGTTACGGTGAAGCGCGAGCTGCCCGTAATCCTCGCCGTGGGCGCGCACCTGAAGAACACCGTGGCCCTGAGCGTGGGCCGGCAGGTGTTCATCAGCCAGCACATCGGCGACCTCGAGACCGAGGAGGCGATGGGCGCCTTCGAGCGCGTCATCGCCGACTTCCAGCGGCTCTACGGCGTGCGGCCCGTGGCCATCGCCCACGACCTGCACCCCGACTACCTCTCGACCCGGTGGGCACTGGCCCGTGCTGCGGGAACGGCGGACGGGGGCGGCGTGGCAGGCCGCGATCCGAAGACCAGTGACTGCGCCGCCGCGCCCCGCCTGGTCGGGGTCCAGCACCACCACGCCCACCTCGCTTCCTGCCTGGCCGAGAACGGCGTGGAGGGGCGAGCCCTGGGCGTGATCTGGGACGGGACCGGCTACGGGACGGACGGCACGGTCTGGGGCGGGGAGTTCCTGCTGGGGGACGCCGCCGGATTCGAACGTGTGGCCCACCTGAGGCCCTTCCGGCTGCCGGGAGGCGAGGCCGCCGTCCGCGAGCCACGCAGGGCTGCCCTGGGCCTGCTCTGGGAGGCGCACGGCGAGGCCGCGCTGGCCAGACCGGGCCCAGGTGTCGCGTCGTTGTTCGACAGGACTGAACTCGGGGTCGTGGGCCGGATGCTGGAGCGGGGCCTCAACTGTCCGGTCACCACCAGCGTGGGGCGGCTCTTCGACGCCGTCGCGGCCCTCGTGGGCCTGCAGCCGAGCGTGACCTTCGAGGGCGAGGCGGCCATGGCCCTCGAGTGGCTGGCCGATCCGGCGGAGCGGGGCGCCTATCCTGTAGACTCGCTGCCCGGCGCGGCGCGGGCCGGGGCGCGACCGCCGCTCCTCCTGGACTGGGGGCCGCTGCTCGCGGCCGTGCTGGAGGACGTCCGCCGGAGCGTGCCGCGAGGCATCATCTCGGCCCGCTTCCACAACGGGCTGGTGCGCGCGGCGGTGAACGTGGCCGGGGTGGTGGGCGAGGAGCGCGTGGCGCTCTCCGGCGGGTGCTTCCAGAACCGGCTCCTCACCGAGCGGTTGTCCGCCGCACTGGAGCAGGCGGGCCACACCGTGCTGCTGCACGCCCTGGTGCCGCCGAACGACGGCGGCGTGAGCCTGGGACAGATCGTCGTGGCCGCGGCGCGACTGGGGATCGAAAGGGGCGACTGAACGTGTGTCTCGCTGTGCCGGGCAGGGTGCTGACGGTCGAGGAGAACGCCCAGGGCATGACCATGGGCACCGTGAGCTTCGCTGGCGTGAACAAGGAGATCTGCCTCGCCTGCGTGCCCGAGGCGAAGCCCGATGACTACGTGATCGTGCACGCGGGCGTCGCCATCAGCATCGTCAACCAGCAGGAGGCCGAGGAGACCTTCGAGATCCTGCGCCGGATGGGCGAGCTGGCGGATCCGGGGGAGGAGGGCGCAGGCGCGCCCGGTGCGGCCCCGGCCCCCGGCCCGGCGTCACCGGGCGACCGGTTGGATGGTGCGCAGCCGCTGCCCGGACCCGGACGCCAGGACTGATCATGCGGTTCGTGGACGAGTATCGCGACGAGGCCGCCGCGCGGAAGTACGTCGAGCTGATCGGCCGCACGGTGACGAGACCCTGGACGCTGATGGAGATCTGCGGCGGACAGACGCACACGTTCATCAAGTCTGGCGTGGACCGCCTGCTCCCGGCGTCGCTCACGCTGGTGCACGGGCCCGGCTGCCCGGTGTGCGTGACCCCGCTCGAGTCGATCGACCGCGCGCTCGCCATCGCCGCGCGACCCGGGGTGATCTTCACCTCCTTCGGCGACATGCTGCGCGTGCCGGGCAGCACGACCGACCTGCTGGGCGTGAAGGCCCGCGGCGGTGACGTGCGCATGGTCTACTCGCCGCTCGACGCGGTGAAACTCGCGCAGAAGCACCCGGAGCGCGAGGTGGTCTTCTTCGCCGTGGGCTTCGAGACCACCGCGCCCGCCAACGCCATGGCCGTCTGGCAGGCGGAGAAGCTCGGGCTCGGGAACTTCTCCATCCTCTGCTCGCACGTGCTCGTGCCACCCGCGATGGAGGCCATCCTCGGCTCGCCCGCGAGCCGGGTGCAGGGCTTCCTCGCCGCCGGGCACGTCTGCGCCGTGATGGGCTACCGGGAGTACGAGCCCATCGCCGCGCGCCACCGGGTGCCGATCGTGGTGACCGGCTTCGAGCCGCTCGACCTGTTGCAGGGCGTCTACCTCGCGGTGCGCGCGCTCGAGGAGGGCCGCGCGGGCGTGGAGAACCAGTATGCCCGTGTCGTGACCCGGGAGGGCAACCGGCCGGCGCAGGCGCTCATGAAGCAGGTCTTCGAGGTCTGCGACCGCGCCTGGCGCGGCATCGGCGTCATCCCCGCGAGCGGCTACGCGCTGCGCCCCGCCTACGCGCGCTTCGACGCCGGGAAGCGTTTCGACGTCGGTGCGATCACCGCCCAGGAGTCGCCGCTGTGCATCGCCGGCCAGATCATGCAGGGGCTCAGGAAGCCGCACGACTGCCCCGCCTTCGGCGCGCTCTGCACGCCGGAGCACCCGCTCGGCGCGCCGATGGTCTCCTCCGAGGGCGCCTGCGCCGCCTACCACCAGTACGCGAGGACGCCGTGAGCGACGCGCAACTCCCTCCCGCCGGGCTCCCGGGCCTGCAGTGCCCCATCCCGCGGAGCGAGTACCCGCAGGTCACGCTCGCCCACGGCGGCGGCGGGCGCCTCACCCACGCGCTGATCGAGCGCATGTTCCTCGCGGCCTTCCGCAATCCCGCGCTCGAGCCGCTCCACGACGGCGCCGTGCTCGAGGTGCCCGCGGGGCGGCTCGCGCTCAGCACCGACTCGTACGTGGTGAGCCCGCTCTTCTTCCCGGGCGGCGACATCGGCTCGCTCGCCGTGCACGGCACGGTGAACGACCTCGCCATGTGCGGCGCGCAACCCCTGGCGCTCACCGCGGGCTTCGTGCTCGAGGAAGGCCTGCCCATGGACGACCTGTGGCGGATCGTGCGCTCCATGGCGCGGGCGGCGAAGGACGCGGGCGTGAACATCGTGACCGGTGACACCAAGGTCGTGGACCGCGGCAAGGGCGACGGCGTGTTCATCAACACCACCGGCATCGGGATCGTGCCCGAGGGCGTGCACATCGCCCCGGCGCGTGCGCGGCCCGGGGACCGGGTGCTGCTGAGCGGGCGCATCGCCGACCACGGTGTCGCCATCCTGTCCGTGCGCGAGGGTCTCTCGTTCGAGACCACGATCGAGAGCGATTCGGCCGCCCTGAACGGCCTCGTGGGCGCGCTGCTCGGCGCCCTCGGCGAACGCGTCCACGTGCTGCGCGATCCCACGCGCGGCGGCATGGCGAGCGCGGTCAACGAGATCGCCGCGTCGGCGAAGGTGGGGCTGCGCCTCGAGGAGCGCGCGATCCCGCTGGCCGAGCAGGTGCGCGGCGCCTGCGAGATCCTCGGGCTCGATCCGCTCTACGTCGCGAACGAGGGCAAGTGCCTGGCGATCGTCGCGCCCGGGGCGGCGGAGCAGGCGCTCGCGCTCCTGCGCGCGCATCCGCTCGGGCGCGAGGCCGCCCTCATCGGCGAAGTGGTCGCGGACCACCCCGGCCGCGTGATGATGCGCAGCCGCGTCGGCGGCACGCGCATCGTGGACATGCTGAGCGGGGAGCAGTTGCCGCGCATCTGCTGATCCGGGCGGGACCGGGCATGACCGTGAGACAGGCGAGGAAGCGGCGACCAGCGGGCACCCGGGAGCAGGCCGGGGAGCCTTCCGGCCGCTGGGCGCGCGTCTGGGCTGTGGTGCGCCGCATCCCGCGCGGGCGCGTGGCCACTTATGGCCAGATCGCGGCACTCGCGGGCCTCGGGCGCCAGGCGCGCCAGGTCGGCTACGCGCTCCACGCCCTGCCGGGGGAGGGCTTCGCCCCGTGGCACCGGGTGGTCAACGCGCGCGGCGCGATCAGCCTGCCGCCCGGCGACGGAGCGGACGTGACCCAGCGCCTGCGGCTCGAGCGCGAGGGCGTGCGCTTCGACGCGCGCGGACGGATCGACCTCGAATGCCACGGCTGGCGGCCGGGTGCGCGGACGGCAGGCCGGTCCGTACGGCCGGCCCCCCGGCTCACTTCCGCGGGGTCGAGTCCGCCACGGCCGGCTTCGGCATCGCCCAGGTCTGGAGCGCCACGGGCAGGTGCCCGCGGTCGCCCACCGCGGTGATGCGGCAGCTGCCGTCGGGCTTCACCTCGATCACCGTGAGGCTGCAGTTCGCCAGGCTCATGGTGAGCCAGAGCTTCGGCTCCGCCCCCATCGCGCGGGTCAGCAGCCAGCGGATCACGTTCCCGTGGCAGACCAGCACCTCGGTACTGTCGCGCGTGGGCGAGGGGCGGAAGTAGCGGGCGAAGGTGCGCTCGAGCTGCATCGCGCACGAATCGGCCTCGCCCGGCCCGAGGTCCGCCATGACGTCCGCGCGGTAGGTGGGCGGCGTGCACTCGCGCAGGTCGAGGTCGGGCACGGGGCTGCGGCCGGGCAGCGCCCCGGCGATGATCTCCGCGGTCTCTCTGGCCCGCCTCAGGGGGCTCGCGTGCACGACGTCGACGCGCGCGGGCCAGGCCGCGAGGCGCGCCCCGGTGATCCGCGCCTGCTCACGGCCAGCGGGCAGCAGCGCCTTGCCGATTTCGGCATCGCGCGGGTCGGTCTCGTCGTAGACCCCGTGGCGGACGAGGATGAGCGTGCGCAGGCCCCTGCCTGCGGCGGGCCGTGCGCCGGCCGCGGGGGCGAGTGCGCCGGATGCGGCCGGCTGCGCAGCGGCCCGGGATGCGGGTGCTCCAGCCAGCGTCAGCGCGCACAGGATGGCCGCGCCGAAGGAGCGGAGGCGCGGGCTCATGACGCGGCCCCGCGCTTCGCCGCCAGGCGTTCCTCGATCAGGCCGCACCACTCGGCGATGCCCTGGCCGGTGACGGCGGAGGTCACCAGCATCGTGCCGCCCGGCCGCAGCGCCGCGATCTGCCCGCTGGCGTCGTCGAGCTTGAAGGACACGTAGGGCATCAGGTCGGCCTTGGTCACCACCGTGACCGCGGCTTTGGCGAAGATGGACGGGTACTTGAAGGGCTTGTCCTCGCCCTCGGTCACCGAGAGCAGTGCGACCTTGAAGTCCTCGCCCAGGTCGTAGGAAGTGGGGCAGACGAGATTGCCCACGTTCTCGATGAAGAGCACGTCGAGCGGCCCGAGGTCGTGCGTCTCGAGCGCCCCGCTCACCTGGCGGGCGTCGAGGTGGCAGGAGCCGCCGGTGAGGATCTGGTGCGCCGGGATGCCGAGCGCGCGCAGGCGCTCGGCATCCCGCTCGGTGGCGATGTCGCCCTCGATGGCGCCGAGCCTCAGTCTCCCGGAGAGCGCGCGCACGGTCGCCTCGAGCAGCGCGGTCTTGCCCGAGCCGGGGGAGGAGATGAGGTTCAGCACCAGCGTGTGTGTGGCCGCGAAGCGCGAGCGCAGCGCCGCGGCCGCGGTCGCGTTGTCGGACAGGATCCTCTGGCGGACGTCCACCTGGGTCACTTCGCCGTCTCCTCTTCATCGGGTGTGTACGAGAGGTCGATCACGTCCAGCTCGTCGCCGCCCGCGACCTGCACCGGGCCGCCGCAGGTCGGGCAGATCCGCAGCCAGTTGCCGGGCGCGCGCTCCATCACCTCGCCGCAGGTCGCGCAGGTCTGCCGCGCCGGGTGCCACTCGACCTCGAGCCGGGCCGCGGCGTCACGCCCGCCCGAGACCACGGCCTCCCAGGCGTAGACCAGCAACTCGGGCTCGACCGCCGCGAGTTCGCCGATCGCGACGCGCGCCGAATCGAGCCGCCCCGGCCCGCGGGCGTCGATGGTCGCCCGGCACGTCCTGTAGATCTCGGTGGCGAGGCTCAGTTCGTGCAAGGGTCCTCTACGGCTTCGTGCCGACCGCGATCGCCGAGGCGATGAAGGGATCCCGGCGCTCGATCCCCGCGTCGTCCAGGAGCCAGCGGTCCATCCGCCGGACCAGCCTGCGGTCGAAGAGCCTGGGGAACAGCGTGTGGGCGAGGGCGCTCGTGGCCAGCACCACGGACGTGAATCGCTCGACGCCGACCGTGGACGGGGAGGTGAGGACGATGCCGACCTGGACGTCCCGGAACCCCGCCGTGCGGAACAGGCTGCCCAGCGCCTTGCCGATGTTCCCGTCGCTCCCGATCTTCGCGTGGACCTTCAGCAGGGCGGCGCGGTACGCCTCCCAGACCGGGTCCGGCACGTGGCAGTCCATGTAGGCCTCGATGGACTCGACCGCGATGAGCGTTCCCTTCCGCTTGAGACGCTCGAAGGCGGTACCCACGAAATCCGCAGGCCTGGAGGAGTGCTGGAGCGTGTAGCGCGAGAGGATGGCATCGTGCCGCTTCCGGTCGAACTTCGCGTCGAAGAACGCCGTCCGGAAACGCACGTTCTTGATGGACCGCCGGCGGAGCCTCGCCGTCGCCTTCCCGATCGCGAACGCGTTGTGATCGATCCCGAGGAAACGACCGCCCCGGGTCTGCCGCGCGACCTCGAGCAGGAACGAGCCTTCCCCCGTGCCGGCGTCGAGCACGTCGCGGCACTTGCGCTCGTTCAGGATGCGCACGACCACCGGGGCCTCGGCGGAGCCGCTGGCCCGCGTCTGGGCCTCCAGCGTCGCGCTGAGCAGAGCCGTCTGCTCGAGCGTGAGAAACGTTTCCAGCAGGGACTTCATGGGATCCTCCATTCGTGCGGCGAGAGTAGCACGGCGCCCCCGTGCCATCGTCCGCTCGTCGGGCTAGGGCGTCGAATCGGGGCGGACGGAGGGCCCGATCACCGGCGCCGTGGAATCGGCGACCGCGGCGAGCGAGTCCGGGGGCGGATGGAACACGTCGCAACTGCGCGTCGGCGCCGTGCCGGGCAGGAAGGGCACGCGCATCGTGGCGCAACCCGCCCGCGCCAGCAGCCCGGTCCAGGGATCGATCCAGGCCAGCGTGAGCCCGGCGTCGCCGGGGAAGGGGTCGGCCGGGAAGTCCTTCAGCACGGCGCTCATGATCCCGGCCCAGATCGGGAGCGCGACCTCCGCGGCCGGGCGCTGCAGGGTGCGCGGCGTGTCGTAGCCCACCCAGACACCGGCGACGAGGTCCGGCACGAAGCCCACGAACCAGGCGTCGTAGTAGTCATTGGTCGTGCCGGTCTTGCCGCCCACGGGGCGTAGGAAGCCGTACACCGAGCGCAGCGGGTAGGAGACGCCGAAGATGACCACGTCCTCGAGCAGTCCGGTCATGAGATCGGCGGTCGCGGGCGGCAGCACCTGCGCCATCGGAGTGGTGTGCGGGAGCAGGTCCTGCCCCGCGGCGTCCAGCACCGCGCGCACGGGGGTCGGGTCGTGCCGCACGCCGCGTCCGGGGAAGGTGCTGTAGGCGCCGGTGAGCGCGAGCAGCGTGGCCTCGTTGGTGCCGAGCCCGATGCTCGCGACGGCTTTCAGCTTCCCCAGTCCGAAGCGCTCGGCATAGCGCGCCACCTGTCCCGCGCCGATGGCCTCGACCAGGTTCGCCGTCGCGACGTTGAGCGATTTGGCGAGCGCCTTCGCCAGCGTGACCTCGGGGTGGTACTCGTCCTTGTCGTTGCGCGGTTTCCACACGGTGTCGCCCGCGGCGAACTCGCGCCTCAGGTCGGGCACGGTCGAGCCGGGGCCGAAGCGCGGCGGTCCGCGCCCGGGATCGAGTGCGGCCGCGTAGACGATGGGCTTGATCGCCGAGCCGGTCTGGCGCCGTGCCTGGGTCGCGCGGTTGAAGTCGCCGGTCCCGGCCGCGCGTCCGCCCACCACGGCGCGCACGTAGCCGGTCGCGGGATCGAGCGCCACGAAGGCGCCCTGCAGCGGCCGGGGCCCGCGCCCGCTCCAGCGCTCGAGCGAATCCACGCCGGCCGCGAGCCCGCGCTCGGCCTCGGCCTGCCAGACCAGGTCGAGCGTGGTGAACACCGCGAGGCCCCAGTGCCCGGCCGCGCCCGGCGGCAGGTGCTCGGCCAGATGCTGGCGCACGTAGCCCACGTAACTCGGGAATAGATTGGGGGGCGGCGGGCCGCGACGCGCGACCAGGGGTGTGGCCCGGAGCCGCGCGGCGGTGGTGACATCGAGCACGCCGGTCGCGGCCATGTCGCCGAGCACGGAATTGCGCCGCTCCAGCGCCAGGCGCGGGCCGCGGAAGGGCGAGTAGGCGTTGGGCGCCGGGATGATGCCCGCGAGCAGAGCGGACCGCGCCACGTCGAGCGACTCGACCGGAGCGTCGAAGTACCAGCGCGCAGCTTCGGCCACGCCGGCCACGCCCCCCGATCCGTTCTGTCCCCAGTAGACCGAGTTCAGGTACATCTCGAGGATCTCGTCCTTCGAGAGCAGCGCCTCGAGCCCCACGGCGATCACCGCCTCGGAGAGCTTCCGGGTCCAGGTGCGCTCGCGCCCGAGGAACAACCCGCGCGCCAGCTGTTGCGTGATGGTGCTGCCGCCCTGGCGCACGCCGCCGGCCTGCACGTTGGTGAGGAGCGCGCGGAAGTTGCTGCGCAGGTCCAGCCCCCGGTGCTGGCGGAAGCGGCGGTCCTCCGAGGCGATGACGGCGTCGCGCAGCGCGCGGGGGATGCGGGCGAGCGGCACCCAGGTGCGCAGCACGCGATGCTCGTCGGTCAGCAGCGCGATGACCACGGGCTCGAGCCGCGCGGGCCGCGAGGTGTCGGGGGGCGCCGCGCCGGCGAGACCGCCCAGGCGCTGCACGCTGGCGAGCCGGCCGCCCGCGAGCCGCAGGCGCACGCGCTCGGGACCGCCCGCGCCTTCGGGGTCGCGCGAAGCCGTGAAGCCGCGCAGGAGGATCTCGAGGCCGCCCGGGAGCGCGGCGTACTCGCCCGGCGCACCGGCGCTGGCGACCTCGCGGTACCCGCGTGCCGCGAGTTGCGCCCGCAGGTAGGTCTCGGGGCAGGCGCGCCCCGGCGCGAGGGCCACGCCGTCGGAGAAGACGCGCGAGGGGAAGGACCACGACGGCCCGGTGGCGTGCCGCGCGCGCAGGGCACGCAGGTCGATGGCGAGGCGGATGAAGCCGACGAGGGCGACCAGCGCCAGCACGACGATCCCGGCCAGTGCGGCCGAGCGCCGGGGCCGGGCTCGCGCGAGGGCCCACAGTGAGGTGAGCCATGACGTCCCGCGGGCTGCAGAGCCGGAGCCCCCGGAGGATTCGTGTCGGGTGGTCATGAAGGTCGCTCTGGGAAGGCGTCCAGGGTCAGGGAACCGTGAAGACTTCCCGACAGACTAGTCGCAAGGGCGGCCGGGCGCACGTGGGTGGGCGCGCCCGGGTGGCGTAAGTCGTGGCAGCGCAGCCGGCAGGACGCTCCGGCGATCGAGTCGTCGAGGGCCTCGATGGCGACTTCCCGGGACCTGGGGATCACGTGCAGGGAGGCGAGGAGACCGGGCGCACCGTCCGTCCGCGAATCCCATCGCAGGGGGGCTCATCCATAGGGGAGTGGGCCGCCACTTGGCCGGAACGCGACGGAGGATGTCATGGCAGGGCGTGAGCGGGGTGGTTTCGCGGGGATGGACAGCGACAAGCAGCGGGAGATCGCCCAGCGAGGTGGCCGCGCTGCGCACCAGAAGGGCACTGCGCACGAGTTCACCGCGGACGAGGCCCGTGCGGCCGGCCGAAAGGGCGGCGTGTCCGTGAGCCGGGACCGGGATCACATGTCCCGCATCGGTCGAGCCGGGGGCAAGAGCTCCCGCGCCAGCCGCCGCGGCGACGACCTGGCACCTGCCTCGGATCCGAGCGAGCAGCCTCCCGGGGGTCGGGTGGAGAACCACCGACCCGCCGCCTAGCCAGCCGGGCGGTGACCGTAAGAGCGGTCGCCGGCTCCGGGTGGCCGGGCTGTGAGCGGAGCCGCGCCTCGTTCGGCCCCGGACGTGGCGCCCTGGACTGGATCCCGGCTAGGAGAATGGCGCGGCCGGTAGCACAATCCCGAAGTGGTGGCCACTCCGGCCGCCCCGTCCTGCACCAGGTTCGAACTCGGGATCCCCACGCATGATCGCTCGATCGCCATTCGGGACCGGACGCGGCCCCGGCGCCGATGCTGCGCGCGGGAGCACTGCTCCATGAGCGTCCCGGTGCGCATCCTCTTCGTCGAGGATTCCCGTGACGACGTGGACCTCATCCTCCACGAACTCCGTCGCAGCGGCTACACGCCCGATCACTGGGTGGTGGAGACCGAGGAGTCGATGCGCCAGGCGCTGGCCAACGAGAGCTGGGACCTGGTCATCGCCGACCACTCGATGCCGCATTTCGACGCCCCCGGCGCGCTGGCCGTGCTCCAGCGCAGCGGGCAGGACCTGCCGTTCATCGTGGTCTCGGGCCACATCGGCGAGGAGCAGGCCGTGGCCTGCATGCGGGCGGGGGCCAGCGACTACCTGACCAAGGACAACCTGGCGCGGCTGGTGCCCGTGGTCGAGCGCGAGCTGCGTGAGGCTGCCCAGCGGCGCGTGGCGATGGCGGCGCTCGACACCAGCGAGGAGCGCTACCGGCTGCTGGTGGAGAACTCCGCCGACATGATCACGCTCCAGGACCGCCAGGGGCTCATCACCTTCGCGAGCCCCTCCGTCGCCCGCGTGCTCGGGTACCGGCCCGTGGAGGTGCTGGGCCGGAAGCTGAGCGATTTCGTCCACCCGGACGATGTCAGGGTCCTGGCGTCGGCGCTGGAGGAGGTGCTCATCCACGGGTTCACCCCGCTGATCACGGGGCTGCGGTTCCGCCACCGCGACGGCACCTGGCGCATCGTCGAGGGCAGTGCGGCGCGGATCGTCGAGTCCGACGGCGCGGTCGGACTGGTCACCACGGGCCGGGACATCACCGAGCGCATCCAGCTCGAAGCGCAGCTGCACCGGGCGCAGAAGCTGGAGGCGGTCGGCCGGCTGGCCGGCGGCGTGGCCCACGACTTCAACGACCTGCTCACGGTGATCCTGGGGTACAGCAACCTGCTGCTCGACCAGCTCGACGAGGACCGCGTCCTGTACCAGGAAGTGGCCGAGATCAAGCGCGCGGCGGATCGGGCGGCGAACCTGGCGCAGCAGCTCCTGACGTTCGGTCGCAGGCAGGTCCTGAGCCCGCGGCCCGTGGACCTCAATCCGATCATCGGAGCGCAGCTCGACACGCTCCGCCAGCTCATCGGCGAGAAGGTCGAGCTCGCCCTGAAGCTCGCGCCCGATGTCTCCCCGACCCGCGTGGAGCCCGGCCAGGTCGAGCAGTTGGTCATGAACCTGGCGGCGAACGCGCGCGATGCCATGCCCCAGGGGGGCCGGCTCTCGATCGAGACCGCGAACCTGGAACTGGACGCCGCCAGCGCCCGGCGCTGCGCCGTGCAGCCCGGGCCCTACGTCATGCTCGCCGTGAACGACACGGGAGAGGGCATGGACGCGGCCACCCAGGCCAGGCTCTTCGAGCCCTTCTTCACGACCCGGGAGCCGGGCAAGGGGCTGGGCCTCGGGCTCTCCAGCGTCTATGCGATCGCGCGCCAGTGCGGGGGTGGCGTCGTCGTCTCCAGCGAGCCCGGACGCGGGAGCAGCTTCAAGATCTACCTGCCGTGGGTCGAGGAGGCGGGGGAGTCCCGGCCGCCGAAGCTGGCTCCAGGCGAGGTCCGTGGCGACGAGACCATCGTGCTGGTCGAAGACGAGCCGCTGGTGAAGAACGTCGTCAGCGAGGTGCTGCGCAAGAGCGGCTACCAGGTGATCGAGTTCAACAATGGCCGGGAGGCGCTGGCCCGGGCGAAGCGCCTCAGCGGACTCATCCACCTGCTCGTCACCGACGTGGTGATGCCTGGCATGAGCGGCATCGAGCTGGCGCGCCACCTCGCTCTGGGCCGTCCGGAGATGCGCGTCCTCTTCATCTCCGGCTACACCGATGACCTGGTCGGGGGTCATGGCGCCCTGCAGCCGGGGCGGGTGTTCCTGCAGAAGCCGTTCACCCCGGACGCCCTGTTGCGCAAGGTTCGCATGCTGCTCGATGCGCCGGACATCGTCCCGGGCCCGGGGGCCGGCCCGACGGGCGAGCGGCCCGCCCTGCCCGGCGGCTGAGGCCTGCGCCGGGGGCGCAGCGATCCTCGCACCATGGCACGAGCCGGGCACGCGCGCCGCGCCCGGCTCCGCCCGGGTCCGTGTTTTTCCCCGTCGCGTTGTGGCACAGTGCGCAGCATGACGATGCCCGACCTGCAGCGCGCGCGCACCCTCTTCGCCTCCGCCCTCGGACGCGCTCCCGTACCGCCCGGGCCCTGGCGCCACCTGCTCGTGGTGGACGTGCCGCGCCAGCGGCTCGTGCTGCTCGACCGGCAGGGGGAAGGGCTCGCCGAGTACCCGGTCTCCACCGCCGCCGCCGGGATCGGTGGCGAGGCCGGCTCGTTCCGCACTCCGCCCGGCCTGCACCGCATCCACGCGCGGATCGGCGCCGGAGAGCCCGCGGGTGCGGTGTTCGCGAGTCGCCTTCCCACCGGTGAGCTCTGGCGCGGCGAATCGCGCGACGACGATCTCATCCTCACGCGCGTCCTCACGCTCGAGGGGCTCGAGGATGGCGTGAACCGCGGACCGGGGTGCGATTCGCTCGAGCGCTACATCTACCTGCACGGCACGAACCACGAGGAGGCGCTGGGCGAGCCCGGCTCGCACGGCTGCATCCGGCTCGGCAACGCGGACGTGGCCGAGTTGTTCGACCGCGTGGCCGAGGGCGACCTGGTGGCCGTGCTCGGCGAGGTGCCGATGCCCGACTGGCGCAGCGGGCGATTCCACTATGCCGGCCTTGGCGGCAGCGGCATGAGCGCGCTCGCCCAGTTCCAGGTCCTGCGCGGCGGGGACGCGAGCGGCAGCGACCGCGCCTTCGACCGCGGCGAGCGGCTCGAGGCCCGCGCGCAGCTCGAGCGGCTGGGCATCCGGGTCACCGCCCAGGACGGCAGCGGGGTCGAGGGCGCTGCGGCGCTCGTGGTCTCGACCGCGGTCGAGCGCGAGGTGCCGGACTACGCCGCGGCCCGCCGGCTGGGCGTGCCGATCGTGCACCGCTCGGAGCTGCTCGCACACTTCGTCGCCGACCACCGCGCCATCGCGGTCACCGGCACCAGCGGCAAGTCCACCGTCGTGGCGATGATCTTCGAGGTCCTGCGCGGTGTCGGGCGCGACCCCTCGGTGATCACCGGCGGCGACCTGGTGCTGCTCCAGCGGCAGGGCCTGTGGGGGAACGCCTGGGCCGGGCGCTCGGACCTGCTGGTGATCGAGGCCGACGAGAGTGACGGCTCGGTGGTGCGCTACGAGCCCGCCGTGGGCGTGGTCCTGAACCTGCAGCGCGACCACCGCGAGATGGACGAGGTGGCCGCGATGTTCCGGACCTTCCGTGGACGGGTCCGCGAGTCGTTCGTGGTGGGGGACGGCGCGAACCTCGCGGAGTTCGCCGGGGGCGCCACCGTGTTCGGTCTCGGCGCGGGCGACGGCGTGCGCGGCGCGGATGTGACGCTCGAGCCGCGCGGCGCGGCCTTCCGCGTGGAGGGTGTGCGCTTCACGCTCCCCGTGCCCGGGCGCCACAACGTCGAGAACGCGCTGGCCGCGATCGCCGCCTGCCGCGCGCTGGACGTCCCGCTCGCGGAGATGGCCGCACCGCTCGCGCGGTTCCAGGGCGTCTCCCGGCGTTTCCAGTCGCTGGGCACGGCGCGTGGCGTCGAGGTGGTGGACGACTTCGCGCACAATCCCGCGAAGATCGCGGCCGCGCTGGCGACCGCGCAGCTGCGCGCCGGGGCGGACCCGGGGGTGGATCAGGCAAGGGAGGGTCGTGCGGTGGGGGATGCGGGGCCACGCGGTGGGCGCGTGCTCGCTGTGTACCAGCCGCACGGATACGGGCCCACGCGCTTCCTGCGGCGTGACTTCGTCGAGACCTTCACGACCTGCCTGCGCCCCGCGGACCGGCTCTGGATGCTCGAGGTGTTCTACGCCGGCGGGACGGCCACCCGCGACTTCTCCGCCGCCGACATCGTCGCCGAGATCGCCGCGCGTGGTGCGGGCGCCGAGTTCGCGCCCGCTCGCGAGTGGCTCATCGAACGCATCGTCGCGGAGGCGCGGGCGGGCGACCTCGTCCTCGTGATGGGAGCGCGCGATCCCTCGCTCACGCGGTTCGCGCGCGACGTGCTGGCGAAGCTGGGGGGCGGCTCAGGCGCCTGAGCGCGCCTTCGCTCTCCGCGCCACCCGGGACGCCGCGAACGCGCCGGCGAGGATGCCCCCGCAGGAGGCGAGCAGGACCCCGATGCCCTGGGTGAGGATCACATCCCGCCTTTCCGCCAGGGCCATGAGGACGACGACGGCGAGCGGGACGGCGCCCAGTGCCAGCATGATGCGCCAGTCGCTGCGCAGGGCGTCAGGCCGGCCGCGCGACAGCAGGAACTGGCAGACGAAGAAGTACACGGCCAGCGCCGCGAACGTCACCCGCAGGCCCTGCGACTCGCCGAACTGGCTCACCATGGCTTCGCCGACGAACATCATCAGCAGGAAGGAGAGGACTCCCAGCAGGAGCGCACCCGCCAGCTTGTTCATCTCGATCTCCCGTCGCGGCCGGGTCTGGCATCGTGGCGTCCTGCCATCGCACAGTCTACACGCTGCTGGACCCAGGGTGGGAGGTGGATCTCCGGGAGCGCTCGCGAGGCCCCCGTCCTGGCGCACGGTGCCCGCTTCAGGTGCCTGGACCCGCTCCCGCGCCGAATCTCCGCGCGACGTACTCGTCGAGCATGCGCACGAAGTCGTCGGCGATCGCGTCGCCCTTGAGCGTGGCGACGAGCTTCCCGTCCACGAAGACGGGCGCGCGCGGGTCCTCGCCCGTGCCGGGCAGCGAGATGCCGATGTCGGCGTGCCTGCTCTCGCCGGGGCCGTTCACCACGCAGCCCATCACCGCGACCCGCAGCGCCTCGACCCCGGGGCAGGACTCGCGCCAGGCCGGGATGCGTGCCTGGATGTGCGCCGTGACGCGTGCGGCCAGCTCCTGGAACACCGTGCTGGTGGTGCGCCCGCAGCCGGGGCAGGAGGTGACCTGCGGGGCGAAACGGCGGATGCCCAACGACTGGAGCACCTGCTGGCAGATGCGCACCTCGTCGGCGCGCTCGCCGCCCGGCGAGGGTGTGAGGCTCGTGCGGATCGTATCGCCGATGCCCTCGGCGAGCAGGATCGAGAGCGCGGCGACGCTCGCCACGGTGCCCTTCAGCCCGGGCCCCGCCTCGGTCAGGCCGAGGTGCAGCGGGTAGTCGCAGGCCGCGGCGAGCGCGCGGTAGATCGCGACCAGGTCGCCCACCTCGCTCACCTTGGCCGAGAGCACGATGTGGTCGTGCGGGAGGCCGAAGCGTTCGGCCAGCTCGGCCGAG
>JANXPZ010000081.1 GCA_025357055.1 Candidatus Eiseniibacteriota bacterium | reverse complement strand
GACCAGGGCCGCGCGGCCGCCGCCCTGCTCGATCAGGCCGACGACCTCGCGCGCCTCCGGTTCGGAGCGGTTGCAGTGCACGGCCACGGCCCAGCCGTGGCGGGCCAGGTCCAGTGCGATGGCGCGGCCGATCCGGCGCGCCGCGCCGGTGACGAGCGCGGTCTTGAGGGGCTCGGGACTCATGCCCGGTCATGATGCGGGAGGACGGCGGGCGGTTCAAGCGCAGCTTTCCGATGACGGCGCCCGCCCCTTCGGCGATACTCGCGGCCGACCCCTGCTCCGGAGGAGACCATGACCCGAGCCGCGACGCCGTCACCGGGTGTGCCGTTCACCAACTACCGCCTCTACCGCGCACGTGAAGTCCCCCGCACCTACCTGGTGGTCTCGACCTATTTCGATCACGAAGGCCGCCCGGAGGTCCCCGACCCGGTGGCGTTCGAGGAGCGTGGCGCCATGCAGGCGCTGCTCGCCGACCTCGAGGCGGCGCAGGGCGCGTCCCCTGCCGGGGTCACGCCGCGGCCGGGGCCCGGGGGGACGAGGCGGCGCCGCGCGCCGGTGACCCTGCGCACGCACGGCTTCAACGCCCGGCTCGGCGATTTCGCGCGCGACCTGCTGCGCGAGGCGGCGGCCCCGCCGCTGGAGACCCTGCGCCCCGGCCGCCGCGTGCTCATCGGCTATCGCTGGCCGAGCGAGGGCGTGTTCTCGATGGGCTCGGTGCGCGATGCGGCGAAGGCGCTGTTCTTCACCGCCGCGGTGAGCGTGCTGCTCCTGCTGCTGCCGCTGCTGGCGCTCTCGCCGGCCGGACACCACTGGCTGGCGGGCGGCGCGGCCGGCCCCGTGGCGCAGGCGTTGCGACCGCTCTTCTGGCCCTACGCCTCGCGCCTGTTCGCGGCGGCGCTGCTCGGCGCGGGCGCGCTGCTGCTGGTCCTGCGGCTCTCGACCTACCTGCGGGACCGCTATCGCGCGCTCCACTACGGAGTGCCCGACCTGTGCGAGTTCGTCCGCGACCTGGAGACCGGGCTCGAGGCCATGCGCATCCGGGTGGCGCTCGACCTGGTGGGCCACAGCATGGGCTGCCTGGCGCTGGTGAACGCGGTGCGCGTGATGACCGAGTTCTTCCACTGGCCCGGCGCCGAGAGCCGCTTCCTCGGCTTCGGCCGCGCGATCCGGCTGCGCACGCTGGTGCTCGCCGCGCCCGACATCCCGGCCGCGTTCGCGAGCCCCGAGCGGAACAACTACTTCCTCGCCTCGCTGCGCCGCTTCGCCACGGTGCACGTGCTCTCGAGCGACCGGGACATCGTGCTCAAGTGGGGCTCGACCCTGTTCAACTGGGCGAGCGAACCGCGGCACGACATGGCCGGCCGGCACCTCGGCAACGTCTTCCTCGCGCAGGCCGGGAGCGTGCCGCAGGGCGGCCAGGGGACGCCCCACGTCGGCGCCTACCTGCCCGTGCTGCGCCCGCAGGTGCGCGCCTTCCCGGTGCTCGACCCCCGTGCTCCGCGCGCCAGGCAGCGCCCGCTGGCGTGGGTCCACTTTCACGACTGCACCGTGTGCCCGAGCCTCGGGGGCGGGGCGGGCTGGCCGGCGGCGCTGAGTCTCGGCGTGCTCGCCGCGGTCGCGGTGCTCCATCTCTGGCTGGGTCTCCCCATCACGCTCTGGGCGCTGATGTGGGCCACGATCCTCTTCGGGCTCGGAGCGCTCGCGCGGTGGGTCCCGGGCTGGCGCGACCGCTGGCGCCTCGGGCCGCTCGTCGGCGTGCTCGCCGACTGGCCTTCGATCGTCGGTTTCGGCCCGCAGTCGAACCCGCACGGTGGCTACTTCGTGCCCGGGAGCGAGCCGCGCCGACTGATCGCGCGCATCCTGCGCCACCCGGCGCGGGCGCCCGCGCCGGGCGAGGCGCCGGCTCGGGTGCGCGCGGGGAGGTGCATCCGCACGAGTGCGGTGGCCCTGGAGGTGTGAGACCCGTCGGCGGGTCCGGGGTGAGCCGCACGCGGCGGCGCCGTCCTCCACGGTCCGGCCGCAAGCGCGAGCCCCCGCACGCCGCGGCGCACGGGGGCTCGTTCGTCCAGTGCCGCTACTTCCTGATCGGCACCACGTTCTTGTCGTCGAGGCCCAGCACGTTCACCAGGTCCGAGCCGGCGGGCACGATGAACTTGGTCTGGTTCGCGAGCACGTTGTTGAGCACGTCGAGCCGCTTGCTCACCTCGGCGCGATCCTTGAAGAACGACTCGGCGGCGTTGGAGACCATCTCGATGGCCTTGGCCTCGGCGGTGGCGCGGGTGATGCGGGCCTGGGCTTCGCCCTCGGCCCGGAGGATCTCGGACTGGCGCACGCCCTCGGCCTGCAGGATCTGCGACTGCTTCACGCCCTCGGCCTCGAGGATGTTGGCGCGCTTGTCGCGCTCGGCCTTCATCTGGCGCGACATGGCCTCGGTGATGTCGGCCGGCGGATCGATCTTCTGCACCTCGACGCGCGTGACCTTGACGCCCCAGGTGTTGGTGGCCTCGTCCAGCACGGCCCGCAGGTTGGAGTTGATGAGGTCGCGCGCCGTGAGGGTCTCGTCGAGCGACTTGTCACCGATCAGGTTGCGCAGGTTGGTCTGGGCCAGCGTGGTGGCCGCGTAGCCGAAGTTCTGCACCTCGAAGGTCGCCTTCACCGGGTCGCTGATGCGGTAGTAGATGACCGCGTCCACCGTGACCGAGACGTTGTCCTTGGTGATGACCTTCTGCGGCTCGACGTTGATGACGCGCTCGCGCATGTCCACCTTGATCATGTCCTCGATCAGGGGCACGAGGAAGGTGAGGCCCGAGTCGGTGGTGGCCCGGTAGCGTCCGAGGCGCAGGATCAGGCCCTTCTCGTACTGGGAGACGATGCGCGCCGAACGCGCCAGCGCGATGAGCGCGATGAACAGGACGATGAAGAGCAGCAGCGTGCCGACCTGGGCGACCATCACTGGATCCTCCGTACGGTGAGCGTGACTCCGTCGATGCTCTCGACCATCACTTCGACTCCGGCTTCGAGCGTGCCCGGCGCATCCGGCGCGGGGCGCGCACGCCACACCTCACCGCGCAGGCTCACCTGTCCGGGCTGGTGCGCCGAGAGGACCTGTGTCACCAGGGCGCGCTGGCCGATCAGCGCATCGGTGTTGGTGGCGATGCTGGGCCGCTTGAGCCGCGCGCGCACCCAGCGGCGCCCCGCCACGATGTAGAGCACGCACAGCGCGCTGGCGGTGATGAATCCCACGGTGGCGTTGCCCATCAGCAGTCCGAGCGTGCCACCCAGCACGAACGACGAGCCGATCAGGACGAGGTCGAATCCGGCGAATCCGCCGAGCGCGGCCTCGACCAGCACCATGACGGCGCCCAGCACCACCAGCACCCAGTTCCAGTTCAGGTTGAGGGGCATCTTCATCCTCCCGGCCGGCGGACGTCCGGGCTGGTACGCCACTGCGGCCACGGTCACGATAGCAGGACTGCACGGCGTGACAAGTCCGACCGGAGCACGGTTTGGAGCGGCCCGGCGTGCGCGCCGGAGGGCCGCGGCGCACGCCGGGCCCGCTCCTCAGGGGGCGTTCGCCCGCTTCGCCCAGGCCCGGACGAACTCCGCGAGCTGCAGGTCGAGGGCCCTCCCGATGGAGCCCCGCACGCGATCCGTGCTCGTCACCCCGAGTGCGTCCGACGCGGACCAGGTCTCGGCTCCGAATCGCGCGGGGGCGCCCTCGAAGCCGGCGACCTGCTGGCGCAGGACGAGCGAGACGTGCCAGGCGCAGGCCTGGCGCTGCGGGATCAGCGTGGTCATGGCCCGCACGACCAGCAGGGGCTGGCGCGAGGTCCGCAGCGCCTCCATGCGCTCGAGCCGGGGCACCGCTGCGTTCCGCAGGCCGTCGGTCACGCGCTGTTCGAGCCAGACTTCCTTGATGCCGAAAGGCCACACGTCGTGGCTCGTCGCCTCGGCGAGGATCGCGACCCCGGGCAGACCGCGCATCGAGGAATCCCCTGCGGCCAGCTGGGTGACTTCGGGCACGGGCAGGATCAACAGGCCCAGAAGGCCCGCGACGAGGGGGGCGAGGGGCAGGCGCGCGTGTGTCCGGGGATGGTTTCGGGTCATGGTGTCCTCCGCTCTCTGCTCGGCACGGCTTGGAGCCCCCTTCGCTTCGGGCCCTTCAGCGAGGCGGTACTCTCTCCACGGCGCCCCGCAGCCGCGCGGTCACGGCGTCGAGGTCGAGTCCCAGCAGTCCGGCGATCAGGCGCGCCACGTCGGTGTTCTCGTGCAGGCCGCGGAAGCGCTCGCTGCCGGGGCCGAAGGCGTAGAGCCCGACATCCACGGCGGTGTGCCCGCCGGTGCTCCAGCCGACGCGCACGCGCCGGCTCTCGATCTCGCTCAGCGCCCGCAGCAGGCCGTGGCGGCGCGCCGAGTCGGGCGCAGCCGCTGCAGTGAGCAGGGCGGCGCGCTCGTCGTCCTCGAGCCGGTCCACACCCGTGCCGCGCTCCGCCACGGTGACCGGGTCGCCACCGTCCACGATCTCGCCGGACATCCGCCAGACCGAGGTGCGGGCGGCCAGCAGCGACTCGGGATGCATGACGTACGGACTCGCGCGCCCCACGCGGCGCCCGAGCCCGAGCCCGCCGGTCTCGTGGTCCGCCACGGACACGATCAGCGTGCGCGAGTCGCGGCGGGCGAAGGCGAGCGCGAGCGCCACCGCGCGGTCGTACGCCAGCACCTCGCGGGCCACGCCGGCCGGATCGTCGTCGTGGCCGGCGTCGTCGATCCGGCCGCCCTCGACCAGGAGGAAGAAGCCGCGTGGCGAGGGCCCCAGCAGCTCGAGCGCCTTCGCGGTCATCTGGGCGAGCGAAGGCTCGCGCAGCGTGTCACGATCGATCTCGAGGGCGATCTGATCCGTGCCGATGCCGAAGAGCCCGAGCAGGGGCAGCCTGCGGGCCGCCGCCAGCTCCGCCGGAGTGGTGACCACGGTGCCGCCGCGCGCGCGGTGCTCCGCGAGCAGGTCGCGGTCGTCGCGTCGCCTGCCGCCCGCCGGGATCGGCTGCCAGCGCGACCGGTCGCCGCCGAGCAGCAGGTCCACGTGGTGCCCGACCATCTGGAGGACGATCGAGTCCTGCAACGTGCGCTGGGCGACGTGCGCGACGAAGGCCGCGGGCGTGGCATCGGTCAGGTCGGCGGTGGTGACCAGCCCGGTCTCCAGGCCGCGGACCTGCGCAGCCTCGACCAGCGTGCCCAGGGGGCGGCCCTCGGGGTCCACGCCGACCATGCGGTTGCGGGTCTTCACGCCGGTGGCGTAGGCCGTGCCGCCCGCCGCCGAGTCGGTGACGTCGGAGTCGGCCGAGTGCGTCTCGACCGCGCCCACCAGCAGGCTGTCGAGCACGAGCGGATGTCCCGACACCAGCCGGGCGAGCGTGATCGCCGCCGGGCCGCAGCCGTCGGGGATCATGAGGATGACGTTGCGCGGCCGTGCGGTCGCATCGGCGGGGGCGGCCGCGGCGTGTGCCGTTGCGGCGCCGAGGGCGAGCATCAGCGCGAGCAGCGCGGGCGGGGCGAGGCGACGGGTTCGGGGCATCGGGCGGCCTATCTCCAGTCTCTCACGCAGCGGCGCTGGCCGATCTGGAGCTCGGCGGGGGAGGACGGGTCGAGCGCCCACCTCAGGCGCGCGATGGCCTCCACCAGGTCCGGCTTCGTGCCGGCGTAGGAGAGCCGCAGGTGCCCCTCCATGCCGAACTCGCGGCCCGGCACGGTGACCAGCAGCGCCTTCTCGAGCAGGAACTCCGAGAGCCGCATCGAGTCGCCATCATGCGCGCGGAAGTCGGGCAGGCAGTAGAACGTGCCGTCCGGCCTGGCGCACTGGACCCCGGGGATCGAGGCGAGCCCCTGCATCACCAGGTCGCGGTTCTCCTGCATCGCGCGTCGCAGCGTCTCGACCACGCCCTGGTCGCCGTTCAGCGCGCCCTCGGCGCCCGCCTGGAGGACCGTGGAGCTGCAGGTCGTGGTCTGGCTCTGGATGTTGGTCATGACCGCCACCAGCTCGCGACTCGCGACGGTCCAGCCGATGCGGAAGCCGGTCATGCCGTAGCTCTTCGCCACCCCGTTGACGAGCACGACCTTGGTGCCCTCCACGTCGCGGTCGGTGTAGCGCCAGGCCGACACGGCCTTGCGGCCGTCGAAGACGAGCTGGTGATAGATGTCGTCCATGAGCAGGTAGATGTCCCGGCGCTCGCAGAACTCCACCAGTCCCTGGATGAAACCCTCGTCGTACATCACGCCGGAGGGGTTGTTCGGGCTGTTGCAGAGGATGGCCCTGGTGCGGGGCGTGAGCGCGCGCTCGACCTCCGCCAGTTTCGGGCGGAAACCGCCGTCCGCGGCTGCGACGACCACCGGCACGCCGCGGCACATGCGCGTGATCTCGGGATAACTTACCCAGTAGGGCGCGAGCAGGACGACCTCGTCCTGCGGGTCGAGCAGCGCGTAGAGCAGATTGAAGAGCGACTGCTTGGCGCCCGA
>JANXPZ010000038.1 GCA_025357055.1 Candidatus Eiseniibacteriota bacterium | reverse complement strand
GGCGCGCGCCCGGTGGATGCGCGCCTTCACGGTGCCGAGCGGCAACCGCAGCGCCTCGGAGATCTCCTCGTACGAAAGTCCCTGCTGGTGCCGCAGCACCACGACGATGCGGTAGTGCTCCGGCAGCGACCCGATCAACCGGTCGGCGCTGTGCTGCTCCTCCTGGCGCACGGCCAGATCTTCGGGCCCCGGCCCGGGGTCGGCGAACTCGACGACGTGCTCCTCCTCGGAGCCCGGCTCGCTGCGGAAGAGCGAGACCGTCTTCACCCGGCGCCGGCGCAGCTGATCGATGCTCAGGCGCGCGGCGATGGTGAGCAGCCAGGCCGGGAAGGGCCGGGAGGGGTCGTAACGGTCGAGGGCCTTGAACATCCGGACGAACGTCTCCTGGGTGAGGTCCTCGGCGTCCTCCGCCACGCGCACCATCCGGAGGGCCACCGAGTAAACCTGCCTCTCGTAGCGCTGGATCAGCTCGCGGTAGGCCCGCTCGTCCCCGGCCAGGCAGCTCCGGACCAGTTCGGGATCGCTGGGGCTCACCAGCCGACCTTCATCTCCGCTTACGGGCGGCGGGCGGGGAAGGTTTCATGTGGGAGGACATTAGGCGTCCGGTTCGGCGGTGGTCAAGGACCTGCGGGACTTCGAGTTGGACAGCGGGTCGCTTGACGGCCGGGGAAGCCGAACGTAGCCTCGCCCGGTACTGCTGTCATGGTCCGTCTTCCCTACCCTGCGAGGTTCCATGCTGACCGTCACGAGCTTGAAGGCCCGAGAGATCCTCGACTCCCGCGGCAACCCCACCCTCGAGGTGGACTGCCAGCTCGCCGGCGGCGCCGTCGGCCGGGCGGCCGTCCCCTCCGGGGCCTCGACCGGTGAGCACGAGGCCCTCGAACTGCGTGACGGCGACAAGGCCCGCTTCGGCGGCAAGGGCGTGCAGAAGGCCGTGCGCAACGTCAACGAGAAGATCGCGCCCACCGTCATCGGCATGGAGGCGTACGACCAGCTGGCCGTCGACCAGGCCATGATCGAGCTGGACGGCACGCCCACCAAGAGCCAGCTCGGCGCGAACGCCATCCTCGGCGTCTCGATCGCCGTGGCCAAGGCCGCGGCGGCGGCGCTCGAGACGCCGCTCTATCGCCACCTCGGCGGCGTGCACGCGCGCACCCTGCCGGTGCCGCTGATGAACGTGATCAACGGCGGGTCGCACGCGGACAACAACGTGGACCTGCAGGAGTTCATGATCGTGCCGCTGGGAGCGCCCTCGTTCCGCGAGGCGCTGCGCTGGGCGACCGAGGTGTTCCACACGCTGGCGCGCGTGCTCAAGAAGCGCGGGCTCGCCACGGGCGTGGGCGACGAAGGCGGCTTCGCGCCCAACCTCGAGAACAACGAGGCGCCCCTGAAGCTCCTGGTCGAGGCCATCGAAGCGGCGGGCTTCAAGCCCGGCGAACAGATCGCGATCGCGCTCGATCCCGCAGCCAGCGAGTTCTTCAAGGGCGGCGCCTACGTGCTCGAGGGCGAGGGGGGCCGCCGGCTCGCCCCGGCCGAGATGGTCGAGTACTACGCGGGCCTGGTGGACCGCTACCCCATCGTCAGCATCGAGGACGGCCTGGCGGAGGACGACTGGGAGGGCTGGTCGCTCATCACGAAGCGACTGGGCCAGCGCATCCAGCTCGTCGGCGACGACCTGTTCGTCACCAACATCGAGCGCCTGGCGCGCGGCATCCGCGAAGGCGTCGCCAACTCGATCCTCATCAAGCTCAACCAGATCGGCACGGTCTCGGAGACGCTCTCGGCCATCGAGATGGCGCACCGCGCAGGCTACACGGCGGTGATCTCCCACCGTAGCGGCGAAACCGAGGACGTCACCATCGCCGACCTTGCCGTGGGCACGAACGCGGGCCAGATCAAGACCGGCTCGCTGTGCCGCACCGACCGCGTGGCGAAGTACAACCAGCTCCTGCGCATCGAAGAGGAGCTGGGTGCGACGGCCGTCTACCCCGGCCGGTCGGTCTTCAAGAACCGTTGACGCGGAGCAGGTCGCGGATACATCTTATGGGGTGTGGCCGGACGCGACAGACGCCCGGCCCACCCCGACCGGGCTGCACGACAGCCGCAGGCCCGGCACTCGCAAGGACGCGAGACCCAGGCCCACCCGACCGGGACGATCGAGGAGGACAAGGACGTCATGCGCGACATCGGCACCCGCATCCAGCGCTACCGGCTCTCCCGCTACGCACCACCCGAGGACCGCGTGCGCCGCGGCCTGCGCTGGGCCTGGCTCGCCGGCGCGCTCTGGCTCGTCTGGGTCGGGTTCGTGAGCGAGCACAACCTCCTGCGGCTCCGGCAGCTTTCCAACGAGCGCCAGCGCTCGGAGGCCAGGCTGCAGCGGCTCCATGGCGAGGTCGCCCGCCTGGACGCTCAGCAGCGCGACCCGGCGGCCCAGCGCCTGCTGGCGGAACACGCCCTGCGCGAGAAGTCGGGCATGGCCAAGCCTGGCGAGATCGTCTACCAGATCCGGCCCGGAGACCCCGGGAAGCGCTGAAGCGACGCGGACCCGCGACGCAGCGCGCGTCGGGCGCTCCTGCCGGGACGGAAATACGAAGCGGCGCGGGCCTCGCCCACGCCGCTTCGCTCGTGCAGTCCGCCGGGGAGCCGGGCTAGAAACCGATGGCCACGGCCATTCGCACGCCAAAGCCGCTCAGGTCGAGCTCGGGGATGCGGTAGAACGGCCTGCCATCCGCGTCCTTGAGCTCCACCTGCAGCGGAGGATTATCGGTCGACGGAAGATTGTCGGGCACCAGGATCACGCCTTCGTTCACCAGGTCGCGGAGCTTCATGCTCCGGTAGACGGCGCCCACGATGACGGAGTAGCGCGACGCGAAGAACAGGTGCGCTCCGAACTCCGCGTAGTACCCCGGGCTGTCCCCCCGGGCGACCAGCCGGCTGTCCCCGCCCAGCGAGGCGACGTCGAGCGTGTCGAGCCTGCCGTCCGCGGTGGGCTTGATCGGCAGGCCCAGCTCGACGGTCGAGAAGGTCACCCGGGTCCCGGTCAGGCTCATCAGGCCGCCACCCACGAAGGCGCGGGCCTGGAAATCGCCCTGGGTGTAGGGCGCGAGATAATACTGTGCCCCCACGTGCACCGGCACCGAGGAGACCTCACCGAGCACGTTGATGGACGCCCCGATGCTCGGCAGGAACTCCCGCTTGGTCTGGGCCTTGAGGCGGCTCACGCCCGCGGCCAGGGCGAAGTTGGGGCGCACGAAGTAGCGCAATTCGGCGTCGAACAGCCAGGCCATGCTGAGCTGGTCGAGCGGTTCGAAGCCGCGGACGACGAGCGGGTACTGGTTGTAGCGCTTGAGCATGTCGTTCATGCCACCGCCGTCGATCTGGCTCGGAATGCCCGAGATCACCAGGTTCAGACGGCGCACGTCAGCCGCGGCCCTGGCCTCCGGGGAATGGCTGAAGACGCCACAGGCCACGGCCAGCGCCAGCAGGGCCCCGAGACGAAGACGAGTCAACGCGAACCTCCCCACTTGAAGAGCCGATCCCGATGCGTGAGCCTCAGATTCCCGGTCAGAGTGCCGCATACTATCCGGGCGACGGCCCCGGATGCAAGGCCCGGAAGGGCCTTCCGATGCGCCCCGGACCACCACTTGACAGGCTGCGGCCGGGAGCATAACTTTCAGGTAGTTGATGCGGGGTGGAGCAGCCTGGTAGCTCGTCGGGCTCATAACCCGAAGGTCGCTGGTTCAAATCCAGCCCCCGCTACCAAGTGAGCCCCGGAGCCTCTGGCTCCGGGGCTCGCCCTTTTCTGTGGCCGACGCCCAGTTCGTCCGTTCGTCCGGATGCGCGTCGGGGCAGGGGAACCCCGCACGGACCCATCCTCGAGGCCGCCCCGAGCGCATCGCGGGACGCGAAGCCGAGCCGGCGCTCTCCCCGGGTTTGCCTCGCGGGCGCACCGCAAGTCACAATCGCCGGCAGCATGGAACCCGAGACCTCCCCGCCTGCCGGCAGAGTCCCGCTCGCGGGAATACCTGGCGGACGCGCCCGGCGGACCCGCTGGGGCGCCTGGGCCGCGATCGCGATGGTGTGCCTGGGGGTCTCGGCGGCCCTCGTCTACCCGCCCATCACCAAGTACGAGTTGTACGATCCCGGGTTGGGCGGCCGGGACGGAGACGTCGGGCAGTACGTGCGGATCTACCAGGGCGTCCCGATGCAGGAGATCGCGCGGCCCTGGCG
The DNA here is from genome assembly GCA_025357055.1 of Candidatus Eiseniibacteriota bacterium. Classification (GTDB taxonomy): domain Bacteria; phylum Eisenbacteria; class RBG-16-71-46; order RBG-16-71-46; family RBG-16-71-46; genus JANXPZ01. The sequence goes on along the minus strand of JANXPZ010000038.1, from coordinate 4,884 downwards.
CTACCGCGTGTTCACCCCGCTGATGGCCCGGCTGGTCCCCACTCCACCGCGATCCCTGCTGCGCTACTTCGACATGAATGCGGACAAGCTCGTCCTGTACCACTTCGGGATGGTGAACCTCCTGGGGCTCGCCCTGGCCGGCCTGCTCATGGTGGGGTTCTGCGAGGCCCTGGGGTTCACCACCCTGGAAGGGTTGCTGGGGGCGCTCCTGTTCTACACGTCGTTCCCGGTCGTCAACTTCGGGGGGACACCCATGGTGGATGCATGGGCCTACGCGTTCCTCCTGCTCGGCCTGCTCGCGGCGCTTCGCGGCTCCCTGGCCTGGCTGCTCGTCGCGTCCCTCGTCGGGATGCTGGCCAAGGAGAACATGTTGCTGCTCGTGCCCGCCGTGATCCTGCTGGGCGGTCCACGGATCGCGGTGGCCCGGAAGCTCCTCGCGCTGCTCCCGGGCCTGGTCGTCTACGCCGTGTTCCGGTTCGCGCTCTTCCCCGGGGGCTACGGCCACCCCAGCGATCCGGCAACGTCCTGGTCGACCCTCGTCTCGCGCATGCAGCAAGGCCCCTACTGGGCGTGGCTGCTGTTCGACGGTGGCATGGCCTTCGGGTTGCTCTGGCTGCTGGCCGGGGTCGGCGCGTGGAGCCTGCGCGACTCCCGCCACCACCCCCTGCTCCGGCTGGCCTGGCTCGTGCCGGGGATCCTGCTCACGCCGTTCGTGATCGGCACCAACGTCGGCCGGATCTGGTTCTACGCGTTCCCGGCCTTGATCCCCCTCGCCGTCGCCGGCATCCGGCGGGTGTTCGACGGCGCCCGCGTCACGGCCTGAACTCCGGGCGGGGCCGGGCCAGGCCCGCCGCGCGGAGCGCGGGCCCGGGTCCTGCGACCGGGAGGACAGGATGGAGCCCCGCGCGCAGAGGGTGCTAGGCTGCGAACCCTCATGAGCCTGCCCGCCTCGTCCGAAGACCGCGCGTGGTGCGACGCCGTCCTGCCGCGCGTCTCGCGCACCTTCGCGCTCAACATCCGCCTGCTGGCGGGCACGTTCCGCGAGGCGGTGAGCATCGGCTACCTGCTCTGCCGGGCCGCCGACGCCCTCGAGGACTCGTGGCCCGGGAACGCGGACGAGATCCGTGCGCGGTTCCGGCTCCTGCTCGATTCGCTCGGGGAGGACGACGCTCCCGCCGAATCGCTCGCCGCCCAGGCGCGCGGGGCCACCACCGGGGAGAGCGATCTCGAACTGGTCGCGGGCCTGCCGCGCGTGCGGCGCGTCTGGCGGGCGCTGCCCCCCGGCGACCGCGAGATCCTCGCCGAGTGCGTGCGCACCATGGCCACGGGCATGTGCCGCTACGCTGCGCGCGCTGCGGAACGTCCGCCCGGGACCCCCTACCTCGACACCGAGGACGAGCTGCACGACTACTGCTGGGTGGTGGCGGGCTGCGTGGGCATGATGCTCACGCGGCTGTTCAACGTCCGCGTGCCCGCAGGCGATCCGGCGATGCAGCGGCGGCAGCTCGAGCTCGCCCCGACGGTCGGCGAGGCGCTGCAGCTCACCAACATCCTGCTCGACTGGTCCGCGGACGCGAGGCGCGGCCGTTGTTACCTGCCCGCCGCGTGGCTCGCCGAGCACGGTCTGGCGCCGCGCGACCTGGTGGGGAGCGCGCGACCCGGCGTGGCGGCCCTGGAGTTGCGGCTGGAGGCGCAGGCGCGCGCCGCCCTCGCCCGCGTGCCCGACTACCTCGACGCCCTTCCGCCGCTCGCGGTGCGCTATCGTCTGTTCGCCCTGCTGCCCGCGCTCTGGGGGCTCGCCTCACTGGATCACGCGCGCACCGATCCCGAGTTCCCGTGGGGCGAGCGGCGCCCGCGCCTGCCACGTGCGCGACTCCTGCGTGAGGCGCTGGGAGGGCTGTTCGGACACCAGGGCTCGGCGCTGCGGCGGCTGCGCGCCGCGGACGGCCCCGCTGGCGCGTGATCCGCGTGCGGTTCGCGGGCGGATGGCGGTTGCAGGCGGCGTGCTCGTGGATCGCCCGGGCTACCCCAGCCGCTCGGTGGGCGCAGGCTCCGCGGCGCGGTCGCTCTGCAGCCGCGCCAGCACGGTGAAGCGCCAGGTCACCAGCGCGGCCCCGATCAGCATGATCGCGGCGCTGACCGTGGTCGAGACCGGTGCGCCCCAGCTCTGGGCGATCGCTCCCGAGCCGAGCGCTCCGATCGGGGCGGTGCCGGCGAACATCAGCGTGTAGAGGCTCATCACGCGTCCGCGGAAGCGGTCCTCGGTCGTGAGCTGGAGCAGCGTGTTCGTGCTGGCGACGTAGACGATGAGGCCGAATCCGGCGAGCGCGCCCGCGGCGAGCGAGAGCGGGATCGAGCGCGACCAGGCGAAGAGCGCCAGGCCCGCGCCGCAGGCCGCCAGGCCCAGCAGCAGGTTGCGGCGCAGCGCCGGGCGGGCGGACCGCCCGGTGAGGCGCACCGCCCCGAACAGGGCGCCCGCGCCGAAGGCCGTCACCAGCAGACCGTAGGCCTTCGGGCCTGCGTGCAGGATGTCGCGCGCGTAGACCGGCAACAGCAGCACGTACTGGAAGCCGATGCCGGCGGTCACGCCGAGCAGCAGCAGCAGATTGCGGATCGGGAGCGTGGCCCAGGCGTAGCGCACGCCCTCCTTCAGGCTCGAGCCCAGCGCGCGGCCGCGCTGGAAGAACTCGCGCTTCGGCAGGTCCAGGCGCGCCAGGCTGGCCAGCACCGCGACGTAGGAGAGCGCGTTGAGCCAGAAGCAGCCGCCCTCACCCACCGTCGCCAGGAGCACACCCGCCACCGCCGGTCCGACGATGCGCGCGACGTTGAACGCCGCCGAGTTGAGCGCGATGGCGTTGCCGAGGTCCTCCTTGCCCACCAGCTCGACCACGAAGGACTGCCGCGCCGGCATGTCGAAGGCATTGATGATCCCGAACGCACCGGCCAGGACGAGCACCATCCACGGGCGCTCGATCCCGGCGGTCACGACCGCGGCCAGGATGGCCGCCTGCGCGAGCGCGGCGCCCTGGGTGAGGAGGAGCAGGCGGCGGCGGTCCATGCGGTCGATCACCGCGCCGGCCCAGAGCGAGAGCAGCATCACGGGCAGGAACTGCGTGAAGCCGAGCAGGCCGAGCCAGAAGGCCGAGTGCGTCAGCCGGTGCATGAGCCAGAGCTGCGCCACGCTCTGCATCCAGGTGCCGATGAGCGAGACGAGTTGCCCGCTCCAGTAGAGCCGGAAGTTGTGATGGCGAAGCGAACGGAAGCGAGCGGCGAACGGGGAGCGGGGAAACACCTCGGCCATGGCCCGGACGCTACTACGCCCCGGGCCACTTCCCAAACCGCGTGCCGTGCGCGAGACTCGGTGAGCCGCGCCCGGCGAACGCCGGATCCGCGAGCGGCTCGACCCGCCGCGCAGGGCGACGGCCGGAGGCGAACGCACGACATGAGCCGCATCCTCACCCGGTTCCCAAAGGGCTTCCACTGGGGGTCCGCGACCTCCGCACACCAGGTCGAGGGCGGCAACCGCGGGAACGACTGGTGGCGCTTCGAGCAGCAGCCCGGCGCGATCCGTGGCGGCGCGCGGAGCGGTGACGCCTGCCGCCACTGGGAGCGCTTCGACGAGGACTTCGCCCGCGCGCGCGGCTACGGTCATACGATGCACCGGCTCTCGCTCGAGTGGAGCCGCATCGAGCCCGGACACGGGCGGCACGACGCGGTGGCGATCGCGCACTATCACGAGGTCTTCGCCTCGCTCCGGCGCCACGGCCTGACGCCGCTCGTGACGCTCCACCACTTCACCAATCCCCTCTGGATCGCCGACGCCGGCGGCTGGGAGACACGCTCGACGCTCGACCGCTTCGACGAGTTCGTGCGCTTCTGCGCGCGCGAGTTCGGCGGCGAGGTGGACTGGTGGTGCACGGTGAACGAGCCGGAGGTCGGCGCCTTCCGCGCCTACAGCGAGGGGGTCTGGCCGCCGGGCCGCCGCGACGACGGCCGCGCGCTCGGCGTGATGGCGAACCTGCTCGAGGCGCACGGACGCGCCTACCGGATCCTGCACGACGAGGACCGGGCCGACGCCGACGGCGACGGACGCGCGGCGGTGGTGGGCTTCGCCAAGCACCTGCCCCAGTTCGTGCCCGACCGGCCCTGGTTCATCCCCGACATCGTGCGGGCGAGCGTCGAGGATCGTGTGTTCAACACCGCCGTGCTGCACGCGGCCGTCACCGGGGACATCGCGCTCTCGATCCCGGGCGTGACGGCCGTGAACCGGCACGTGCCCGAACTGGAGAGGAGTCTCGACTACGTCGGCCTCAACTACTACACGCGCTGGCGTGTGCGCAGCTTCGCGCGTGTCCCGCACGTCGCGCGGCGCGGCGCACCGCTCAACGATCTCGGCTGGGAGGTCTGGCCCACGGGGCTCGGCGAGGCCGCGCGCCGCGCCGCCGCGACCGGAGCGCCCGTGCTCGTCACCGAGCACGGCCTCGCCGATGCCGCCGACGCCCTGCGCCCGCGTGCGCTGACGGAGTCGCTGCTCGGGCTGGGCCGCGCGATCGAGGCGGGCACCCGCGTGGTCGGCTACCTGCACTGGTCGCTGATGGACAACTTCGAATGGTCCGAGGGCTACGAGGGGCGCTTCGGCCTGGAGCACGTGGACTTCGCCGACCCCGCGCGCCCGCGCACGCCGAGGCGCAGCGCCGGGATCCTCGCACGCATCGCGAGGGCGAACGCCATCGACGAGGACCTGGCGCGCGAGGTGGGAGCGGACGCGGGCTTCTGAAGCGCGGGCAGGCGTTGGGATGGATGCCGAGAAGGCAGCGGCCCGGAAGTGGCGCGGCGCGGGTGCCGGGGACGCGGTGGGCGAGCAAGGCACCGTACGCTCGCCCA
>JANXPZ010000037.1 GCA_025357055.1 Candidatus Eiseniibacteriota bacterium | reverse complement strand
GACCAGGTTCGTTCCAGTTCCGGAAACACAGCTCGTCTGCTGCCGGGCACTCCCACTCGTCCACCAGGCCGGCCTGCATCCCGCGGCGGACGAACTCGCTCATCGCCGCCCGTCCTTCGTGCAGCATGGCTGCGGCGATCGACTGCATCGCCTGCGGATAGAACGCTGCCAGCGGCTCGAGACCCTGCCTGGTGCGCGGCGCCACGCCGCTGCCCGCACGGCAGCGTGCCGCCAGCCTGCGCAGCAAGTCCCCCGTCATGTCCGGCAGGTCCACGGCCAGTACCAGCAGCAGCGGACTCCGGGTCTCGCCGAGCGCGCGCTCGACACCGGCCAGCGGGCCGAGGTCCGCGAAGCGGTCCAGCAACACGGGCAACCCGAGCGCGCGGTAGTCCGCCTCGGCGCGGCCGGAGATCAGGATCTCCGCAGGCGCCAGCTCGCGGACCAGCGCGACCTGCCGCGCCAGCAGCGTCGTGCCCCGGCAGGGGAGGAACGCCTTGTCCCGCTGCATGCGGCTGGACCGCCCACCCGCCAGGATGACAGCGCTGAACCGCATCGGACCGCCGCCTCTCACGCTTGGCACCCGCCGTCGTCATCCAGCATGAGCCCGGGACGCGGGCCAGCCTCTCGCACGCTCCGACGGCCCGCGCAGGGTAGAGGCAGGCTCGCGCTCCCGCCAAGCCCGAACCATCCCGGCGCGGAACGCGGTGGGGGCGCCGGCTGGATCGCCAGGTCCGTGCGGATCCTTCCGCCCTGCTCCGTGCTCTCACGCTCGCGGCCGTCCCCGGCCCCGATGCGTCCGCGTCGTCGGGCTCGGCCTCTTGTGATTCCGGCGTCCGGCTGCTAATCATCAGGGCGTCACTGAGCAGTTCCGCCCATAGGGAGAGCATCATGCAGGCCGTGTCCCGCAGGCGGTTCCTACAGGTCTCGGCCGGTGCCGCGGGCCTTGCCGTCGCCGGCGGCGCTGCCACCCAGGCCGTCCCGTCCCGCGGGCCGGGCGCCCGTGGCGCGGACCGGGTGCGCAAGGTCCCGACCTTCTGCGACATCTGCTTCTGGAAGTGCGGCGCGATCGCCTACGTGAAGAACGATCGCCTGTGGAAGATCGAGGGCAACCCCGAGGACCCGCTGTCGCGCGGCCGCCTCTGCCCTCGCGGCACCGGCGGCGTGGGCGCCCACTTCGACACCCAGCGCCTGACCGCGCCGCTGATGCGCAGGCAGGTGCGTGGCGCCGAGGAGTGGGTCGCGGTGACCTGGGACGAGGCGCTCACGCACGTCGCGGCGAAGATGCGGGGGATCGCGTCGAAGTACGGCCCGGAGGCCATGGCGCTCTTCAGCCACGGCATCGGTGGCAATTTCCTCAAGCACACGCTCAAGGCCTACGGCACGCCGAACCTCGCCGCGCCCTCGTACGCCCAGTGCCGCGGACCGCGCGACGTGGGCTTCCAGCTCACCTTCGGCGAGGAAGTGGGGTCACCCGAGCGCACCGACATCCGCAACGCGCGCTGTCTGACCCTGCTCGGCTCGCACCTGGGCGAGAACATGCACAACACCCAGGCCCAGGAGTTCGCCGAGGCGGTGGGGAGCGGGGCCTCGATCATCGTGGTGGACCCGCGCCTGTCGGTCGCGGCCAGCAAGGCGAAGTACTACCTGCCGATCAAGCCTGGCACGGACACCGCGCTGCTGCTGGCGTGGATGAACGTGCTGCTGGCCGAGGACCTCTACGATCGCGAGTACGTCGCCGCGCACGGCTTCGGCTTCGACGCCTTCGCCGCCGAGCTCGCGCCCTTCACCCCGGAGTGGGCGTACCCGATCACGTCCATCCCGCCCGAATCGATCCGCGAGACCGCGCGCGAGATGGCACGCCACCGCCCGGCGAGCCTGGTGCACCCGGGACGCCACGTCACCTGGTACGGGAACGATGCCCAGCGCAGCCGCGCGGTCGCGCTGCTGAACGCGCTGCTCGGTACCTGGGGGCGCAAGGGCGGTTTCTACCAGCCCGCCAGCATGAGCGTGCCGGAGTATCCGTACCCGCCCTATCCGCACCCGGAGCGGGGCCGGGCCGACAACCCCGGGAGGAAGTACCCGTTCGCCGAGACCGCCATCACGACCGGTCTGCGCGACGCCACGCTCACCGGCCTGCCCTACCCGGTCAAGGGCTGGATGGTCTACGCCACCAACCTGCTCCAGGCGCTGCCCGGCGAGGCCGAGACCCTCCGCGCCATCCAGCAACTCGACCTGCTGGTGGTGCTGGACGTCATCCCCAGCGAGATCGCGGGCTGGGCCGACGTGGTGCTGCCGGAGTCCGTCTACCTGGAGCGCTACGACGACCTGAACGTCGAGCTCTTCCGCGAACCGTTCGTCGCGCTGCGGCAGCCGGTGGTCGAGGCACCGGCCGACCAGAAGCCGAACTGGTGGATCGCGCGCGAGCTCGCGCTCCGGCTCGGGCTGCAGGCCTACTACCCCTGGAGTCACGTCGAGGACTATCTCGACACCCGGCTCAAGGGCGCGGGCTTCAGTCTCGCCGAGCTCAAGACGAAGGGGCTCGTGCGCGGCAAGCAGCCGCCGGTCTTCTACGAGGAGGGCGTCGAGCCCGTCTTCCCGACGCCGTCTGGGAAGATCGAGTTCTACTCGCTGCAGCTGAAGGAAGCGGGCTTCGATCCGGTGCCGCGCTACCAGCCGACCCCGGAGCCGCCCGCGGGCGCCTTTCGCCTGCTCTACGGCCGCGCTCCCATGCACTCGTTCAGCCGCACGCAGACCAATCCTCTGCTGGGCGAGCTGATGAGCGAGAACGAGGTCTGGTTGAACGCCGCGATGGCACGGCGCCTGGGGCTCGAGCGCGGCGCGTGGGTGCGCCTGCGCAACCAGGATGGCCGGCAGAGCAACCGCGTGCGGGTCCGGCCGACCGAGCGCATCCGCGGCGACTGCGTCTACCTGGTCCATGGGTTCGGCCACACCGCCCGCGGCCTTCACCCGCGCTTCCGCAAGGGCGCCAGCGACGCCGGGCTCATCACGCGCTACGTGCGCGACCCGCTCATGGGCGGCACCGGCATGAGCGTCAACTTCGTCACCCTCGAGCCGGAGGGTTAGTGGCGCGCTTCGGGATGGCCATCGACACGGTCCTCTGCGTGGGGTGCATGGACTGCGTGGTCGCGTGCAAGACCGAGAACGGATTGCCCGAGGGGCTGTGCCGCGACTGGATCGTGACCGAGGCCACGGGCGAGTTCCCCGACACGAACCTCGAGATCCGCAGCGAGCGCTGCAACCACTGCGACCGGCCACCGTGCGTGCACTGCTGCCCGACCAGGGCCAGCCACGTCGAGGACCGCGGCCACCTGGTGCAGATCACGAAGGAGCTGTGCATCGGCTGCAAGGCCTGCCTGGCCTCCTGCCCGTACGACGCGCGCTACGTCCACCCGGACGGCTACGCGGACAAGTGCACCTTCTGCATGCACCGCCTCGATCAGGGCCTGCCGCCCGCGTGCACCGCGGTCTGCCCGGCCCGCTGCATGCACTTCGGTGATCTCGACGATCCGCACGGCGACGTGAGCCGCCTGCTGGCCGCACGCCGCCACCACGCGCTGCAGCCCGAGGCCGGGACCGGGCCGCGCATCTTCTTCCTCACGTGAGATCCGCGATGACCGAGTTCACCAACACGCGCGCCAACCACCTGGTCGATCCGTTCCTGCAGGTCTGGGGCTGGGAGATCCCGGTCTACCTGTTCCTGGGCGGGCTGGTCGCCGGGATGATGGTGATCGCGGGCGGGGCCATGTTCGCGGACCGCCAGCGCCGTGCGGGCTCCGTCCTGACGCTGCTGCCAGGCCTGGGCCTCGTGCTGCTGAGCCTCGGGATGGGCGCGCTGTTCCTGGACCTCGAGCACAAGCCCTTCGTCTGGCGCCTCTACACCACGTTCCAGCCCGCCTCGCCGATGTCGTGGGGCGCCTGGATCCTGATCGCCGTGGTCCCGGCGCTGCTCGGAGCGCTGCTGCTGAACGTGCCGGCGTTCCTGCGCCGACGCTTCCCGGCGCTCACGGCCCTCTCGGAGGCGCTGTGCGCGCAGGCCGCGGTGGTGCGCGCGATCGCCGCCGCCAATCTGGTCCTCGGCGGGCTGCTCGGGATCTACACCGGCATCCTGTTGAGCGCCCTGGGAGCGCGGCCGCTGTGGAACAGCGCGGCGCTCGGGCCGCTCTTCCTGACCTCCGGGCTCTCGAGTGCCGCCGCGCTGGCGCACCTGGCGACGCGCGACCGCTCCGAGAGCGAACAGCTGGCGCGGGCCGATCAGCGATTCCTGCAGGCCGAACTCGCGCTCATCGCACTGTTCCTGATCGGGTTGCTCACGGCCACGCAGGTCCACATCCGGGCCGCCACGCTGCTGCTCGGTGGTCCGTTCACCGCGGTGTTCTGGGTGGGGGTCGTGGGCCTCGGCATCGCGCTGCCGCTGTTCCTCCAGTCGCTCGCGGCCGGACAGCGCATCCGTCCCACGCCGGTCGGGCCGCTGCTGGTGCTGGCCGGAAGCCTGTTGCTTCGTTTCGTGATCGTGCACGCCGGGCAGTTGAGCCGCTGGGGCCCGGTGTGATTCCTCCGGAGGGAACGTCCATGAGCACCGTCCCGGATGCCGCCGCCGGCGCGCCTGCCCGCGTCGCAGCGCCGTACATGAATCCCTATCTCGGTGGCGTGGGGCTCGGGCTCGTGCTGCTGGCCGCCTACGTGGCCATGGGCCGCGGCCTCGGCGCCTCGGGCGCCGTCACCTCGTTCGTCTCCTGGGTCGTGAGCCTGGTGGCGCCCGGGCACGCGGCCGCCAACGGATTCTTCGCGGAGTACCTGGAGGGCGGTCTCGGCCACCCGCTCAAGACCTGGCTCGTGTTCGAGGTCCTGGGCGTGCTGGCCGGCGGCTTCATCTCGGGTGCGCTCGCCAACCGGCTCTCGCGCACGGTCGAGAAGGGGCCGCGCATCTCGGTGGCCGGCCGGCTCGGCTTCGCTTTCGCGGGCGGCGCGCTGATGGGCATCGGCGCCAAGCTCGCCCGCGGCTGCACCAGCGGCCAGGCCCTGAGCGGCGGAGCGGTGCTCAACGCCGGCTCATGGGCCTTCATGATCATGGTGTTCGCGGGCGCCTACGCGCTTGCGGGACTGATGAGGAGGCAGTGGCGATGAACGCGCCCTTCTACAAGTTCGGCGCCTTCGGCGACGAGGCCTCGCTGGTGATCGCCTTCGTCATCGGGACCGGGTTCGGCTTCTTCCTCGAGCGCAGCGGCTTCGGCAGTGCGCGCAAGCTGACGGCGCAGTTCTACCTCGACGACCTCGCGGTCTTCAAGGTCATGTTCACGGCCATCGTCACGGCGATGCTCGGCGTGTTCTACCTGTCGTGGCTGGGCATCATGGACCTGGCGCTGGTGGACCTGGTCACCACCAATCTCTGGCCGCAGCTCGTGGGCGGGCTCGTGCTCGGCTTCGGCTTCGTGGTCGGCGGCTATTGCCCGGGCACCTCGCTGGTGGCCGCGGTGACCGGCCGCATCGACGGCATGGTCTTCGTCCTCGGCGTGCTGGCCGGCATCTTCGCCTTCGGCGAGGCGTTCCCGCTGGTCAAGGGCTTCTACGAGTCGGGTGACTTCGGCAGGCTCACGCTGCCGCAGGCGCTCCACCTGCCCTACGGGCTGGTGGTGTTCCTCGTGGTGGTGATGGCGGTGGGCGCCTTCATGGGCAGCGGGTGGGTGGAGCGCCGCTTTGCCCGGCCCGCGGCGGAGCGCTGACCATGAGGCGCATGCACTGGACCCTGAATCGCGCGCTGGCCGCGGCCGCACTGCTGCTGGGCGTGGCCGCGATCGCCGGCGACCCGTACCGCGGCAGCACCGTGCGCATCGACACCCAGGAGCTGGCGACCATCGTGAGCACCGAGGTCGATCACGTCACGCCGCGGGAGCTGGCCGACTGGATCATCCAGGGCCGGACCGACTATCGCCTGATCGACCTGAGCCCCGCACCGGACTTCGCGGGCTATCACATCCCGACCGCCGAGAACGTCCCGATCGCCCTGCTGCCGCAGGTCGGTCTCGCACGCGACGAGCGGATCGTCCTCTATTCCGAGGGTGGCATCCACTCCGCGCAGGCGTGGTTCCTGCTCAAGGCCCAGCGCTATCCCGGTGTCTACATCCTGCTCGGCGGTCTCGAAGCCTGGAAGGACGAGGTGCTCCACCCGGTGGCGCCGGCCGCCGCGACGCCGCGGGAGGACGCGGCGTTCGAACGCGACGCGCAGGTGGCGCGCTTCTTCGGCGGCGGCCCGCGCGCAACCACGGCGGCGGCCGACGCTGGCGCCCCGCTGGGGTCGCCGGCCGCGCCGACCGCGGGGATCGCGCCGCCCCGGCCGCCGGTCGCGGGCAGTCCCGCGGGGTCGCCCGCGAAGAAGAAGCGAAAGGAAGGCTGTTAGCCCGGGGGCTCCGCGAGGGCGCGCGACTCGAGCGCTGGTCGTCGTCAGCCCGGGGGAGAGCGATCGGACCGCGGGCCGCCGGCGACCCCCTCCGGCCGTCGGATGAGCCCGGTTTCGCCACGACCCTCACCGCTCCGTCCGTTCCGGTCCGCTCGGCCCGGTCCCGGCCCGCGGGCCAGCAGCGTTTCTCGCTCTTCCGCAACCACTTGCGCTCGCGCGGGCTTTGCCATTGACAAGGACCGGACAGCGCCATAGCCTCCCGTCAGGTTCCCCCCCCCAGTGATTCGCGCCAATGGGATGGTGCCGACGTCTTGACGTCCATGACGGACGACGGGAGAACAGCGACCCTTGAGAGCGTACCCTGCTCGGCTTCACCTTCCCCCTGATCGTATGGATGTGACCGCGTCCCGGCCTTACGCCGGGCGCCAGGTGTTTGTCCGCTTCTGAAAGGAGAAGCAGCTATGTCCCGCAATGCCATCCGAGCCATCTGCCTGGCAGCTTTGGCCGCGGCCGTAGTCCTGTTGGCTCCACCTGCCCGGGCGGGGACTTCAGGAAAACTGGTCGGACGCATCATGGATGAGAAGAAGCAGCCGCTGGCGGGCGTGAACATCCGCCTCGAGGGGCTCCGTATGGGCACGGCGTCCGACGAGACCGGCAACTACTTCATCATCGGCATCCCTGCCGGCACGTACACGGTGCGGGCGAACCTCCTGGGCCAGGCCCCGTACGTGGCCGAGAACGTGCAGATCACCCCGGACTTCACCACCACCCTGAACATCACCCTGCGCACCGAGGCGGTGCAGCTTTCCGAGGTGAGGGTGGAGGCCGAGCGTCCGCTGCTGCAGAAGGACGCCACCGGCACCACGCGCTTCATCTCGTCCGCGGACATCCAGAAGCTGCCGACCCGCGGCTACCGTGACGCTGCCGCCCAGCAGACGGGCGTCGTGAACTTCCGGCTCAACATCGACAACGAAGCGCAGAACAGCCCGACCCTGATCGTCCGCGGCGGGCGGCCCAACGAGACCGCCTACTACGTGGACGGTTTCTCCCAGCAGGACCCGCTGACCGGTACCTCGAACACTTCGATCAGCAACAACGCGATCGAGGAGGTGGTGGTGCTCACGGGCGGATTCAGCCCCGAGTACGGCCGGATCATGTCGGGTGCCGTCAACGTGATCACCCGCGAGGGCACGAAGAAGTACTCCGGCGCCCTGGAAAGCGTCACCGACGTCCTCGCCGGCAAATGGGTGGGGGCGCCCGTGACCGACTACAACGTGTACGACGCCTCGTTCGGCGGCCCGGTGCTGCCCGGCAAGGAAGACCTGACCTTCTACGTCTCGGGCGAGCGGCGCTGGCAGGGAGACCGTGGCTCGCCGTTCATGCCGAATATCTTCAAGAACGATCTCGGGATGCGGGGGCTCAGCGAGAACCGCCTGCCCAGCAACAGCTCGTCCGGCTACACCTTCCAGGGCAAGCTCAACTGGCAGGCCAGCGACAAGCTCACCGTCAAGGTCGGCGGCCTGGGGTCACAGGAGGACTGGCGCCAGTTCCTGGGCTCCTACCTCTTCGACCTGGCCCACGCCCCGCGCTACCTGGACCGGAGCCAGTCGTACTTCGGCTCCGCCAACTTCGTCCAGAGCAAGAAGACGTTCTACAACCTGGCGGTCAACTACAACCTGACCGAGCGCAAGCGGGGTGACGGGGTCGCGTTCGACAACCTGAGCCCGCAGTACCAGATGGCGACCGATCGCGACAGCGGCCAGGTGCTCGTCTCGCAGGACGGGGAGCTGGTGACGCCGGGTGGCTACTTCCGCACCACGAACCCGCGTTTCGATCTGGCCATCCCGCAGTTCTGGAGCGCCGGTCACGTCTGGGACGACTACCTGCAGCGCCGCTCCGAGTACTACGGCATCCAGGGCGCCGTGACTTCGCAGGTGAACCCGTACCACCAGATCAAGGCGGGTGGCGACTTCCAGTACCACACGCTGCGGCTCTACAACCACTATTTCCCGGTTCAGCTGGGCGGTGACACGCCGAACCTGGTGGATTACGACGGCTACGGCTACAACCAGGATGTGACCTACAAGGACGTGATGATCCGCGACATCACGGCCGGCGACACGACGTACCGGTCCACCAGGGTCGTGGACCAGGTCCGGCTGACCGAGGCCAACGGGGGCCGGGACGGCGCCAAGCATCCGAAGGTCTGGTCGCTCTTCGCGCAGGACAAGTTCGAGCGCGAGGGCGTGGTCATCAACGGCGGCCTGCGCTACGACCACCTGAACGTGGACACGCCGGCGCTGCGCAGCGACCTGCGCCCGCTGGACCCCGACAACACGGGCAGCTCGACGCTGGATGCGGCCGACCTGGTCAAGAACAAGACCTACTCGCGACTCTCCCCGCGCCTGGGCGTGGCCTTCCCGGTGACGGCGCTGACCGTGCTGCGCTTCAACTACGGGCAGTTCTATCAGCAGCCCAACCTTCAGGACCTCTACGTCTCGTACCGTTTCCTTCAGCACAAGATTGCGAACGGCGGTTACTTCGTCGGTTTCGGCAACCCGAACCTGCGGCCCGAGCGCACCACGGCCTACGAAGTGGGCGTCGCGCACCAGCTCGGCGACAACGCGCGGCTGGACGCGACGGCCTACTACAAGGATGTCAAGGACCTGGTCGAAATCGCGACCATCCCGTCGTTCCCGAACCAGTTCTCCTCCTACCGCAACCGGGACTTCGCCACCATCAAGGGCGTGGACATCGGTTTCAAGATGCGTCCGGTCAACCACATCTCCACCGACATCAGCTATTCGCTGTCCTACGCCCAGGGCACGGGATCGGTCTCGAACTCGCAGGGCAACATCGCCTGGACCGCGTCCCAGCCGCCCAAGATGACGTCGCCGCTCGACTTCGATCAGCGCCACAAGCTGGCCCTCAACCTGGGCTACAACCTGGGCAAGGACGAGGGGCCGCTCGTCGGCGGTCTCCGCCTGTTCCAGAACTTCGGAGTCAATCTGCTCTACAACGTGGCGAGTGGCACCCCCTACACGCCGACCAAGGTCTTCAACGAGGTGTCCCTGGCGGCCGTCAGCACCGAGCCCGCCGGACCGATCAACTCGCGCTACGGGCCCTGGACCAGCAATCTCGACGTGAAAGCCACCAAGGGCTTCAGCGCTGCGGGCCTCAAGTTCGAAGCCTATGCCTGGGTGCTGAACGTGCTCGACACGCGCAATGCGGTCGCGGTGTACGGCTCGTCCGGCTCGGCAGCCTCGACCGGCTGGCTCAACACCGAGGACGGCCAGACCTACGTGCAGACCGCAGCCAACGCGGGGCGGGACGGCCAGTTCCTGTACGACCTGGCCCAGAACAACCCGAACTCGTACACGAATCCGCGCCTGGTCCGGTTCGGACTCCGGACGAACTTCTAGCGTGAACCTCGAAGAGGACAGGAGGCCAATGATGGACTTCCGTCGGAAATGCCTCACGCTGCTGGTCGTGGCGTCGGTTGCCCCGATCGTCGGCGCGGTCGCCTCGTGGGCCGGAGTCCCGGTCTCGAGGGCAGCGCTGCCGACCCGCGCGACGGGCACGGCGAATGTGATGTCGCTCGACAACCAGCGGCGCGTGGACGTCAACAACCTCAACATGTTCGTGACCAATTTCGGGTCATGGGCCTACGACCTGAGCACCGGCAACGCCGGTCTCATCTACCCGAAGGGCACCAACAAGACGGCGATCTTCGCCGGCGGCCTCTATTTCGGGGCCAGGGTGGCGGGTGAGATCCGGACCGTGGTCGGGGAGTACTCCCAGGAGTACGGCCCCGGCGTGATCCTGCGCGACGGCCAGTTGATCGACCCGGCCCAGGCCTGGGACGACCCGAATAATACGGCCTACAAGGTGTACAAGGTGGCGCGTTGGACGGGGACGGTCACGGCCGCGAAGGACATCCCCAGCAACCTCACCGTCGTGACCAACGGGGCCACGTCTGTCGTGCTGGACTCGGCGCATGTCGTGCGCACGGTGCCCAATCCCGATCCGACGGCCACCGACCCGCTCCTGCACCACTCGTGGAGCGAATACATGGCAGGCGCCGTTCCCAAGGGCGCGCCCTGGAAGCTGTATCGGCTCCCCGATCCGGCCAGCCCGGGCGACAGCGTGGACGTCCCCGGACCCGACGTGTCCGGCGACCAGATGCTGTGGAGCGTCTACAACGACGCCGATCGCTCGCGGCATACGAACCAGGCCGGCAACTCGGCCCCGCTGGGGCTCGAGATCCGGCAGACCACCTTCTCCTTCAACCGGCAGGGCGCGCTGGGGAACACGATCTTCCTCAAGTTCGAGATCATCCACCCGCACCTGTTGGAGTCCACCGACGACGTCTACCGGACGACCCTAGAGGACATGTACGTGTCGCTGTGGGCCGACCCGGATCTGGGCGGTTCCTCCGACGACCTGGTGGGTTGCGACACCACGCTCTCGCTGGGCTACTGCTACAACGCCACGAACAACGATCAGGTCTACGGCTCGGACCCGCCCGCGGTGGGCTATGACTTCTTCCTGGGCCCGCGCACGCTGCTCGGGGACACGCTGGGGCTGACGTCGTTCAACAAGTACATCAACGGCACCGATCCGGCATCGGCCGATGCGACCTACAACTACATGCAGGGTCTGCAGGCTGGCGGGGAAGACCTGGTGAACCCGACCACGGGACTGCCGACCCGCTTCTACAACTCGGGTGACCCGGTCGTGGGCACGGGCTGGCTCGACAACAACGCGGCCGACAAGCGCATGATGCTCAGCTCCGGGCCGTTCCAGATGGCGCCGGGCGACACCCAGGTGGTGGTGGGTGCGATCGTCATGGGGCAGGGCAACGACCGGCTTTCCTCGGTCGCGGGCCTGCGCTTCTTCGACGCCTTCGCGCAGGATGCGTTCAACAAGGGCTTCAACCTGCCCAGCCCGCCGCCGACACCGCAGGTGGAGACGACGGTGGGACACGGCACGGTCACGCTGTGCTGGGATGCCTCCTCCCGCCTCAACTACGACCAGCCCGGTTACACCTTCGAAGGCTACAACGTGTATCAGGGCGAGACCGTGGCGGGGCCGTGGCGGCGGCTGGCCACCTACGACGAGATCAATCAGATCCGCGTGATCTATGACGAGATCTTCGACCTGGCCACGGGCCAGATCATCACGGCCTACCCGGTGGCCTTCGGTTCGGACGCGGGCGTGAGCTTCTGCCACACGATCACGCAGGACGCGATCCGGGGCGGTCGCCTGAACGACGCGACCGACTACTTCTTCGCGGTGACGGCCTACGGGTACAACCCGGCTGGCAAGCCGAAGGTGCTCGAGACGTCGCAGGTGCCGATCCGCGCGATGCCGCAGCGGCCCGCGCTGGGGACGGACCCGGCCACGGCATCGGCATCGGCCGTGACCTACCAGCGGATCGACACGCAGAAGTCGCCCGCCACGGACGTGGTCTCGGTCAATGTCGTGGATCCGAGCGCGGTGACGGGGCACATCTACAAGGTGACCTTCCAGCCGACGGAGCCGCCTCCGGTCACGCGGACCGTGGGCGCGGACACGGCCACGGTGCTCTATTCCTGGACCCTCACGGATTCCACGACCGGGACCGTGATGTTCTCGGACCAGTTGAACCGCCGGGGTGACGCCGACTACCGGGTGGTGGACGGGATCCAGGTCGTCGAGACCGGCAAGTACTTCCCGCTCCTACAGAGCGTGGCGTATCTCAATAACAACCCCGCCCACCGACGGGCGCTCGAGGGCGTGAACTTCGGGCAGCTCTACTTCGGCGGCGGCGCGGACTACGGGTACAACTTCTTCGGAAGTACGCTGGACCCGGCCACCATGCCGGACTCCTTCACCACCGCGGAGGTCCGGTTCAGCCACACGGCCACACAGAAGGCCTACCGGTTCCCGCGCAGGCAGCTCGCGGATGGCTCCGCGCCGTCCGTCGGCCGCGGCTACCTGTATGGCGGGTTCGTCGAGGTGCCGTTCCAGGTGTGGGACGTGACCAACAACGTCCAGCTCGACGCGGCCTTCGTGGAACGAGAGGCCACGGATGACGCGGGCGTCCGGCTGCCCGCGGACCAGCAGCCGGCGTCTGCGGATTCGACCTGGGGGGCCACGGCCGAGGGGACGGGCGACCGGGAGTACATCTTCGTCTACCGTCGGCCCTACAGCGATACGCCGAAGGCCGAGCTGGCGGTGGACGCCAGCGTCTACGACGGGAACGTCCCGGTGCTTTACACGGTGGCGCCGAAGCTGCGCGATGCCGCCGATGTCGTCGACGACGGGGACGCGCTGCAGTTCCTCTACGCCAATCCGGCCACGAGCAACGACGTCTACGTCTTCAACACCTCGCAGCTCGTGCGGGGTAACGCCGCGCTGGCGAAGACGGGTCTCGACCGCGTCCGCGTGGTCCCGAACCCGTACTACAACCGCTCGCGCTACGAACTCAGCCAGTTCAGCCGCATCATGCGTTTCATCAATCTGCCCGAACGGGCGACCGTGAGGATCTTCAGCCTCTCGGGCCAGCTCATCCGGACACTCGAAAAGACCGATCCGACCACCTCCGTGCTCAACTGGGACCTGCAGACCGAGAACCGGCTGCCCGTGGCGAGCGGCGTGTACGTCTATCACGTCGAAGCGCCGGGCGTCGGGACCATCTACGGGCGTCTGGTCGTGTTCATGGAGAAGGAACGGCTGAACACCTTCTAGGAGAGGGCGACGATGATCGGGAATCCTTCGCAAAGGAGAGACAAGATGCCTCGTCTCATCATTCTCGCGCTCGTCCTGCTGACGCTCCTGGCGGGTGCGGTGGGCCCGACCCAGGCTGGGTCGAACGGGCGCAAGGGCACGGAGGGAGCGCCGGAGCTGACGATCGCGGTCGGAGCTCGCGGTTCCGCCCTGGGTGGAGCCGTGGTGGGTGACGCCAGCGGGGTGGAGGCGATGTTCTGGAACCCCGCCGGTCTGGGCACCCTGACGAAGACCGAGACCATGTTCTCGCACACCCAGTACTTCGCGGACATGACGCTGAACTACGCCGCGGTCGCCAGCAAGCTGGGTGACTTCGGTGTGCTCGGCTTCTCGGCCAAGGTGCTCTCGGTGGGGGATATCATCGTCACCACCGAGAGTGCGCCGGAAGGCACGGGCGAGATCGCCCAGCCCACCTTCACGGTGCTGGGACTCACCTGGGCCAAGCAGTTCACCGACCGTGTCCTGTTCGGCGCGAACGGGAACCTGGTGAGCGAGCGCATCATCAACCAGAGCGCCACCGGCGTGGCGTTCGACTTCGGCGTCCAGTACGTGACCGGCTGGCGTGGTCTCAAGCTGGGCATGGTGATGAAGAACTTCGGGCCGGGCATGACCTACAGCGGGCCGGGCTCTGAGCTCAGCCTCCTCCCGCCCGACCAGGATCCGTCCGGCCAGCCGCGCATCTTCACGACGGAGAGCTCGAGCTTCGAACTGCCCTCGTTCTTCACGATGGGAGGCAGTTGCGATCTCTACCGCGTCCCCCAGTACCGGATCACGGCCCTGGCTGCGCTGCAGAACAACAACTTCCAGGGGAACGCCATGCGGGCCGGACTGGAGTGGCGCTACCGTGACCAGTTCGCGCTGCGCGGCTCCTACTACGGCAGCTTCGTGGGGACGACGAATGCCAACACCGCGGTGGACGAGTCGAAGTTCCAGGGCGGTGACGACCTCTACACGGGTCTCGCGCTCGGCGGCGGGGTGAACCTCCGCGTCGGGGACACGAGCCGGATGGGTGTGGATGTCACCTGGCGGCCGGTGCGCAACGGGTACTTCGACGACATCATCGACATCGGACTGAAGCTGTCCTTCTAGTCCGGCGTCAGGGACACGACGGCCCGTGGGAGAGGTGCTCCCACGGGCCGTTCCATTCGTGCCCGGTACGGATGATCGCGCGTTCCTTCGTGCGCTACGTCCCGTCCGCCAGCTCGCGCAGCCGCTCCAGCAGCCGCACCGTGCCCCAGGTGTCGAGCTCGCAGTAGCGCAGCAGGGCCCCGCGCAGCCGTGTCTTCTCCGCCTCGACCAGCGTCTCGCCGCGCAGCAGCAGTCGCGCCAGTTCGAGCGCCGCGATGCTGCCGTCCGAGACCTCGAGCTCGTCGTAGCTCAACTCGGGCACGAGCACGGGCAGCACGCTCTTCAGGCTGAAGCTGCCGCCGAAGCCGGGGTGGTACACGTGTTCGCGCACCGCGGGCAGCAGGTCCACGATCCGCGACTCGATGTCCTCCATCGAGGCGGTCGCCTTCGGGCCCAGCGCCAGGCCCAGCCCGCGCAGACAGGTCTTCTCGAAACTCGCGTTGTACGCGACGATGGTCCGGGCGCCCGCGCACGCCGCGACCAGCGCCTCCGCGATCTGTGGTCGCGGATCGCCCGGTCCCCCGGCCAGCCACTCGACGTGCTCGTAGCCGCCCCCGCGCTGCTGCCGGTGGCAGCTGAACTGGACGGGGATGCTGTCGTAGGGGTGGCAGCCGTCCCACACCGGGATGGCCGGGTTGATGGTCTCGAAGTCGAGGAAGGCCAGCGGCGGCTCGAACGCCTTCAGCGCGTCGCGCAACGACGGCTCCACGATCAGCCGGTTCGACACCACCGAGCGGCGCTGGCGTTCGGCGGTCGCGCTGAGGCTCAGGTCCGCGGGCAGCGCCGGGATGGTGCCGCAGCCCGCGGACACGAGGTCCCACGCCTTCTGCCCGAGGCGGTAGAGCGTGCTCACGTGGTGCGCCGGCACGTCCGCCCAGCAGCGGGAATGGAAGGGGCACGCGTGGGGCGCACTGCAATGCGGGCCGATGGCGACTTCGGGCAGCGGCCCCTCCAGCATCCGCAGTTGCTCCTGCGCCTGCGCGGGCACCCCGGGCAACAGGGCCGCGACCTCGCGGGTCACGTCGGTGCGCGCGAACAGGTCGGTCAGGTCGGGAAACGTGCAGGCGCGATTCAGGTGCATGATCTCGACGCGGCGCACCGCGAGCCCCGCCTGGCCCAGCACGTGCGCCTGGATGGCGGCGTCCGGCAGGTGCTCGGGCTTCGCACTGGTCGAGGACTTGACCTCGATCAGGCCGAATCCGTCGGGCCTCCGCTCGAGGATGTCCACGGCCACGAACACCCGGTCGGCGAAGAAGGAGGCCTCATAGATGACCGGGGCAGTCCCTGCCAGCGCCACCGTGGTCGCGTCGACCTTCTGCCGGGTCTGGTCGTAAGCGAAGTCGATCAGCGTTCCGCCGGGCACGTAACTGCGCGCCAGCGCGCCGACGTCGGTGCCCTGGTCGAAGATCGCCTGGGTCTGCGCGTCGGGGACGAGTTCGGGCGCGCCCGGCTCGTGCACCCGCCACCAGAGCTGCTTGTGGCACTGCAGGCCGGCGGTGAAACGGGACTTGGAGAGGCGGTAGGCGGGGCTCATCCGGAGTGTGGCCTCCGAGGGGGAGGGAGACTCGAACCGCGGCGAGTGTACCCGATGCACCTGGGCCGCGGGAGCGCCCCGGTGGCAGCTGCGGCCCGGAGCCGCCCTCCGGATCGCCCGGAATGCTCCGAAAGGAGGCCCGGACGCCGCTTGCGCTTCCGCATCCGACGCATGACACTGCCCGTCGACGAAGCGACCAGCCGTGATGGCGTGACGAGCACGACTCGCGGATGAGTCCTCCGATGAGTCCTCCATGGGAATCCTTGTCGGACACGGGATACGTGCCCAGGAAGGAGAGAACTCCATGCCTGCGTTCCGTCGAGCGAGCACCGGCATCGTCCTTGTGCCATCGCTCCTGCCGGCGTCAGGGGGACTTTGAAGATGGGAACGTTCGAAGACGGGCTGGCCGCAGTCGCCCGGGGTGACCACGCGACGGCGCTCCGGCTCCTGCGTCCTCTGGCCGAAGAGGGCCTCGCCGCCGCCCAGTTCAACGTCGGGCTGATGGTCGGCAAGGGCGAGGGCGCGCCGCAGGACGATGCCGAGGCCGTGAAGTGGTTCCGGAAGGCCGCCGAGCAGGGCTACGTCGCCGCCCAGTTCAACCTCGGTCTGATGCATGCCAGGGGCCGAGGCGTGCCCCAGGATCACGCCGAGGCCGTGAAGTGGTACCGAGTGGCCGCCCAGCAGGGTGACGCCAAGGCCCAGTACCTCCTCGGTGCGGCGTATGTCGAGGGCCAGGGGGTGCCGCAGGACGACGCCGAGGCCGTGAAGTGGTACCGCCTGGCCGCCCAGAAGGGCGACGCCAGGGTCCAGTACCTCCTTGGCGTGGCGTATGTCGAGGGCCGGGGAGTGCAGCAGAGCGACTCCACGGCCGTGAAGTGGCTCCGCCGGGCCGCCGAGCAGGGGCTCTCCGACGCCCAGGACAAGCTCGCCGAGCTGCGCCGCCAGGGCCGGGGGGCGTGACGAAGCCGGCTGGAGATCCGACGTCCCGTTCCGCGGAGACCCGCTCCTGTACGCGGCGGCGTGTGGCCGCTCACCTCACCAGCGTCACCCGTCGAACCAGGTTCGTCCCGGGGCCGCTGAGTCGCACGAAATAGAGTCCGGGCCTGACCGGTACGCCCGAGCCGCCGGGCCGCCACGTGACGCTGCCCTCGCCCGAGACGTCGTCCGCCAGCCGCGCCACCCGCGCACCGCGCACGTCGAAGACCTCCACGCTGAGCGGGCCGCCGGCGGCGAAACGCACGGTCAGCGCGTCGCCGAACGGCGAGGGACCGGCGGCCAGGAGGGCACTGGCATTGGCGCCCGGGGTCGGCTGGCCGGCATCCACCCAGGCGGTGTAGACGAGCGAGGCGGTCATCACGCTGGCCGTGTCGAGCCGCGCCTGGGTCAGGACGCGCGTGCTGTTCCACAGCGATGCGTAGTAGGTCGCCGAGCTGGTCGATCCGCCCGCCGCATCCGTGGCTTCGGTGTCGGCCGCGAGGATGGGGGCCACCCCGGCCCACGAGGCGGCGATGACGTCGAACGCCGCGTCCAGCGGACTCGCGTAGTACGTCACGCTCATCGCCGGGGTGTCCAGCTGGCCGAGGTAGGTGGAGATCATGCCGCTCTCGTGCCGCGAGTGGATGCCGTTGTTGCCGGTGACCTGGCCGTCGAAGTTCACGGTGCAGTGCAGCGGCTGGTTCGCGTCGCCCACGTAGTGGCAGAGATCGGCGATGGTCAGCGACGCGGCGCTCCACTGCCGTGCCTGGAACTGCTGCGTCAGCCGGGTCACGACCTCGGCGATCGCCCACGGCAGCACCCCTTCGCCGCTCACGGTCGCGGGGCTGTACAGCGCTTCGAGCGTGGCCCGGTCGCGCGGCAGCGTGCCGGCCAGGAACTCGGGGTAGTAGTCGATGTCGATGTAGTGCCGCTCGCTCTCGCCGGGCGTGGAGCCCTTGCGCGTGTCGGGGTCGGTCACGTGCGCGTCCACTTCACTGTCGCAGGCGCGCAGGCTGTCGAGGTCGGCGGGCAGGTGCTGCGAGTAGTGCTGCGCGATGTAGTGGTGGCCGTCCTGCCCCCAGGTCCAGCCGGTCGAGGGGAGGACCGCGCAGAGCAGGACGGCGAGGACCACCGTGGAGGCGTGTCGCAGGCGGCTCGAATCGGACATTGCGTTCCCTTTGCGTTGCGCCGGGAGGGGATCCCGGATGCGTGTCTGGAGTCCACCGAGAGCGCACGGAGGATAGCACGTTCGGCGCCGGGACTGCCCGGGATCATCTCGCGCCATCGGCTCCGCGGTCGGGGAGTGGCGGATGCCCGCGGGGTCCATCGTCGCAGCGCCGGGCCTTCTCCGTCCCCCGGGGGCAGACGCCGGACGGCCACCCCGCAGTGGAGGTGGCCGCCAGGAGAACCAACTATCGCCTTGACTCAGAGTCGTTCCATATCACCGCACCAGCGTCACCCGCCGCACCACGTTCGTGCCCGGGCCGCTGAGGCGCACGAAATAGAGTCCGGGACCGACCGGCGCGCCCGAACCGCCGGGCCGCCACGTGACGCTGCCCTCGCCCGGGACGTTGTCCGCCAGCCGCGCCACGCGCGCGCCACGCACGTCGAAGACGTCCACGCTCGACGGGCCGCCGGCGGCGAAACGCACGGTCAGCACGTCGCGGAACGGCGTGGGACCGGCGACCAGGCGGACGCCGGCATCGGCGACCATCGGGGGCACGTCCAGCGGCGGCACACCGCTGGAGCCGGGCACGGCCGGCTGGCCGGCCTTCATCCAGGCGGTGTAGACGAGCGAGGCGGTCAGCACGCTGGCCGTGTCGAGCCGCGCCTGGGTCAGCGTGTGCGTGCTGTTCCACAGCGAGGTGTAGTAGGTCGTCCCGCTGGTCGATCCGCCCGCCGCCGCCCTGGCGGCGTTGTCCGCCGCGAGGATCGGCGCCACCCCGGCCCACGAGGCGGCGATGACGTCGAACGCCGCGTCCAGCGGGCTCGGGTAATACACGACGGTCATCGCCGGGGTGTCCAGCTGGCTGAGGTAGGTGGAGATCATGCTGCTTTCGTAGCGCGAGTGGATCCCGGTGTTGCCGGTGAGCTGACCGTTGTAGTTCACCGCGCAGTGCAGCGGCATGTTGGCGTCGCCCACGTAGTGGCAGAGGTCGGCGATGGTCAGCGCCGCGGCAGTCCAGTTGGACGCCTGGAACTGCTGCGTCAGCGTGCTCTCGGCCTTGTCGATCGCCCACGGCAGCACGCCTTCGCCGAGCACGATCGCGGGGCTGTACAGCGCCTCGAGCGCGGCCCGGCTGCGCGGCAGGGTGCCGGCCAGGAACTCGGGGTAGTAGTCGATGTCGATGTAGTGCTTGTCGCTCTCGCCGGGCGTGGAGCCCTTGCGCGTGTCGGGGTCGGTCACGTGCGCGTCCACCTCGAGATCGTAGTCGCGCAGGCCGTCGATGTAGGCGGGCAGGTGCTGCGAGTAGTGCTGCGCGATGTAGTGGTGGCCCACCGAACCCCAGGTCCAGCCGGTCGAGGGCAGGCCCGCGCAGAGGATGGTGGCGAGGACCACGATGAAGGTGTGACGCAGGCGTAGCGAGTCGAGCATGACGTTCCCTTCGCACCGAGGGGGTGGATTCTGGATGCGTGTGTGAAGTGCCCGGAAACCGCCTTGAGGATACCACGTCCCGCGCCGGGGCTGCCCGGGAGCGGCTCGCGCCGCCGGGTCCGCGCCCTGGAGTGGACCCGGGCCCGTGCATTTCGCACGGCCCTCTACTCCGGCGCCAGCAGGTACTCCAGGTCCTCGCGCGTCAGCCCGCGGGCGAAGCCATCCTCGCCGAGGACGTCGCGGGCCAGTGCGGCTTTGCGCTGCTGCAGTTCCCAGATCTTCTCCTCGAGCGTGCCGCGGGTCAGCAGCCGGTAGGCGATCACGGTGCGGGTCTGACCGATGCGGTGGGTGCGATCGATGGCCTGCGCCTCGACCGCCGGGTTCCACCATGGATCGAACAGCACGACGTAGCTGGCCGCGGTCAGGTTCAGCCCGGTGCCGCCGGCCCTGAGCGAGATGAGGAAGACCGCCGGGCGCTCGTCGTCCTGGAAGCCCGCCACCACCTCCTCGCGCTTGCGGGTCTGGCCGGTCAGCACGTGGTGCGCGATGTCGCGCGTCACCAGCTCGGCCTTCAGCAGGTTCAGGCAGCGCACGAACTGGGAGAACACCAGCACCTTGTGGCCCTCGGCGAGCAGGGGCTCGAGGATCTCCCAGAGCGCGTCGAACTTGCCGGAGCCGGCCCCGGGCGCGCCCCCGGCGAGCGCGGGGTGGCAGCAGATCTGGCGCAGCCGCGTCAGCGCCGCGAGGATCTGGATGCGGTGGCGGGCGAGGCCTCCCGCGTCGGCTGCGATCTGCTCCAGCAGCGCGCGGCTGTTCGCCAGCTCCGCCAGGTACAGTCGCCGCTGGCCCGGATGGAGCTCGCAGTCCCGGCGCTCCTCGATGCGCGCGGGCAGGTCCGGCGCGACCTCCTGCTTCATGCGGCGCAGCAGCACGGGGCGCAGCCGGGCGGCGAGCACCTGGCGTGTGTGCGCGGGCGCCCTGGCGCGGTCGAAGCGCGCGGCGAAGGTGGCGCGCGGACCGAGCAGCCCGGGATTCACGAACGCCATGATGCTCCACAGATCCAGCGCGCGATTCTCGATCGGGGTGCCGGTCAGTGCCAGGCGGTGCCGCGCCTCCAGGCGGAGCACCGCCCGGCTAACGGCCGCGTCGGGGTTCTTGATGTTCTGAGCCTCGTCGAGGATGGCGACCCCGAGCGGGATCCGCTTCCAGGCCTCGAGGTCGCGGCGCAGCAGGGCGTAGTTGGTCACCAGCAGGTCGTGGCTCGCGGCCTCGCGCAGCAGGACGCGACGCTGCCCCCCGCTGGTGAGCAGCGCGACCCGCAGCCGCGGCGCGAAGGTCTCCGCCTCGCGCGCCCAGTTGTGCACCACCGAGGCCGGGCAGACGACCAGGGCGGGGCCGAGGCCGGGCGTGCGCTGGCGCAGCCACAGCAGCCAGGCGAGCGCCTGCACGGTCTTGCCGAGTCCCATGTCGTCCGCTAGGACGGTGCCCAGCCCGAGCGAGGAGGCGTAGGCGAGGAAGTCCACGCCCAACTGCTGGTAGGGACGCAACGTCCCACGGAAGCCCCTGGGCACGGGGGCGCTGGGCAGGCCGGTGAACTTCGCCACCTCGTGGCGCAGTGTGCGGATCGCCTCGAGCGCGCCGGGGTCGGCGCCGAACGTCTCGAGCGCCTGCAATGATTCCGGGCTGACCTGGGCGAGTTGCCAGAGGCTCAGCCGCTGTTCCCCGCCACCGGGCTCGACGCCCAGTTCGGCGAGCGTCCCGGCCGCCTGTCCGACCAACTCGCCCGCCTCGCGCCGCACCCAGCCGGAGGAGATTTTCACGTAGGGACCGCTGGCGCTGCGCAGCATGGCCAGGTCCTCGTCGGTGAACGTGAGCCCCTCCGCCTCCCACTCGGCCGAGACGCTGAACCAGTCCAGGCCCGCGGCGGCGACCCGCAGCCGCGGCCGCACCTGGCGCACATCGCCCAGCAGCCGCCGCGCGCGCGGGGTGCAATACCAGTGCACACCGCCGGGGCGCTGATCCCAGGCAGGGGCGAAGACCGTGTTGCGCCGCGGGCCCAGGCGCAGCCACCAGCCCACCTGACGGTCGGCCGCGGTCACGGTGCGCCCTCCCGGAGCGCCCTTGCGACCGTCCTGGGCTCCCGTCCGCCCGAGCCACTCGAGGGCGGGCGCCAGCGTCGATTCATCCATGAACTCGAGCCAGACCGGCTCCCCGGGCGCGACTGCCGGGCCGTCCCCCGTCGTCGGCGAGGTGGCTTCCTCGTCCGACGACGCGGGAGGGAACCCCGTTCCGACGGAGGGCGCTGCCACGGCGTCCGCCGAGGTGCGCTCGAAGTCGGGACTGCCGCGGCGCCGGGGGCCGGCGGACAGGGCGCTCCAGCCCGCCTGCGGCTGGTACTCGAAGACCCGGGCAGCGTCGCTCACCGGGGCGAGCGGCCGCCATTCGGCATCCGCCGGGACGGCGAACAGGCGGATCTGCAGCCAGTCGTCCGCTCGCAGATCCAGGGCCACCATCGGGCTCACGGCCCGCACCCGCGTGTAGGGGGCGAGCGATCGGCGCATGGAGGGAAAGCGCCGCGCCATCTGCTCGAGGAGCGGGGCGTGCTCGGTGCGCTCGAGGGGCAGCCCGTCCAGGCTGCCGAACAGGTCGGTGATGTCGCCGGGTGGCGGCTCCGCGACCCGGTGCAATGCGTCGTCGCAGAGCACGAGGCTGGGAGTCCGGCGGCTCGCCTCGATCGCGCCGCGCAGCAGCAGCGCCTTGCGCAGGCTGCGACTGCGTCCGTCGGGCCAGCGCACCTCCAGATCGAGCACGAGCGTGCCGTGGCACGGCACGCACACGGGCACGATCTCCGTGGCCTGCCTCTCGAAACGCACCGGCGCTCCAGGCGAGAGCCCGAAGCGGGCGGCCAGTTCCGCCTCGAGCAGTGGATCCCAGACCAGTCCCGGCGTGCCGGCGCCGGCCTCGAGCAGGCGCAGCAGCGTGGTGGTCGTCAGGGCCCGGTCACCCGCAGGCCAGCCCGCTCTCGAGTCATCGTGCCCGCCGAGATAGGCGACCAGCAGTTCGGCCTGCCCGGCGGGAAGCGTCGCCGGCCTGCGCTCGGCCGCGCGGAGCAGGTGTTGCAGCTGGACCGTCGTGCGGGGCTCGTCGTCGAATCGCGGTGAAGTGAGGCGCCCTTCGATCGTCAGCGTGGGGAGTCTGCCTTCACCGGGCGCGAGTCCGAGCACGAAGCGCAGGCTGCGCTCCGGCGCCGCGGGCCGTTCCGCCGACCAACCGGCCAGCCGGGTCGCGAGCGACCGCTGCACGCTGCGCAGATGGCGTTCCTCCAGGTCCCGTCGCTCGAGGTAGGGCTCGAGGGCGGGAGGGAGCCAGCCGTCGAGCCGGTCCGGAAGGATCCGGGCGAGGTGCCAGCACATGAGGTCGAAATCCGTCCCCGAGAGGATCTCGCGGAAGGGGGGCTCGAAGTGCGGGAGCGGCCGGTAGGAGTACTCCGCCAGCATCTGGTCCAGGACCGTCTTGCGCGTCCAGACGTCGGGGGCGGCACGCAATGCCGCCAGGCTGACGGGGCGGCGGTGGTGGGATGGCGGGAGGGCCGTCCCCGGACGGGTCGCCCACCATGATCCGGACCGCGGAACGCGAGAGCCCGGCGACACGGGCGCATCCACCACTTCCGTGTCACCGTCCTGCGCGCCCTCGAGATCGTCGTGCTCGGCCTGGTCTCTCGCGAGTCCTTCCTCTTCGATGGACTCGTCCTCGCGCGACGGCGGTGCTGTGTCCTCCCGGGGCCGGGTGCGGGGGCTGGGGTGTCCGAGTTCTGCGGGCCGGGCCGCGCGATCGGGCAGGAGCCGCGTGAGCCGGCGATCGGTGCCGGGGCCGGGGCCGCGCAGCGGCAGGAGAGCGCAGCACGCGACCGCGTATTGATGCTTGCACTCGAAGCCCACCGGGCAGTCACACGAGGGGACCCATGACTCACCTTCCCAGCTCCACCAGACCCTGTAGATGCGTGCGCCGCGCACCAGCGCGCCGACCCCATCGGGCTGGAAGAGCAGGGGGCCGACCCGTGAGCGGGCCGCGTAGTCGCGCCCCCGCTCCCGGATCGGAGAGGGGAATGAGGCGATGGCATCCACCAGGTTGCGGACCTGGCGGGGAGAGAAGCTGGCCACCGAGAGTCCAGCCGGGCGCATGGGCATGGGTCGCACTGTGCCCGAGGAGGCGGGAGGCCACAAACAGGCGCGCCGGGCTCATCGGGGAGGGGATGAACCTGGGCCGGATCCAATCCAATCCCCCGTGCCTCTCACGACCGAGACCCGACCGTCCTGCACCCGAGCGATCGAAAGGAACCAGCGCATGGAGATGACGATCAGCTTCCCCGGGGGCGCCCGCGTGGACGCCCGCTTCGGCTCCTTCACCGTGAAGACGGACCAGCCGCCCCAGGGTGGGGGTGAGGGCTCGGCGCCCACGCCCTTCGCGACCTTCCTGGCCTCGCTCGGCACCTGCGCGGGCATCTATGTGCTGGGTTTCTGCCGGCAGCGCGACCTGCCGACCGAGGGCATCCGGCTCACCCAGCGCCTGAATGTCGACCGGGCCACCGGCATGGTCGACCAGGTGGAGCTGGACATCCATGTGCCGCCCGGCTTCCCCGAGAAGTACCACTCGGCCCTGGTCCGCTCGGCCGAGCAGTGCGCGGTGAAGAAACTGATCGAATCGCCGCCGCGCTTCGAGATCCGGACGGTCGCGGGGGCGTAGGGCGCGACCCGCGTTGACCATTCGCTGGTGCCGGGGCTAGCTTCCCATCTCTTCCGCCGCCCGCTCCAGCCGAGAGGCCGCCCGCCATGCCCCAGCCGATCGATCTCGATCTCGAACGCTTCAGGCGCCTGCCCGCCCGCGAGGACGTCTGGCAGCTCGCCGTCGTGCGCATGCCGCAATGGGTGGTGGAGGAAGAGCGGCCGCCTTTCCGGCCGCTGGTGCCGCTGTGTTGCAGCGTCGAGGCCGGCCGCCTGGGGATGGGCGGGATGCTGGACTCGGATGAACCGGCCGGGGGAGCGGCGCTCAGTGCCATCATCGAGCTCGCGAAGGTGAGGGATGTCCAGTGCCGGCCCACCCGGGTCGAGGTGCGCGACGCCGGCCTGGTCGAGGCGCTTCGTCCGGTGCTCGGGGAGGCCGGCGTCGAGTTGGCGGTCACGGAGCGTCTCGAGGCCATCGACGAGGTCCTGGCCGAGATGACGCGCAGGTTCGCGGGCCCTGCCGGCGCCACGAGCCTGTTCTCGGGGCCGGGCGTCACCGTCGAGCGAGTGCGCGCCTTCGCGGAGGCGGCCGTGTCGTTCCACCGGGCAGCGCCCTGGAACCAGTTGACCGACGAGGACCTGCTCCGCGTGGATACTCCCGTGCCGGACGAGGACCTGCGTTGTCTCACGGTCCTGGGTGGCGCCGGGGTCGAGCGCGGGCTCGGCTTCTATCGCACCGAGCAGGACCTCCACCGGCTGATGAGCCGGGAGACGGCGGAGCCGTTCCTGGCCGGGGCCCGCCTGTGGCTCTTCAGCTTCGAGCGGATCTTCGAGCTGCCCATCCCCGACAGCGAGTTGTGGGAGACGCATGACCTGCCGCTGGCGCATGCCGAGGCCTATCCCACGCTGATGTGTGCCGAGTCGACCGGGCGGGGGGCGCCGGCGGATGCGGCCCGCCTGACGTTCGTCGAGGGGCTGCTGCGCGCCCTGGCCGCGACCACCGAGGACGAGCTCGACAGCGGCCGCTGGTCGAAGACGGTCGCGACCTTCGACGGGGAGTGCGTCATCGAGCTGTCCATCCCCGCCTTGCTCGAGCCGGCGTCGAAGCCGCCTGCGCCGGGCCCCGGCGAACCGCACGAGCTGCCCGACCGGCGGCTGATGGAGCAGATGATGGTGGACGTCCAGCGCGCGGTCGCCGAGCGCGAGCTCAAGGGCGTCGAGGAGATCAACGCGTTCCTCGCCGCCTCGGGTGGCAAGCTCGCCCCCCGCGAGCCCGACGCGAGCCCGGCGGGACGGGCGCAGGCGCGCTTCCGCGAGGCGCTCGAAGCGCATGGCCGCCTGCGCCTCAAGCTCGCGCGCGAAGCGCTCGCGATCCACGCGGACTGCGCGGATGCCTGGGTGCTGCTGGCCGAGGAGATGCCCGACCTCGCGCGGCGGACCGAGCTGTACGGCCGGGCGATGGCCGCCGCGGAGCGGACGCTGGGGAGCAAGCCATTCGAGGATCACGTCGGGCACTTCTGGGGGATGCTCGAGACCCGGCCCTACATGAGAGCGCGTTTCGGGGTCGCGGAAGGTCTCTGGAGCGCGGGGCGCCACGATGAAGCGCTCGGCCACCTGCACGAGCTGCTGCGGCTCAACCCGGATGACAACCAGGGCGTGCGCGATGTGCTCCTGCCGCGCCTGCTCGAGTCGGGACTGGACGACGAGGCGGCGAAGTTGCTCGCGGCGTACGAAGACGACCCGTCGGCCGTCCTCGGGTACGGGCGCGCGTTGCTGGAGTTCCGCCGCAGCGGCGACAGCGCGCCGGCGCAGGCCGGGCTCGCGGCCGCGGTCCGGGGCAATCCACACGTCACGAAGTACCTCTCGGGCAGCGCGCGGCTCCCCGAGTGGCTTCCCGACCGCTACGGTCTCGGCACGGACGACGAGGCGGCCATCGCGGCGGCCGCGTTGCTGGGTGCCTGGCAGGCGACCCCGGGCGCGATGGGTTGGCTGCGCGACTCGCGCCGGCGCGGCAAGAAGGCGCGGGAGCAGAAGCGGCAGAAGGGCCCGGGGAAGAAGCGGTAGGGAGGAGGCGCCGAGGGGCGCCTCGCAGGAAGTGACCCGCCCACGTGGCCGAGCCCGCCGGATGGCCGCGGCGCCCGCGATCGGACCGCCCTGCCCCGATCGGAACGCCCCAACCGCGCTCAGACTGCCCTGCCCGCGATCGGACGGCCCCGCCCGCGCGACCCATCCAGCGCCGCAGAGCCCGCCGGGCGACCCGGCGGCCCCGGGTCCACCCGGCGGGCTCCGCGGGTCTCCATGTTCCCTTTTCCCGGCACTCCTCTTAGAATGCTTGGCCGTCCACGTCACCCAGGCTTCCGAGAGGGTCCGAGCATGATCGAACAGTTCCACCGGCCGACCACGATCCGCGAGGCCCTCGCCCTGAAGCGGAGATACCAGGGGCGGTCGGTCTTCCTCGCGGGTGGGACGTACCTCAACTCGAACGCCTGCCCCCGGTGCCCGGAGCACAGCGTGAGCCTGGCGGGGCCGCGGCACGATCGGCTCGAACGGCAGCGCGGTGCGATGATCACCCGCTCCCTGTGCTCGCGCAACTGCACGATGCGCCCCGAGCACCTCATCAGCCTCGCGGGGTTGGGGCACGACCGGGTCGAGACCACGCGGGGCGCCGTGGTCATCGGCCCGCTCTGCACGCTCCAGCGCCTGGTCGACGAGCGGAGGGTCCCGGCGGGCCTGCGCGCGGCGGCCGCCCAGGTCGTGAGCCGGAACGTGCGCGAGATGGCCACGCTCGGCGGCCACCTGGCCGGCAACCCTTCCTACAGCGACGTGATCCCGATGCTGGTGGCGCTGGAGGCGAAGGTCGGGCTGTCGCGCACCGGCGGGGCGCGGACGATCCCGGTCGCGGACTACGCGGCGAAACCGGTCGCGGGTCTCATCACGAGGATCGTCCTGCCGCGGCCGAAGGCCGCACGCCTGGCGGCGTGCCGCAACGCGCGGGCCTCCGCGAACGCGCGCTCGATCGTGAGCGCCGCGGTCTCCGTGACCCTGGTGCGCGACGTCGTGAAGGCCCCGATCGTCGCCCTGGGCGGCGCAGCCGGCCACGTCATCCGGCTGACCGCGGTCGAGGACGCCCTGGACGGGAAGCGCCTGCCCGCGCTGGAGGAGCTGCAGGC
>JANXPZ010000032.1 GCA_025357055.1 Candidatus Eiseniibacteriota bacterium | reverse complement strand
CAGGAGCTGGAGCAGGCCGAACGCCGGCGCGTGGGGGAGGCTCTCGCCCAGGCCCGTGGTTCGCGCACCGAGGCCGCGAAGATCCTCGGCCTGCCACGCACGACGCTCATCAACCGGGTGAAGCGCTACGGGCTGACGTAGCCGCTCGCGCCCGACCGCGGTCCACCCCGGATCGCGAGGGCAAACCGCTCGCGCGCCCTCGCTGCTCCGAGTCTTCGCCGGTGCGAGAGGGCGCGTTCCCGGCGGACGGCCTCCAGCCTTCGGCGTTTCGTCAGCGCGCCGACTGGCCCTCAGCGCCTCCGGTCCATAGGTACCATGCGATGGGGCGGACGGACTAGGCTATCCTCATGCACTGCACCTCCAGCGTGTTCGTGCTGCGGTCCGGGTTCAGTTCCTGGCGGTGTTGACAGGTGTGTTCGAGGGCCGCGGTCGCGGCCTGTCTCCCCACGACGATCGGAGCCCACCATGCATGCCCCGCATCTGCCGCCGTGCTTTGCGATTCCGCCGCGTGCCCTCACCGGCATTGCGGTGATCGGTTGCCTCGGGTTCCTCCTTGCCTCCTGGCCCGCGTCGGCGGTCGCCCAGCCGTTCAACGTCGGCGTCAGGATCGACTTCGCGACCGGGGCCAATCCCTACTCGGTGGCGATCGGGGACCTGAACGGGGACGGCAACCCCGACCTGGCCGTGGCGAACGGCGGCGCCAACACGGTGTCGGTGCGGCTCGGCGATGGCGCGGGCGGGTTCGGGGCGAAGACCGACTTCGCGACCGGAACGTTCCCCGACGCGGTGGCGATCGGCGACGTGAACGGAGATGGCCGGCCCGACCTGGTGGTGGCGAACGCCAATTCCAGCACGGTGTCGGTGCTGCTGGGGAACGGCGCGGGTGGATTCGGCACCAAGGCGGACTTCGCGACCGGGCCGAATGCGCGGTCGGTGGCGATCGGGGACCTGAACGGCGACGGCCGCCCGGACCTGGCGGTGGCGAACTACGGCTCGAGCACGGTGTCGGTGCTGCTGGGGAACGGCGCGGGCGGGTTCGGGGCGAAGGCGGATTTCGTGACCGGGGCCCAGCCCTACTCGGTCGCGATCGGGGACCTGAACGGCGATGGCAAGCCCGACCTGGCGGTGGCGAACCTGGGTAGCTCCACCGTGTCGGTGCTGCTCGGAAACGGCGCAGGCGGATTCGGGACCTCGACCGACACCTATACCGGGCTCCAGCCCCGCTCGGTCGCGATCGGGGACGTGAATGGCGACGGCAGGCCCGACCTGGCGGTGGCGAACTTCTTCTCCAACACGGTGTCGGTGCTGCTGGGTGACGGTGCGGGCGGGCTCGGGGCGAAGACGGACTTCGCGACCGGGACGGGTCCCAACTCGGTGGCGATCGGGGACCTGAACGGCGATGGCAAGGCCGATCTGGCGGTGACGAACGCCAACTCCCTCACGGTGTCGGTGCTGCCGGGCGACGGCGCGGGCGGATTCGGAGCGAAGACAGACTTCGCGACCGGGACGTATCCCATCTCCGTGGCGATCGGGGACGTGAATCGCGACGGCCGGCCCGATCTGGCCGTGGCGAATCTGAGCTCCAGCACGGTGCTGGTGCTGCTGGGGAACGGTGCGGGCGGGTTCGGGGCGAAGACCGACTTCGCGACTGGGGCGAGTCCCGTGTCGGTGGCCATCGGGGACGTGAATGGCGATGGCCGCCCCGACCTGGCGGTGGCGAATTCCGTCTCCAGCACCGTGTCGGTCATGTTGGGGAACAGCGCGGGCGGGTTCGGGGCGAAGACCGACTTCGCGACCGGACTATTTCCCATGTCGGTAGCCGTCGGAGACGTCAATGGCGATGGCCGGCCCGACCTGGCGGTGGCGAACTCCTACTCCAATACGGTGTCGGTGCTGCTGGGGAACGGCGGTGGCGGGTTCGGGGCGAAGACCGACTTCCCGACCGGGGCGAATCCCTTCGCGGTGGCGATCGGGGACCTGAGCGGCGATGGCCGGCCCGATCTGGCGGTGGCGAATCTGAACTCCAGCACCGTCTCGGTGCTGCTGGGGAACGGTGCGGGCGGGTTCGGGGCGAAGACCGACTTCGCCACCGGGGCGTATCCCATCGCCGTGGCGATGGGGGACGTGAACCACGATGGCTGGCCCGACCTGGTGGTGGCGAATCGAAAGGAGAACACGGTCTCGGTGCTGCTGGGAGGTGGCGGCGGCGGGTTCGGGGCGAAGACGGACTTCGCGACCGGCGCGGCTCCCGTCTCGGTCGCGGTCGGGGACGTCAACGGCGATGGCGTGCCCGACCTGGCGGTGGCGGATCTCGACGAGAACACGGTCTCGGTATTGCTGGGGAACGGCGCGGGCGGGTTTGGGGCGAATGCCAACCTCGCGACCGGCGTGAGTCCGTATGCCGTGGCCATGGGGGACGTGAATGGCGATGGGCGGCCCGACCTGACGGTGGCGAACTCCGGCTCTGCCACGGTGTCGGTGCTGCTGGGGAACGGCGTGGGCGGGTTCGGGGCGAAGACCGATCTTGCGACCGGGGCGACTCCCCACGCGGTGGCGATCGGGGACGTGAACGGCGATGGCCGGCCCGACCTGGTGGTAGCGAACTCCGGCTCTGCCACGGTGTCGGTGCTGCTCGGGCTCACGCCCACCCGCGCGGCGCTCACCGTCGGTCCGAACCCCGCGGTCCTCGGCTCACCGGTCACGCTGACCGCCACGGTTTCGATCCCCGCGCCGGGCTATGGTGCGCTCACCGACTCGGTGCGGTTCTTCGATGGCACGACGCTGCTGGGCACTTCGCCCGTCAACGGCGGCGTGGCGGGTCTGGCGCTGTTCGCGCCGCGCCCGGGCGACCGCGCCCTGACGGTGGTGTACAAGGGCGACGGCAGGCTCTTCGGCAGCATCAGCAGCGTGCGGACGCAGCGCGTGGTCGCGACGGCGCAGCCGGCGATCGCGAGCATCGTCGACGTGAAGGGCGACCAGGGCAGGCAGGTGCGGCTGCGCTTCCGCGCGAGTCCGTACGACTACCTGGGCTCGGCGACCCCGATCACGAAGTACGACGTATTCCGAAGAATGGATCCGGCACTGGCCGCGTTCGCGGCCCGATCCGCGGCAATGAGCTCGCGACCAGGTGGCGCCGCGGACCCGGCGAGCGTGATGGTGGACGGCTGGGACTACGTGGGAGCCCTGTCAGCGTACGCGGACTCGGCCTATACGCTGGTCGTGCCGACACTCGCCGATTCGAACGCGGGCGGCTTCCACCGCGCGGCATTGTTCGTGCGCGCCGCGACCGCGACGCCGGGCGTGTTCTACGACTCGCCGGTCGACTCGGGCTACTCGGTGGACAACCTGCCACCGGTGCCGCCCGCGCCATTCACCGCCGCCTACGCGAGCGGCGCGACCCACCTGCACTGGGGCGCCAGCACCGAGCCGGACCTCTGGTATTACCGCGTCTATCGCGGCAGTTCGGCGGGCTTCGTGCCGGGGCCGGCGAGCCTGATCGCCACGCGCAGTGACACGGGCCATGTGGACGTGGGCGCGGCGGGCAGCTACTACAAGCTGAGCGCGGTCGACGTGAACGGCAACGAGAGTGGCTACGCGTTGCTGACGCCGGGCGGCACTCTGGACGTCGGGGACGACGCGGCACTGTCGTTCGCGCTCGCCGGCGTGCGCCCGAACCCGTCGCGTGGCGAACGGCTGAGTGTGGCGTTCTCGCTGCCGGCGGCCGGTGACGCGCAGCTGCAGCTGCTGGACGTGAGTGGCCGGCAGCTGATCGTGCGCGAGGTGGGTTCGCTGGGGGCGGGGCGTCACACCGTGGACCTGGCCGCGGGCCGTCGGCTGCCGCCGGGGTTCTACCTCGTGCGGCTCACCCAGGGCACGAACACGCGGGTGACGAGGGTGGCGGTGCTGAATTGACGCCAGGACGTCCGCGAATCACGCGCAGGGGGCTGGGGCAATCCGGCCCCCGCTCGTGAGTCGCGTTCACGGACTTCGCGACGGAGCCCCTTCCCATCTCCGTGGCGATCGCCAGCACGCGCTCGGCATGGCGGTCGCCACGGGTCCGCAACGGCGTGCTCCGGGCCCGCCCGGGCAACCCACGGATGTCAGCGTGACTCGTCGTCGAAGCGACCTGTCCTCGCCGCCTCATGCTGCTGCACACCACGAGAACAGCGACCACCCCCCGAAGGAGGTGGCCGCCGTTGACCCCTTGACGGGGTCACTCCATGTCACCGGTACAGCGCCTTGATCCGTCCCCAGCTCGTGGACTGCGCGGACACGGGTGCCGAGCCGAACACCTGGATGCGGTTGTTGCCGGTGTCCGCTACGTAGAGATTGTCGCCGCCGTCCACCGCCACGGCGACGGGGTAGTAGAACTGCCCGTCCCCGGTGCCCCTGGTGCCCCACTGGGTGACATACGTGCCGGTGTTCGTGAATTTCTGGACGCGGTTGTTCCCACGGTCCGCCACGTAGATGTCACCGCCACCGTCGACCACCACGCCCCAGGGCACGAAGAACTGCCCGTTCCCGCTGCCCTGCGTACCCCACTGGGTGAGGTAGGTACCGGTGCCGGTGAACTTCTGGATGCGGTGGTTGTTCATGTCGGTGACGTAGACGTCGCCGCTGGCGTCCACGGCCACGCCGGCGGGGTATCTGAACTGCCCGTTCGCGCTGCCCAGCGTGCCCCACTGGGCGACGTAGACGCCGGCGCTGGTGAACGTCTGGATGCGGTAGTTGCCGGTGTCCACCACGTAGACATCGCCGCTCGCGCCCACGACCACGCCTCTCGGGGCGCTGAGCTGCCCGTCCCCGCTGCCCAGCGTGCCCCACTGGGCCAGGTAGCCGCCGTTGCCGGTGAACTTCTGGATGCGGTGGTTCTGGGTGTCCGCCACATAGACGTCGCCGGCGGCATCCACTGCCACGCCGTTCGGCCCGTTGAACTGTCCGTCGCCGGTGCCGTACGTGCCCCACTGGGTGATGTAGACGCCGCTGCTGGTGAACTTCTGGATGCGGTTGTTGACGAAGTCCGCCACGTAGACGTCGCCGACACCGTCCACCGCCACACCGATCGGGGTGTCATACTGCCCGTCGCCGCTGCCCCTCGCGCCCCACTGGGTGAGGTAGGGGAGCGGCTGCGCGCTGGCCGGGGCGGGGAGCAGCGCGGCGGCAAGGAAGAGGCTCAGGAGAACGGGAGCAACGAGGAAATGCTTCTTCATGACGGCCTCCGAGAGAGAGGGTGAACGCAGGCTGACGCAGCCACGCAGTGAATATGACCTGCCCCCCGTGGACGCCGCATCCGGAAGTTCACCAGCGACGGGACCTGCGCCACCAAGTGGGGTGCTTTCGGCACGGGCGCGGGTGGTTCAACGCCCCGCGAGGCGTGGCGGTGGACGGAAGTGGCGACGTCCAGGTCGTGGACGTGGTTGTGAACGAACGACCTGGAAGGGAAGTCCATTCCGATCGTTGAAGAGCGGCGTCCCCCGTCGGGGACTCCGCCGGGGCCACGACCCGACCTGCCCCAGGCTCGACCCCGCCGATCCACCTTGCCCCGCGGTGCCCCCGAGAGCATCCTGCTTTCAGAACCTCAGCCGCCAACCGACTCCCCGCCGCCGCCGTCCATCATCGCAGCCCCGCAAGGAGTGAAGCCGTGCCCGATCTCTCGCTGTTCGCGCCCACCACGCTCGGCCCACTGGCCTTGCGCAACCGCATCGTCATGTCCCCCATGACGCGCAGCCGCGCGCTGGAGGCCAGCACCCCGAACGACCTCATGGCCGAGTATTACGGCCAGCGCGCAGGTGCGGGGCTGATCATCACCGAGGGCACCTCGCCCGCTCCCAACGGCACCGGCTACGCGCGCATCCCGGGCATCTGGTCGGCGCCGCAGGTCGAGGGCTGGAAGAAGGTCACCCAGGCGGTGCACGCGAAGGGGGGACGCATCTTCGTGCAGCTCATGCACACCGGGCGCGTGGCCCATCCACTCAACCTGCCGGCGGGCGCCGAGGTGGTCGCGCCCAGCGCGGTGGCGCTCGAGGGCACGATGTACACCGACGCCCAGGGCATGCAGCCGCACCCCGTGCCGCGGGCGATGAGCGAGTCCGACGTGCGCCAGGTCATCGACGAGTACGTCCTGGCGTCGCGCAACGCGATCGCCGCCGGCTTCGACGGGGTCGAGCTGCACGGTGCCAATGGCTACCTGATCGAGCAGTTCCTCAGCCCGCACACCAATCATCGCACGGACGCCTGGGGCGGGTCCGTGGAGAAGAGGCTCGGTTTCGTGCTGGAGGTGGCGAAGTCCGTGGCCGCGGCCATCGGTGGCGCGCGGGTGGGCATCCGACTCTCGCCGTACGGGGCGAACGCCGGCATGAAGCCCTATCCCGAGATCGACGAGACCTACACCGCGCTCGTGCCGCGGCTGGCGGCCACGGGCCTCCAGTACGTCCACGTGGTGGATCACTCGGCGATGGGGGCTCCGCAGGTCCCGGAGCCGTTGAAGGGCGCGCTGCGCCAGGCCTGGCCGCGCACCTTCATCCTCGCCGGCGGTTTCGACCGGGCGAGCGCCGAGGCGGCGCTGAACCAGGGCCGGTGCGACCTGGTGGCCTTCGGCCGGCCGTTCCTCGCCAACTCCGATCTCGTGACACGGCTCGAGCGCGGGCTGCCGCTCAACGCCCCCGACTTCGCCACGTTCTACACGCCGGGGCCGAAGGGCTACACGGACTACCCGGTCGCGACCTGATCGCCGGATAGCGGGCGGTGTCCTTCCGCTGGAACGCGCGGTGCTCATGGTCGAGTCGAAGCGTCGTGGAGTGGAATGGCCGCCCTGCAGCAGCGGCCCGCCCCGGAACGAGGGGCGGGCCGTTCGCGAGACCGCGAGACAGGCGTCAGTGCAGGCGGATCATGGTGCGGGTGAGATCGCGGCCCTCCACGTGGAGCCTCACCAGGTAGAGGCCGGCCGGCGTCTCGGCGCCCGACGCGTCGCGCCCGTCCCAGCGCGCCAGGTGTTCGCCCGCTCCCTGCAGGCCGCCTGCGAGCACGCGCACCTGCCTTCCGGCGAGGTCGTAGACGGCCAGCCGGACGTCGGCCGCGCGCGGCAGCGCGTACCGGAGGTCGGCGCCGTTCCGCGACGGATTGGGTGATGCCGCGGAGAGGAGCACCTGACTCACAGGCGCCGGCTGGCCGACGGCGGTCGAAGTGACGATCGAGACCGGGTAGTCCTCGGTCTCGCCGCCGGCGAAGGCGCCGCCCGAGTTGGCCGCCGTCGCCGAGCCGGCCCAGGGGAAGTCGTCCGGGACCGGAGTCGCGGTGAGCGTGACGCGCATCCACGCGCCGCCGGCGTTGGGCCCCACGACGAACTGCGGCGAATGGAGACTGTTGCACCCCGGCTGGAGCACGACACTGGCGTTCTTCACCGCCCACTCGGGAGTGCATGCGCCGCCCGAGCCGGCCGGGCCGCACGCCACGACGTCGTTCCAGTCGCCGTCCTGGTTCCAGTCCACGAGGATGTTGAGCGTCGCCGTCAGGCTCGCGGGCCCGCAGTTCCACGCCTGGAAGGGGACTTGGACCTGGTTGCACGCGCCCATCACGACCGGAGCGGCGAGTCCCGCATCGGTCCCGTCGCCGGCGGTCTCGTCGGCGCCGAACCACATGCCCCCGAACGCGTTCTCGTACGCCATGATCATGACCGCCGGGGAGCAGGTGCTGAGCTCGCTCGGGATCACGGCCGGCGGGCTGCCCGCCACGTGGACCACGCCGTCGGCTTCGGTATCCACCGCCAGCCGCTGCGCGTTGGACGGGCCGCAGCCGAGACCGAAGTAGCTCTGGTCATTCGAGGTCGCGACGTGCTTCACGTAGCCGGTCGGTCCGGGCGGTGTGCTGAGCGCCGCGCCGCACGCGATCTCCTGCGTTCCTGCCGGCGAGTCCGCGGTGCAGGTCGGGAAGTGGCCGAACGCGCCGCTCGGATAGGCGGGAACGTTCTCCGGCGCGTCGCCGAAGTCGGTGTAGGCGAACCCGCAGAGGTCCGGGGCGCAGTTCCTGGAGGCAGCGCGCACGCCGAGCGCGCCGGCCGCGCCCACCTGCTGGGCGTAGATGTCGGTGTCGGGGCCCGGCAAACGGCCTAGGTCGCGCCAGGCGACGACGGCCCCGCCGGCGCCGTCCGAGACGATGCGGGGCTCCGACTGGTCCGAGGGGGTGGCGGTCGCGATGGCGGTCCCGCCCGCGCCCCACAGCATGAGCCCGGCATCGCTCACCCGCTGCGCGTAGAGGTCGCCTCCGTTGATGATGCCACCGTTGCGGTAGTCGCCCCACACGAAGATCGCGCCGCTGCGCTGGTCGCTCGTGACCCGCATCTCGCCCTGGGTCGTCGGCGGGGTGACGAGCGCGAGGCCGTTCACCGCCCAGACCGGGTTGCCTGAAGGATCCAGCCG
Source organism: Candidatus Eiseniibacteriota bacterium (assembly GCA_025357055.1). GTDB lineage: Bacteria > Eisenbacteria > RBG-16-71-46 > RBG-16-71-46 > RBG-16-71-46 > JANXPZ01. Next base: position 8,866 of record JANXPZ010000032.1, on the reverse strand, counting down.
TTGCACGTGGTGGTCCAGAGTCACTGCCGGGATGTTCGAATCCTGCCACCCGACGATCACTCCCCCGAGGCCGTTGGACACCAGCTCCACACCCGTCTTCGCGGTCGGGGAGACGCTGACGGGAGCGCCGTTCACCGCCCACTGCGGCACGCCGCCCGGGCCGTAGGCCTGGGCGTAGATGTTCACGCTGCTGCCCTGGTAGTCGGACCAGGCGACGAAGAGCCGTCCGCCGTCGGCGGCGACGGCCGCCTGGCGCTGGCCTTCCGGCAGCGTGCTCGTCTGCACGCCCCCGAGCGCCCACAGGCGGGCGCCCGAGGCCCCGTCCAGGTGCTGCGCGAAGATGTGGTAGTTCCCGGTGTGATTGTCCTCGAAGGCGACGAACAGGCCGCCCGAGCCGTCCGCGGCCATCACGAACGTGGACTGGTCACCCGGGGCCTGGACGACCGGCGCGCCGTCGGCGGTCCACCACGCGCCCCCGGTGGGGCTGACGCGCTGGGCGTAGATGTCCGGTGCCAGCTCGAAGTTGACGCGCTCGTCCTTCCACGCGATCAGCGCGCCGCCGGCGCCGTCGGCCGCGATCTGCGGAAGCGTCTGGTCGCCGGTCGCCGAGCAGACGGGCAGGCCGCCCGCCGGCCACGCCGGATCCACGAGCCCCGCGGCCAGGACGTGCTGGACGAAGATGTCCGAGCCCGTGGTCGCCACCACCTGGTTGCACCACGCGACGTAGGCGCCGCCGGCGCCGTCGGACGCGATGCCGAGCCCGACCGGTTTCGCGGAGGAGATGGGCGAGGAGATCGGGAAGCCGTCGAGCGCCCAGCGTGGCTGGCCGTAGGCGTCCATGCGCTGGACCTCGATCTGCGTGAGGCCGCTGATCATGTCCCCGTCCAGCCAGGCCGCGATGATCCCGCCGCAACTGTCCGGCGCGGTCACCTGCAGGGCGATCCCCCTCGTCGGCGACACGGACACGGGGTTGTTGACTGCGGGATTCGTGGACCAGGCGGCATCAGCGGGAGCGGCCGTGAGCAGGAAGCAGGCGACCGACAGGAAGAATGCAGCCAGCCATTGACGAGGAGTCGGATGTCGCATGAGGGAATCCTGCTGGCCAGGATGGGGCGGGCGACCTGGCTTCAAGAGAGAGGCGGATCGCCCGGCCGACGGCACGGCGGCGCATGCGCCAACGCTCGCCCGTGCGAGCGCGCTCAACTCGCGTTCTTTGATGCGCGTCCTCACCCGGCGCAACGCCCGTTCTTCGCGACGGCCTCGCTGTCCGGCTCGACCCCTGCGCGACTCGCGGGGTCGCGGCTCTTCCCGGTCTGCACGCAGGGCCAGCACTTCGATGGGGGGCGGCCCCCCGGCGTGACCTCACATTGGCCTCATCTTCAAGGTGAAGCGACGCGGCTAACGCATTCCCCCGCAATGGAGACCAGACACATGTCGCGGGCGCGGAACGAGCCGCTCGTGTGTCCGCAGGGCGGGGCCCTCTGCCATCCGGTTCGCCGGCATCCTTGAGGCGCGCTTCAGAATCGGTCGCTCGCGCAAGAGAACCGCGTTCCGTTCGGTCTGTTACGGCTGAGCCCGCATCTAAATCCGATCACTCCCAACCCGAGGGAACTCATGGACTTCACTCTGCCCGAACACGTGGAAGCCCTCCGCGAGGAGGTGCGCCGCTTCGCCGAGAACGAGATCCGTCCGCACGTGATGGCCTGGGACGAAGCCAAGACCTTCCCCGCGGAGGTCATGAAGCAGCTCGGCGCGATGGGGATGATGGGTGTGATCTTCCCCGAGGAGTACGGCGGCGCGGGGATGGGCTACCTCGAGTACGCGGTGGTGGTGGAGGAGTTGAGCCGGGTGGACGGCAGCGTGGGGCTGGGCATCGCCGCGCACAACAGCCTGTGCTCGAACCACATCTTCGCCATGGGCAGCGAGGCGCAGAAGCGCCGCTACCTGGTCCCGCTCGCGAGCGGCAAGGTGATCGGCGCCTGGGCGCTCACCGAGCCCGAGGCCGGCAGCGACGCGGGCGCCCTGCGCACCGTGGCGAAGCAGGACGGCGGCGACTGGGTCATCAACGGCACGAAGAACTTCATCACGCACGCCACCGTGGGCGGGATCGCGGTGGTGATGGCGCGCACGCGCGCCGGGCATGGCACCGACGGCATCAGCGCCTTCATCGTCGAGAAGGGCATGAAGGGCCTGCACGCCGGCAAGCAGGAGAACAAGCTGGGCATGCGCGCCAGCGACACCTCGGAGCTCATCCTCGAAGACGTGCGCGTGCCCGCGGAGAACCTGCTGGGCGAGGAGGGCGTGGGCTTCAAGCAGGCCATGAAGACGCTCGACGGCGGCCGCATCAGCATCGCCGCGCTGGGCCTCGGGATGGCGCAGGGCGCCTTCGAGGAGAGCGTGCGCTACGCGAAGAAGCGCCAGACCTTCGGCAAGCCCATCGCCGAGCACCAGGGCATCCAGTTCAAGCTGGCCGACATGCAGGTGCAGGTCGAGGCGGCGCGCCTGCTGGTCTACAAGGCGGCGAGCCTGCGCGACCAGGGGCTGCCGTATGCCAAGGCCGCCAGCATGGCCAAGCTCCACAGCTCCGAGACCGCCTGCCGCGTGGCCGACGAGGCGATCCAGATCCACGGCGGCTACGGGTTCATCAAGGACTACCCGGTCGAGAAGTACTATCGCGACGTGAAGCTCTGCACCATCGGCGAGGGCACCAGCGAAGTGCAGCGCATGGTCATCGCGCGTCACCTGATGCGGGAGTATTAGGGTGACGGCCCCCGGAGGTCGCCCGTGACGCTCATCAAGAGTCATCTCAAGCCCTCGTCCGACGAGTACCGGGCGAACCACGCCCACAACCTGGCGCTGTGCGAGGACCTCGAGCGCCGCAAGGAACTGCTGCGCCAGGGCGGGGGCGAGAAGGCCAACGCCCGCCACGCGAGCCAGGGCAAGATGTTCGTGCGCGACCGCATCGCCGCGCTGTGCGACAAGGCCACACCCTTCCTGGAGATCGGCCTGTTCGCCGCACACGAGGTCTACGACGACCCGGTCCCCGCGGCGGGCCTGGTGGCGGGCGTGGGCATGGTGCACGGGCGACCGTGCATGATCATCGCCAACGATGCGACGGTGAAGGGCGGCACCTACTATCCGCTCACGGTGAAGAAGCACCTGCGCGCGCAGGAGATCGCACTCGAGAACCGCCTGCCCTGCCTCTATCTCGTGGACAGCGGGGGCGCGTTCCTGCCGATGCAGGCCGAGGTCTTCCCCGACCGCGAGCACTTCGGGCGGATCTTCTACAACCAGGCCATGCTCTCGGCGGCGGGCATCCCGCAGCTCTCGGCGGTGATGGGCAGCTGCACCGCCGGAGGCGCCTACGTCCCGGCGATGAGCGACCAGTCCATCATCGTGCAGGGGACGGGCACCATCTTCCTCGCGGGGCCGCCGCTGGTGAAGGCCGCCACGGGCGAGGACGTCAGCGCCGAGGATCTGGGTGGCGCGCGCGTCCACACCGAGATCTCCGGCGTGGCCGACCACTTCGCCGAGAACGACGAACAGGCGATCGAGATCCTGCGCGAGCTGGTCTCGCACCTCGGTGCCTACGAGCAGGCCCGCGTGGCGTCGCGCAGCCCGGAGCCGCCGGCCTACGACCCCGACGAGATCCTGGGCGTGTGGCCGCGCGACCTGCGCCGCCAGAGCGACGTGCGCGAGGTCATCGCCCGCGTCGTGGACGGCAGCCGTTTCTTCGAGTTCAAGGCGCGCTACGGCACCACCCTGGTCGCCGGTTTCGCCCACCTCGAGGGGCTGCCCTGCGGCATCCTCGCCAACCACGGCGTGCTGTTCAGCGAGAGCGCGCTGAAGGCCGCGCACTACATCGAGCTGTGCACCACGCAGAAGATCCCGCTGCTGTTCCTGCAGAACATCACCGGCTACATGGTGGGTGCCCAGTACGAGCGCGGCGGCATCGCCAAGGACGGGGCCAAGATGGTGCACGCGGTGGCGACCGCGCGCGTCCCGCGGATCACGCTGATGATGGGCGGCAGCTTCGGGGCGGGCAACTACGGGATGTGTGGCCGCGCCTACTCGCCGCGCTTCCTGTGGACCTGGCCCAGCGCGCGCATCTCGGTGATGGGCGGCGAGCAGGCCGCGCAGGTCCTGGTCACGGTCAAGCGCGACCAGCTGGCGCGCGAGCAGAAGGTGCTCTCCTCCGCGGAGGCCGAGGCCATCGCCCAGCCCATCCGCGAGAAGTACGAACGCGAGGGACACCCGCTCTACGCGTCGGCCCGGCTCTGGGATGACGGTGTGATCGACCTGCGGGGCACGCGCGCCGTACTGGCCGCGAGCCTCGCCACGGCCCTTTCGGCCCCCATCGAGGACACCCGCACGGGCGTCTTCCGTTTCTGAGGCGCTGCCATGACCCGGGATCTCATTCGCATCGCCAACGCCGGCGGCTACTGGGGCGACGACCCGTACGCGCTCAGGCGCCAGGTCGAGGGGGCGCTGCCGCTCGACTACGTCTCCATCGACTACCTGGCCGAGGTCACCATGAGCATCCTGCAGAAGCAGAGGCTCAAGGACCCGGGTGCCGGGTACGCGCGGGACTTCATCACGCAGATCGAACCGCTGCTCGAGCGGATCCTCGAGCGCCGCATCCGCATCATCACCAACGCCGGCGGCGTGAACCCGATGGCCTGCGCCGAGGCGCTGGCCGCGGTGGCGCGGGCGAAGGGCCTCAGGCTGCGGCTGGCCGTCGTCTCCGGCGACGACATCGCGCCGCGCCTGGGAGAGCTGCGCGCGCGCGGCGTGGACCTGCGCAATCTCGAGACCCGGGAGTCCTTCGCGCCCTTCGTGGAGAAGGCCCTCGCCGCCAACGCCTACTTCGGCGCTCGGCCCGTCGTCGAGGCGCTCCGGGGTGATCCCGACCTGGTCATCTGCGGGCGCGTGACGGACACCGGCATCACGCTGGCGCCCATGATCCACGCCTTCGGCTGGGCCGCGACGGATTACGACCACCTTGCCCACGGCATCGTGGCCGGGCACATCATCGAGTGCGGCGCCCAGGCCACGGGGGGGAACTTCACCGACTGGCAGAAGGTCCCGTCGTTCGTGGACATGGGGTTCCCGATCGTGGAGTGCTCGCCCGACGGGTCCTTCGTCGTGACGAAGCAGCCCGGCAGCGGCGGGCTCGTCACCGCGCAGACCGTGCGCGAGCAACTGCTCTACGAGATGGGCGACCCGCAGGCCTACCTCACGCCCGACGTGATCGCCGACTTCTCGAGCATCCAGCTCCAGTCCGCGGGCCCGGACCGGGTGCGGATCTCGGGCGTGAAGGGCCGTCCGCCCACCGACCTGCTCAAGGTCAGCGTCGCCTACGCGGATGGCCTCAAGGCCAGCGGCTCGCTCATCATCTCGGGACCCGATGCTCGCGAGAAGGCGGAGGTCTTCGCGCGGGTCTTCTGGGAACGCTGCGCCAGCGAGTTGCACAAGGCCGGACTCCCCGCGCTCGACGACACCGCCACGGAGTTCATCGGCGACGACTCGACCCATCGCGGCCTCAGCCCGGAGCACCTCGCGAGCGAGGTCCTGCTGCGCCTCTCCGCGCGCTGCTCCGACCGCAAGCCGCTCGACGTCTACCGCAAGCTGCTGCCCTCGATGATCCTCTCCGGCCCGGCGGGCGTGGCGGTCACGGGCGGCGCGCCGGTCATCTCGGAGGTCGTCAGCTACTGGCCCGCGTTGATGCCGCAGGAACACGCCCTGCCCGTGGTTGCGCTCCTCGAGGAGCGCGGCACCGGGCGCCTCGAGCGGATCTCGCAGACCGGGCCACTGGCCTGGCCGGTCACGAACGGTGGCGGCGGGAGCGACACGCCGGTCGCCGATCCGTGGACGGCATACGCCGTGGCGGGCGGGGCCACGATCCGCGTGCCGCTGATGCGCCTTGCCCACGCGCGCAGCGGAGACAAGGGCGATACCGCCAACATCGGCCTCATCGGCCGCTCGCCGGAGTGCTATGCCTGGCTGCGCGACCACATCACGGCGGAGCGGGTGAAGACGTGGTTCGCCAGCATCTGCCACGGGCCGGTGGAGCGCTTCGCGGTGCCCGACCTGTGGGCCCTGAACTTCCTGCTCGAGGGCTCGCTCGGGGGCGGCGGCACGCGCAGCCTGTTCATCGACGCGCAGGGCAAGACGCTCTCGCAGGCGCTGCTGCGCTGCCAGGTCGAGGTCCCCGAAGCCCTGCTCGCCACCATCCGGCCGCAGGACGCTCCCTGCCCCGGCGAACTCATCGCTGAAGGAGGCCGCGCTTGATCGCCATCCCCGGCTTCCCGGTCGAGCACGTACACCAGCCGGGCCGGTACGTGCGGCTCGAAGCGCTGCCGCACGGCGTCATGCGGCTGGTGCTCGCGCGGCCCGAGGTGCGCAACGCCTTCGACGCGGCGATGATCTCCGAGATCTCCGGCGCGCTGGGCGTGCTGGCTCAGGTCCCGCAGGGAGCGGAGCTGCGCGTCCTGCTGCTGCAGGGCGAGGGCGAGACCTTCTGCGCCGGCGGCGATCTCGCCTACATGAAGGCGCAGGCCGTGGCGACGCCCGAAGACAATCTCGGCGATGCGCGGGCGCTGGGCCGGATGTTCCACCGCCTCGCCTCGCTCCCCGTGCCGGTGCTGTGCCACGTGCAGGGCGCCGCCGTCGGCGGTGGCCTGGGGCTCGCGGCCTGCTCGGACTACGTGCTCGCCGACGCCGCGGCCGTCTTCGCCACCTCCGAGGTCCGCCTCGGACTGGTGCCGGGGCTCATCAGTCCGTACGTCGTCCGTCGCCTGGGCGTGGCCCACGCCACGCCGCTGCTGCTGACCGGTCAGCGCGTGAACGCTGCCGAGGCACTGCGCATCGGCCTGGCGCAGCGCGTGCTCGGTCCGTCGGAGTCAGCGGGCGAGACGCTGGCCGGACTGCTCGGCCAGTTCCTCGCCGCCGGCCCCGGGGCCGCGCGCCGCACCAAGGGACTCCTGCTCAAGGTCTCGCCGCTGCCCGACGCCGCCCTCCTCGAGTTCACGGCGCAGGCCATCGCCGAGGCCCGGGCCTCCGCCGAAGGGCAGGACGGGCTGCGCGCCTTCTTCGAGAAGGTCGCTCCGCGCTGGGTCCCGTGAGCCGACGGCTGGTCATCGCCAACCGGGGCGAGATCGCGCGCCGCATCCTGCGCGCGGCCCGTGCGCGCGGCTGCACGGTCGCGGTCATCTCCACGCCGGACGATGCCGGGAGCCTGGTGCGGCGCGAGGCGGACGCGGTCCTCGAGGTGTCCGGATTCCTCGCGCTGCGCGAGATCGTGGACGCCGCGGTCGGCTGGCAGGCGCAGTTCCTGCACCCGGGCTATGGCTTCCTCGCCGAGAGCGCGGACTTCGCCCGTGCGGTGGAGGACGCCGGCATCGTCTTCGTCGGGCCCACGGCGGAGAACATGCGGGCGCTGGGCGGCAAGGAGTCGGCGAAGGCGATCGCCGGCCGCTGCGGCGTGCCCACGCTCGCCGCACTGCTCTCGCACGAACTCGCCGCACTGCCGCGCGAGCGCTGGGGCGACGAGCTGGCCGCTCGCGGCATCGTCGCGCCCTTCCTGGTGAAGGCCAGCGGTGGCGGCGGCGGCCGCGGCATGCGCGTGGTCGAGACGCTGGAGGCCCTGCCTGGCGCCATCGAACGGGCTTCGGGTGAGGCGCTCGCGGGCTTCGGCGACGGCACGGTCTTCGTCGAGCGCTACCTGCGGGCGCCGCGTCACGTCGAGGTGCAGGTCTTCGGCGATGGCCAGGGCGGCGGCGTGTTCCTCGGCGAGCGCGAGTGCTCGCTGCAGCGGCGGCACCAGAAGGTGCTCGAGGAGTCGCCAAGCCCGGTCGTGGACGGGACGCTGCGTGAGGCCCTGGGCCGCGCCGCGCTCGCCCTGGTGCGCGAGACGCGCTACCGCAGCGCCGGCACGGTGGAGTTCCTGCTGGACGAGGAACGAGGCTTCCACTTCCTGGAGATGAACACGCGCCTGCAGGTGGAGCATCCGGTCACGGAACTGGTCCTCGGCGTGGACCTGGTGCAGGCACAACTCGAGTTGGCGGAGGGCCGCTTCCCCGGCGCCCTCGGCGATCCTTCGCGCTTCTCGGTCCCGCGGCCGCGCGGCGTGGCGCTCGAGGCGCGCATCCTGGCCGAGGACCCGCGCAGCGGCTTCCTGCCCACGCCCGGACCGCTGGTGGTCTATCGCGAGCCCGTGGGCGAGGGCGTCCGCGTGGACTCCGGCGTCTGCGAGGGCGGCCGCATCCTCGACCGCTTCGACTCCATGATCGCCAAGCTCATCGTCTGGGGCGAGGGCCGCGCGCAGGCGGTGGGCCGGCTCGCGGCGGCGCTGGAGGACTTCACCATCCTCGGCTGCACCACCAACCTGCCGCTCCTGCAGGCGGTGAGCCGGCATCCCGACTACCTCGCGGGCGCGGAGTCCACCGCCTGGATCGGCGCGAACCTCGAGGCGCTGAACGCGCCGCTGATGCCTGCCCCGTGCCGCGAGTTCTTCGACTCTAAGGCCTTCCGCGAATCGCTCTCGTGCGCGTTCCGTGGCGTGGGGGAGCCGCTGCCGGGGCCGGCCTCGCGTTTCGCCGCCCTGTCCCACGCGGAGTTGCGCACCGGCAGCCGTCAGGAGAAGGCGGCGTTCCGTCTCGAACGCGGGGAGACGCCCAACGCCTTCATGCTGCGCGGGCCGGCCCTGCGCGAGATGCTCGAACGCTCGCTCGACGGCGTCACGCGCCACGAGTGCGGTCCCGGCTTCCTGCGGGCCCGCGCCGCGGTCCAGGAGCCCGGCCTGGCCCTGTGCCTGCGGGCCTGCCGGTTGAGCGGGTCGCGGATGGCGCTCGCCGTCTTCGGCGAG
>JANXPZ010000020.1 GCA_025357055.1 Candidatus Eiseniibacteriota bacterium | reverse complement strand
CGGGCGAGGGCGCGAGTTTGACCTGAGTCCATTTACCCCGGCACCGTACATCCTGCGAGACGGAGCGATTAGGGTAGCTTTTGAACTCCATGCTGCACGGAGCTCGGAGGATTGGTTCGGGGTCTACTTCAGGGCTGGAGAGAATCCGTTGCTGGGTAGTCACCTCATCTACTGCCGGCAGAACGGAGCGGTCGAAGTCGCCGTCTACCCGGGGCCGCGGGTCGTCAGCGTGTTTCCAGGGAATGGGCCAGTGCCCGGGAGGCGCACACTTCTCATCGAGTTTGAGAACGACGCGCTCCAGGTCAGGATTGGCAGAGAGCGCTACTCCTTCGGAGAGTTATCGCACCAGACGGCGGGGTCCATTTGTCTGGCGACTTGGCGAGCGGAGGCAACAGTCCATTCCGCAGAGGCCATCTCTCGCGATACGATCGATCTTGCCTGATCTGAGAGCCACCTAGCGCCCCGGGGGCAGCGCCCCGCAAGACGGTCGGCCTTCCGCCGGACACGCAAGTGGTCCGGCTCGCGCAGTTCTGACACAATCCGGTACTTAGAGGCCTGCCGCTTGAGCCCCCCGCACCTCAACCCTAGGAAGGTCAGCGGAAGCAGTGCCTCCGTCGCCCTCGGGCGGCCGTACCCTCACTAGATTGACAGATATCGTGCCGTTCACGGTCCCGCAGACCTGCAGCGTGGATCGGGCTGCACGGCACGATGCTCTCCCGAGTCATGTGGCCGTGCGGTCGGGAGGCACCTACCGCGAGGCGGTGAGGCTCGGCCGCGGCGCCCTGGAGACAAGTGGCGTAACGTCGAGAAGGCTTCGTGGGTTCGCGGCTTGGCGATCATCTCACTGCAACCTCCCAGACAAGTTGACTGCCCTTGGTCTGATCGGGCGCCGGGCAGAAGATGATACCTTGCCCGTCTGGGATCCTGAGGCTGGGCTCCTGAGTCTTGACCTGCGCCAGCCCCGAACCTATCCTGGCCAAGGATCTGGACCGCGTATCGGCGATGCTGGAGGTAGATGGGAGGCCGCGATTTGGCACGCATCCTTACGTATCTCTGCGTCCGCGTGTCTACCCCCCCACCGGATCTCTTCCCACTGCCCAAGTTCCATCCTGAGCTCGCGACATGAGCTCGACTAGCCCCGACTTGGACTTGTCGACTGGCAGGGAGGAGTTCGGCTTCTCAAGGAATCAGTCGGGTGGCCACCTGGCTCGCTCGATGATGCTCTCCGAGCTCACGATTCTCGCCGCCGCGGTGGTGTTGGAAGCGCCCCTCTCCAGCTACAAGACCGCCATTTTGGACGACAACGCGCTCGGAAAACCTACCTTTGCCAGCCGAGATAAGAGCCTCCGCCATCTCGTTCAGCTCTACGGGCTAGATCCTTCGCTTGCACTCTTCCGCGTGCTCAGACGTCTTGCGGAATCCGACCGTGAGAGTCTCCCCCTCATGGCGATGATTTGTGTGTTCTGCCGCGATGCCCAGTTGCGACAGAGCTTCGAGCTGGTCGACCGGCTCAAGCCGGGAGAGGTTCTTCCAAGAGAACGTATGGAAGAGCACATAGAAGCAGGCTTTCCCGGTCGCTTCAGCGCGGCAATGAAGAAGTCACTTGCTCAGAACGTGAACACGACGTGGACGGCCGCCGGGCACCTGGCTGGGAAGGCGACCAAGACGCGGGCGATTCCAAGAGCTCGTTTCGTTGCCTCAACCTACGCCATGTTCGCAGGCTATCTATTCGGCCTTCGCAGCGAGACCTTGCTCAATTCTGTCTTCGCACGTCTCGCTGCGATCGAGCCCCAAACGGCAATCGCCCATCTTTCGCTCGCGGCGTCCCGAGGCTGGCTGCGCTTCCGTCACGGGGGAGGGGTCACCGAGGTGGATTTCTCCTCGATGCTCACGCCGGAAGAGGAAAGGCTGCTCCATGGCGCGCATTGACCAACTGCTTGAGAGCTACAAGCGGCACGTAGCCCTTCCGCTTCGCCCTGGTCTGCCGCTCAGTCAAAGAGTCTGGTTCTTGGTCTATTCCCCGGAAGACGAACGCCGCATGGCGGTCCGTATCTCCGAGTTCGGGTTGGCGACTCAGGAGGCCGGATTGGATTGGCACTTGGTGGGGTTCACAGGAGCATTCGCCGACTGGCTCGATACCCTTGATGAGGAGGAGAGGGCGATCTGCCTCCGAGATCCGGAAGTCGTCGAGAACTACGCGGAAAGGGGCCTCCGCGACTTTCTCTGCCAACGGTTGCGTGATGCGGTCGACTCGGTGCCCCCCGAACGCGCAGAACATACCGTCTTCGTCGTCACCGGTCTCATGGAGCTCTACGACTTTGTTCATGTCTCTGCGGTCCTGGATGAGCTGGACCCTCACTTCCCAGGCGTCTTGTTGGTGTGCTTCCCCGGAGAGCGCGAGGGCAATACGTATCGCTTTCTCGGCGCTCGAACGGGCTGGGACTATCTTGCCATCCCCATCCTTGCGGACAATCGACCATGAAGACTCGAGAGCTATTCCAGAAGGATCCGCTGTCGTGGCGCCTCCTCAACGAAGGGGTGTCCAGCAACAACTCCACGGATGCCGACACGCTGAGGTACGAGCTGCAGACGTTCGTCTGCGAAGGCGAGTACCACGCAGGCCTTTTCAAGATCCTCCAGGGATACCTAGGGAACCTCGACAAGGAACAGAAGGCTGCCTGGGTAAGCGGCTTCTACGGGAGCGGCAAGTCTCACCTGGTGAAGGTCCTGCGGTATCTCTGGACCGACTATCGGTTTGAGGACGGAAGCACCGCGCGGAGCGTTGCGACGTTGCCGCAAGACACCAGTGAACTCCTCAAAGAGCTCAGCACACGCGGGAAGCAACGCGCCGGTCTCCATAGCGCCGGAGGAACGCTCAAGGCTGGTGCGGGGAGTGCTCGGTTCCGACTACTGAGCATCATCCTCCAGTCTGCCGGACTTCCCGAGAAGCTCGCGGTGGCAAGGCTGGTGATGGACCTCCGGGACGACGGCAAGCAGGAGGCGGTTGAGAAGGCCATCACGAAGGCGGGGAAGCGACCCTCAGAGGAATTCGAACGCATCTACACCTCGAAGGTACTCCAGGAAGCGTACCTGGGCGCCTACCCGCACCATGGAAGCATCAAGGCGGTAAGCGAGGCGCTCCGGTCGCAGTATCCGGCGAAGGTCGACGACATCAGCATTGACGAGATGATCAAGGTGATTCGCCGGGCGATCGCAAGGAATGGAGCATTGCCCCTGACGGTGGTTGTTCTCGACGAGATCCAGCAGTTCATCAACAACAGCGCAGACGTGGCCCTGGAGGTGCAAGAGGTTGTCGAGGCGTGCTGCAAACAGCTGGACGGGCGGGTCCTGTTTGTGGGAACAGGCCAGAGCGCGTTGAGCGACACCCCAGCCCTCCAGCGCCTAATGGGCCGGTTCACCATCAAGACGCACCTGCGGGACAACGATGTCGAGAAGGTGGTCCGGACCGTGGTGCTTCAGAAGAAGCCAGCCCGGAAGAGCGACATTGAGGAATTGGTCGACAAGCACGCCGGAGAAGTCTCGCGACAACTCAAGGGCACCAAGATCGCTACTCGCTCAGATGACACCAAAGCCTACGTGCCTGACTACCCGCTACTTCCAGTACGGCGTCGATTCTGGGAGCACGTTCTGCACAGCACGGACCCTACTGGGACGACGGCGCAGATGCGTACGCAGTTACGCGTTACGCATGAGGCCTGCAAGGCCGTTGCCGACCGGGAGCTCGGAGCGGTCATCCCCGCCGACTTCCTTTACGACCAGCTGGCCAATGAACTTGTGATCTCAGGCGAGATGCAGAAGCGCTTCCAGGAGATCATTGAAGAGCAGAAGACCAAGACAGACGGGGGGCTGCGCAGTCGTATTTGCGCGCTGGTCTTCTTGATCAACAAGCTCCCACGCGAGGGCGCCGACATTGGGGTGCGGGCAACGCCGGAGCACCTGTCGGACCTCCTGACGGACGACCTGCGAGGCTCTGCCACAAAGCTCCGGGAGCAGGTTCCGCCGCTTGTCGAGAAACTGGCTGCCGAAGGCGTGCTCATGGACATTGAGGGCGAATACTGCCTTCAGACGACGGAGGGAGCCGCCTGGGAGACGGAGTTCCGCCGCCGGCGGTCCTCGTTCCTGAACAATGAGCCCCAGCTCGCCTCCACCAGGGGGCAGCTGCTCTCAAGGGCGTTGCAGGATGAGCTGTCTGGCGTGTCCGTGCTTCACGGCGCCGCGAAGGAGAAGCGAAAGGCGGCCATTCACTATGGGGCCGAGCGCCCCGCCGTAACCGAGGGCGTCTGTGTGTGGGTGCGAGATGGCTTCCAGGAGTCTGAGAACGCGATCCTGCAGGAGATTCAGAAGCGACCCGTCGATGACGCGACCATTCACGTGCTCATCAAGCGGACGAAGGCAGACGAGTTGAAGAGCGCAATCGCCTCTGCCCTTGCGGCTGAAGAGACGCTCAACTTCCAGGGTAGCCCGAGCAGCAATGAGGGCAAGGCGGCGCGCGCGGCGATGCAAACGCGCCTGGCCACCGAGCAGGCGAAGACCGACGATCACATCAAAGAGGTTCTCAGTAAGGCCCGGGTGTTCCTCTCGGGTGGTGAGGAGCGGCCTGTCATCAGCCTGAGAGAGGCCGTTGAGGACGCTGCACAAGTTGTCCTCGGTCGCCTCTATCCGAAGTTCAACATGGCAGACTCCGCCAATTGGCCCACCGTTTGGCAACGCGCGAAGGAAGGTAATGCGGCAGCCTTCTCTGCCGTCGGGCATTCGGGTGACCCAGACAAGCACGCGGTCGCGGCGGAATTGCTTCGCTTCGTGGGGGCGGGCAAGAAGGGGTCGGAAGTCGCAGCAGTCTACCGCGAGCCCCCTTACGGTTGGCCCAAGGACGCCATTGACGCGACACTTGCCGTGCTAATGGTCAGCGGGCATCTGTCGGCGCGCCTTCAGGGCCGGGCAGTCAAGATTTCGGAACTCGATCAGAGGAAGATCTCCCAGGCTGACTTCCGCGTCGAACATCCTGTCCTGACTGCGCCGCAGAAGCTGCGCATTCGTCAGCTGTACAAAGATGTCGGCTTGCGCTACCAGCCCGGGGATGAGGCGGTCGCCGCGCCCGATTTCGTGGCTGCCGTGAAGACTCTCGCCGGAAGGGCCGGTGGTGATCCCCCGGCGCCCGAGCCCCCGCGGGCCCCTCAGATCTATGAACTTGAGGGCCAGGCGGGAAATGATCTCCTGTTCATGCTCTTCGACAAGGCCGACGACCTCACAACTCGAATCAAGGAGTGGATGGACGTTGGCGCAAAGCTCGAAGCGCGCAGGCCTGGCTATGCCCTTGCAGTTGATCTCTTGCGATTTGCTGGAGGCCTCGAAGGAACGGCGGCACTCGAGGCTACCCTCGAAGATATCAGCGTTCATCGGTCGCTATTGGATGACCCGGATCCAGTCTCGCCGATCCTCAGGGCGGTTGGTGTTGCGCTTCGAGCCGCTTTGCAACG
>JANXPZ010000221.1 GCA_025357055.1 Candidatus Eiseniibacteriota bacterium | reverse complement strand
GTCGGGTCTCAAGGCGGTCGCGCTCTACCGCGACGGCTCCAAGCTGAGCCAGCCGCTGGCGACGAGCCGCAAGGTCGAGGAGCCCGAGAAGGACTCGCCGCCCAGGCTGCGCCGGCGGAGGCTGCCCAAGCGGCGCCACGGTTTCACGCAGGAGGCGCGCATCGGCGGGCACAAGGTGTTCCTGCGCACCGGCGAGTACGAGGACGGCACGATCGGCGAGATCTTCATCGACATGCACAAGGAGGGCGCCGCCTTCCGCAGCATGATGAACTGCTTCGCCATCTCCGTCTCGATGGGCCTGCAGTACGGCGTGCCGCTCGATGACCTGGTGGACCAGTTCTGTTTCACGCGCTTCGAGCCGCACGGCCGCGTGGACGGGCACGACAACCTGCGCGCCTGCACCAGCGTCGTGGACTACGTCTTCCGCGTGCTCGGCATCGAGTACCTGGGCCGCACCGACCTCGCCCACATCGTGGACGAGAGCCTGGTGGGCCAGCCGAAGGTCCACGCCGTCGGCCATCCGGTGGGACGCGAGCACCGCACAGTCGAGAACGGCGGCGGCGAGGCGCGCGCCGCGGCGGCGCCCGCGATCCGGGCGCGCGCGGAGGCGCACGGCGTCGAGGGCGGTCCCGACGCCCAGCTCGGCAAGTTCCCGGGCGACGCGCCGCTCTGCGACAACTGCGGACACATCACCATCCGCAACGGCACCTGCTACAAGTGCCTCAACTGCGGGACGTCCCTGGGCTGTTCGTGATCCTTCGCTCGCGATAGCAGGGATCCAGCGCGGGCGGGGTCGAAAGACCCCGCCCGTCGCGTCTCGAGGGCCCCGCTTGAGCGCGATCGCCCGCTGGGGCACAGTCCACGGCGATGACCCCCGCGCGCACGGCCCCGACCCGCTCGTTCGCCACCCCCGGGCAGCTGTTCCGCGGTCTGCTGCTCTTCGTGCCGCTCGCGGCGATCGCGCACCAGCTCCACTGGAGCGGCGCCACCGTCTTCGCCTGCGCCGCACTCGCCATCGTGCCGCTGGCCGGCACGATGGGTGAGGCCACCGACGCGCTCGCGCGCCGTTTCGGCGCCGGTGTGGGCGGTCTGCTGAACGCCACCTTCGGCAACGCGGCGGAGCTGGTCATCGCCCTGACCGCGCTGCGGCGCGGGCTCGACGACATCGTCAAGGCGAGCCTCACTGGCTCGATCCTGGGCAACAGCCTGCTCGTGCTGGGGGTCGCCCTGTTCGCCGGGGGCCTGCGCCGCGAGCGGCAGCGGTTCGACCGCTCGGCCGCCTCGATGGGCTCGACCCTGCTGGCCCTCGCGGCGATCGGACTGCTTGTGCCCGCGCTCTTCAACGCGGTGGCCTCGAACGCGGTCGCGCGCTCGGCGCTCACGGCCGCGCAGGAGGCGCTGCGGGAGAGGGACCTGTCGCTCGAGATCGCGGTGGTGCTGTTCGCCGCCTACCTGCTGAGCCTCGTCTTCAGCCTCGGCACACACCGCCATCTCTACGCCGGCGAGCCCGGCGCCCGCGGGCACGAAGGCGACGGAGCCCCGGCCCGCGCCTCCGTCTGGCGGCCGGCGCTGATGCTGCTGGGCGCCACGCTGCTCGTGGCGTGGATGAGCGAGTTGCTCGTCGGGGCGGTGGAGGAGGCCTCGCGCACGCTCGGGCTCACGCCGGTGTTCGTGGGTGTCATCGTGGTCGCCACCATCGGCAACGCCGCCGAGCACTCGACCGCGGTGCTGATGGCCCTGCGCAACCAGGTGGACCTCGCGCTTCACATCGCCATCGGCTCGAGCATCCAGATCGCGCTCTTCGTCGCGCCGCTGCTGGTCTTCGTCTCGTACTTCATGGCACGCGCCCCGATGGACCTGCGTTTCACGCCCTTCGAGGTGGTGTCGGTCGCCATCGCGGTGGCGGCGGTGCACCTGGTGGCTCAGGATGGCGAGTCCAACTGGCTCGAGGGCGCGCTGCTGGTCGCCGTTTACGTCATCCTGGGGATGGCGTTCTACTTCCTGCCCTGACCGGGACGATTCATGGCCCGAACGGGCGCGCCCGCGCCGCGCGCTGCTCCGCCCGGTGCCTCGCCTTCGAAAGGAGTCCACGTGCCCCAGACTTCGCACACCGAGCACCACTTCACCGCCGGCGAAAGCGTGCGCGACATCGTGATCGGGATGTCCGACGGCCTGACGGTCCCCTTCGCCCTCGCCGCGGGGCTCACCGGCGCCGTCTCCGCGACCCGCATCATCGTCACCGCCGGGCTGGCCGAGATCGCGGCGGGCTCCATCGCCATGGGCCTGGGCGGGTACCTCGCCGCGCGCAGCGACGCGGACCACTACGCGAGCGAGCGGCGTCGCGAGGAGCGGGAGGTCGTCGAACTGGCGGAGACCGAGCGCGAGGAGGTGGCGGACGTGTTCCGCGGCTACGGGCTCGGCGACGAGGAGATCGCCCCGGTGCTGCGCGCCTTCGAGGCGCGGCCGAAGGCGTGGGTCGATTTCATGATGCGCTTCGAGCTGGGGCTCGAGGCGCCGCAACCCCGGCGCGCGCTCTGGAGCGCGCTCACCATCGCCGGCGCCTACGTCGCGGGCGGCCTCATCCCGCTCTCGCCCTACATGCTGGTCGCGCACGACACCGGCCGGGCGCTCAACATCTCGGTCGCGGTGACGCTCGTGGCGCTGCTCGTCTTCGGCTACGTGAAGGGACGCTTCACGGGGGCGAAGCCCTGGAAGAGCGGGCTGCAGACCCTGCTGGTCGGCGGGCTCGCGGCGGCCGCGGCCTTCGCGCTCGCGAAGTTGCTCGGGGGCGGAGCGTGAGCGACCCGGGCGGGCCAGGGCGCCGTTCTGGATCCCACCGACGGCGGGGGGACTGAGCATGCGCCTGGACGTGCTGCTCTTCGAGTTGCGGCTCTTCAAGAGCCGCTCCCAGGCCAGCGAGGCCGTCCAGCAGGGGCGGGCGCTGCTCAACGGCGCGCCGGCCAAGCCGAGTCGCGAGGCCCGCGCCGGCGACCGCGTGACCCTGGTGCGCGAAGGCGGCCGCGGCGCCCCGGATGACGGGCCCCGCTCCCGCACGCTCGAGATCCTCGAGTTGCCCCGGGGCTCCCTGAGCAGGGAAGCCGCGCGGGAACTGGTGCGGGAAGTCCCGCAAGCCTGAGCCGCCGACGCGGGATCGGTGCTGGCGCGGGGCCGGAGGGTCGGTCTACAATCCAGGTGGCAAGCCAGGATCCAGAGGTCGCCCCCGACAGCGGCGGTCTGCCCGTGACCGCGCGCCGCCGGGCCACTGCAATCCAGCCCAGGAGCCGCCATGGCCTCCCCCGCTCGGTCTGCGCTCGTCAGGCGCGCCGTCGCCCCGGCGGTGCTCCTCGCGCTGCTGCTCGCCACACCGGCCCACGCGCTGCGCGTGGTGAGCTACAACCTCCTCAATTATCCGGGCCCGAGCGGCACCGCCCGCGCGCCCTACTACCGGACGATCCTCGAGCCCCTGCACGCGGACGTGATCGTGACCGGGGAGATGTCGAGCGCCTCGGGCGGAGAGACGCAGTTCCTCAACGAGGTGCTGAACGTCATGGAGCCCGGGCAGTGGGCGGCCGTGCCGTTCGTCAACGGCAACGACAGTGACGCGGCGTGCTTCTACCGGATCTCGTCGGTCCAGTTCCTGGGCCAGTGGGGCTTCTATCCGAACCCCGCGAACCTGCTGCGCCTGGTGCACCTCTACCGGCTCAAGCCGGCGGGCTACGTGGCGGCGGCGGCCGAGTTGCGCATCTACGCCGCGCACCTCAAGGCCTCGGACACCTCCGCCGACGCCGCGCAGCGCCTGGCCGAGGTCACCGGCCTGCGGGACAGCATGAACGCCATGCCCGTGGGCACGCGCGCGCTCACGCTCGGGGACTTCAACTTCTACCGCAGCACCGAGGCCGGTTATCAGAAGTTCCTCGAGTCGCAGGCGAACAACACCGGACGCGTCTACGACCTGCTGCCGGCGGGGAGCTGGCACGACGGCGCCTCCTACGCCGCGGTCCACACGCAGTCGCCCTGCAAGACCGCGCCCTGCGCCAGCGGCGCGGCGACCGGCGGTCTGGACGACCGCTTCGATTTCATCCTGCCCACGGTCAACCTGGGCACCGGCCAGGGACTCGGGGTGCTCACCGGCACCTGCGTCCCGGTCGGGAACGATGGACTGCATCTCAACCTGAACATCACGGACGCGCCCGTCATCCCCGAGGGCGCGGCCTATGCCACCGCGCTCAAGCTGGCGAGCGATCACCTGCCGGTGCGCATCGACCTGCGGCTGCCCTCGAGGATCTCGACCGACGCGGCGCTCGCGTTCGGCCCCGTGATCATCGGTGCGCCGGCCCCGAGCCAGGACCTGACCGTGAACAACCCGGCGGTGGCCCCGGCCGATTCGCTCCACTGCACGTTCGCCGCGCCCGCCGGCTTCGGCGCCCCGGGCCCGCTGGCCGTGGCCCCGGGAGGATCGACCCTGACCGCCGTCACGATGAGCGCGGACGGCGTGGGCCCGAAGTCGGGGGATCTCACGATCTCCTCCGACGCCGTGGACGCGCCCACGACGCTGGTGGGCCTTTCGGGCACGGTGCTCGATCACGCGCAGGCCTCGCTCGATTCGCTCGCGACGGTCGTCGAGGACACGCTCGACTTCGGCGCCCGGCCGCAGGATGCCTTCGCCGACACCACCGTCCGGGTCTTCAACCTGGGGTACGGCGGCCTGCGGGCCCGGCTCGCCCTGAACTCGGGCGTGATCGGCGGCGGGGGCGGACGCTTCACGATCGTGGGCGGTTTCTCCAGCGTCCTGGTCGGCGGGACGCCGGCCTCCTGCGCCCTCCACTTCGACCCGG
>JANXPZ010000202.1 GCA_025357055.1 Candidatus Eiseniibacteriota bacterium | reverse complement strand
GTCGGAGAGCGCGACGCGGACGCTGTCGGAGAGCGCGACGCGGGCGCTGCCGGGGAGCGCGACGCGGGCGCCGCCGGGGAGCACGACGCGGGCGCTGTCGGAGAGCGCGACGCGGGCGCTGTCGGAGAGCGCGGCGCGGGTGCTGTCGGAGAGCGCGACGCGCACACTGTCGGGGAGCACGACGCGGGACAACTCCGGGGCCGGGCCGCGGAGCCTGCCCGGAGGCCTGCCGTGGGAGTTGCCGGGAGGGGCACCGCGGGGGCTGTCGGGGCGCGTGATCTGGGGCGCACGGTCAGACCGGGCGGGCGTCCGGGCGGGCGTCCGGGTGGAGCTCGCGACATCGAAGCGCGAGAAGGGCAGGTCCAGGGTCATGCTCAGCGACTGGCCGTTGCTCACCGAGCGCACGCCCAGGTCCCGGGAGAGCTCGGGGCCGTTGTTCTGGCTGTAGGACGAATTCCAGGAGAACGACGGCCGCAGCCAGGGTCCGCGCGTGACGCTGTAGCGCGCGTCCATGTTCTGCCGCCAGCTCGTCACCCGGCCCAGATTGATGAAACCGATCCGGTCGCTGCGCACGTCGCTTTCCGGCAGCACCAGGTTGCGGATCCCCTCGATGTGATGGTGGAAGAAATCGATGGGCCGCGAGTCGGCGCCGAAGTTCACGAAGGCAGACCGGCCGGTCACGTCGCTGCGCTTGCGGAGCGAGTCACGCAGGGCACCCACCCGGTCGAAGGAGATGCTGCGGGCGCTGCTGACCGAGTAGTTCCAGTAGGCACGCTCCGGCAGAAGGTAGAAGCGGCCCTTGCTCAGCGGGATCCCGATCGTGAGGAGCTTGCGTGGCACGATGACGTAGTTCACCGACGCGGTCTTGACGACGCTGCTGTCCACCGAATAGGGGCTGAGGCCCTTGGACTGGTTCCAGCTGTAGGAAGCGGTGATGCCCCCGAGCGTGTAGCGCAGGAACGGATTGGAGCGATCGCTCCAGGTGCGCGCGTAGGCGGTCGAGAACGAGCGCGATTCGTTGCGAGTCTCGCTGGCGGCCTCGAGGGCCCCGGTGCGGATGATGTCGTCGCCGGCGCTGAAGCGGGGCCGCAAGCTGTTGCGCGAGTAGCCGAGGCTGACGGGCAGCGAGATCCGGGTCTGCTCGAAGAAACGGCTCGGTTGGATCGAAGTGCTCCACGAGAGCTGGTCGAGCGAACTGCCGGACCCGCGGCTATCGCCGACCGAGAGGAAGTCCGCCCCGCGGCCGTTCCACGCCAGGTTGTAGCTCAACAGGTTGGCCAGCTGCCCGGTGACCTGGACGCGCTGGGCGCGGTCCACGTCCTTGGCCACGTCCGTGGCGCGCAGTTCGTTGAACCACAGTTGCCCCGAGCTGTAGCGCGGACCGCCCTGGTTCAACAACCCGAACGAGATCCGCCGGAGCCGGGTGAACGAGGGCCGGCCGATGACGAAGAGGCTCTCCCCGGGGGCCGCGCCGGCCACGCCGTAACGGTTCGGGTCGGCCTTCTGGAAGTCGGGTCTCAGCTTCAGGTTCGACAGGTCGGTGAGCTGGAGGCGGATCTCGTTCCAGGAGATCTGCTTCGCACTCGAGTTGGCCGGCAGGCTCGCCCGGTACTCGTAATAGTTGCGCCCCTGCTCGTCCGAGGCGAAGCGCACGAAGTAGAACAGCCCGGGAGTCGAGAGGCTGATGGCCTTGCTCGAGTCGCGCACGCCGTAGGCCGCGGCATACCAGCTGAGCTTGCCGTAGCGGCTGTAGTTCTCGTCCAGCGAGAAGGTCTTGAAGGTCTCCAGCTTCGCGCCGGGCTTGAGGTCGGTGAACTCCATGCTCATGGACTGCTCGCGGCGGGTGAGCTCCTGGTTGCCGTTGCGCGTCTGGCCGGGATCGAAGGGCGGCACGTAGACGTCGGCGTTGTCCAGTGAGTTCACGGCATTCAGGGTCATCGTCGTGACCGGCGAGGCCAGGGAGATCGAGTCGAGGTCGGCCTGCTGCCAGCGGCTGCCCACGATCTCCAGTCCGCCCAGCATGAGCAGCGGCTTGCGGATGTCCGCGGGCGACTCGTCCGATTCCACGACGCCCTGGATCCAGACCCGTACGCGCTGGACCATCGTGAGGTTGGGGTTCCCGAACCTCACGGCTCCGGCGCCGGCGATCGGGATGCGGTAACGGCGCCAGCCGTTGTCCCCGGCCGTGGCCGGGAATGCCGCATGCACGTCGGTCACCAGGTAGGGGGCCTCGGGGGAGACGTCGCCCAGGTCGATGGAGTACTCGAGGTAGTTGTTGTTGGGGTCCAGCGCGCCGTTCAGGTTCTGGTCCTCGGTGTCGGGCACGGGGTTGATGGTGCGATTGCCCTCCGTGCCGTTCACCGAGACCCAGTTGCGCGGATCGATGGCCCGGGCCTCCTCGCGGGTCACGATCTCGTTCGGCGGGCTGAAGTCATCGCCCTCGGGATCCTTCGTGGTCGAGGTGACCAGGTCGCGCACCTTGCCCGAGTCGGGGTTCATCAACCCGTCGAGCCCCGTGTCCTCCTCCGCCGTCAGCACGTTGTCGCGGGCCCGGTCCTCGGTGTCCAGCAGACCGTTGGGCGGCTGGTCCGGCGAACGCATCTGATCCTCGGCCATCGTGCCCAGGTCCACGTGGAGCTTGACGTGGCGACCACGCACTCGGCCCAGTCCATCCCCGGCGTGCTGGTCGTTGAAGTCGTTCACCCACAACTCGATGAACTGCGAGCGGGACAGGTCCAGGCCCACCGGGTCGAGCATGTAGTCCACGCCCGCCCACAGGGGCGTGACGTTGTCGCCGGCCAGGCTCTGGGGCCGGCGCGGCACGCTCAGGCAGAGCACCTGGCGCGGATTCTTCGCGCCCTGGGCGTCGCTGAGGTTGGGCTTGAGGTCCTGCTCCTTGACGTAGTTGGGCGGCGAGTACCAGTGCAGCTCGGCGTTGTGCGGGGGGTCCGGGATCGGGCTGGGCCCGTTGCCGACCTCGACCAGCGGCGCCTCGCCCCATGGCCCCTTGAGCAGGGGCGGGCTCGTCCAGTGCCAGCGCTCCTGCGTCATGCTCAGGGAGACCGCGTCGCGCACGCCCTCCATGTCGTCGATGAAGACCTCGTTCCTGGTGTTGGGATTGGGGAACGACATGCCCATCTCCGCCTGGACGTTGAGCTCCGAGGGGGCGGTGGTGCGGATCCCGGGCAGGCGGTCCACCATCCGCGTCATCCAGTCCGGATGGAAGGTCCACGCCGTGTTGAGGTCGGTGATGAGACTGCGCGAAGGCTCCTCCCCCAGCCGCGGGCGCAGGTCCTGCGCGCCCTTGCTCTCGTACATGAAGGCCCCGCCGAAGCTCTTTTCGCGCCCTTCGAGACGGAAGGCGCTCCCGACCAGCGTCCGCCCGGCCTGCTGGAAGAGCGGCGCGTAGGAGTAGTTCACATTGAGCTGTCCGCCGGTCGGCAGCTGCCGCTTGAGCGTGAGGCGGCCGAGGTCGTAATCGATCGTGTAGTCCTTCTCGCGCACCCACTGCTCGCCGCCCACCGTGACGACCTCGGAGCCCTCGAGCAGGTTGCCGCGTCCCAGCATGATCTCACCCTGGGCCTGCGCCGCGGTGAACTCCACGTCGATGAAATAGGTCGAGGCGAGGTCGCGGCGCGGGTTGTAGTCGTCGTAGATGGCCGGGTTGGAGGCGCGCTGGTCCAGCCCGCCGGCGCTGGAGTGGGGGTCGGGGGTCCCGACCAGAGAGTCGCGTCGCGAGAGCAGGTTGCTGATCGCCTGTTCGAAGGGCTTCCCGCCGGAGCCGAGCCGCGGCGCGAAGGGACGCGGATCGGGGAAGAACAGCACGCCGTTCTCGAAGTCCACGAAGGTGCGGACATTCGTCGAGAGCACCGTGCCGTCCACCTTGTTGTCGTGGGCGCCGCGCACCGCCGAGCCCCCCGATTCGTCGTAGTTGTCGAGCCCCAGCATCTCGATGTAGGGGATCCCGGGCGCCGTGGGCTCCGAGTACTGCGGCGGGTCGGTGTAGCCCTGGCGGATGTTGATCTTGAGCGTGCCGGGGTCGATTCGCTGGCCGCCGAGTTGGTAGAAGTTCCTGAGCTCGAGCTCCCGCGTCGCGTTGAACAGCGTGTCCTTGAACCCCAGGCCGGTGGCGTTCGGCACGATCAGGTTGGCGGGCGCTCGCAGCAGCTTCATCTGGACGGTCGGCACCCCGTCGGGGTCGGCTGCGACTTCGAGACTCCCCACCTGAACATAGGGCCCCGTGGAGCCCGCCGGGCGGGCGCGATACGTCACCCCCAGGCGCTGGTCTCCCACCATCTGGCGCCGGAGCCGGATGACCTTGAAGTCCGGCCCGTAGACGTCGCGCAGGATCTCGTAGTCCTTGTCCGCCCCGGCCGTCAGCTGCGTGAAGAAGCCGAGCACCGCCGCCGTCGTGTCGGGCAGCGTGCCCGCGCCAAGGCTCGGATCCATCAGCGCCCGCCCGCGCACCGTGCTCACGTTGGTGGTGTAGTCCGCGTTGTCACGGTAGAGCACGATGCTGGCGTCCTCGATGTCGAGCGTCGGGGTGCTGGGGTCGTAGAGGAAGTAGTAGATCCCGCGCACGTAGTCGAAGTCGTTCAGCGTCTGGGTCTGCTTCGAGGCACCCCCGGCGTAGCTTGCGCGCTCGCTCTTGCCCTCCTGCTTGCTCGCCAGGATCGTGAAGTCGAGCGGACCGTAGCGCAGCGCCGTCTTGACGCCGAAGAGGCCCTCGTTGCGACCGCTGTAGGAGACATACTGGGTGCCCGGCAGCGTCAGGCTGGTGTTGCCCAGGTCGAGCGCCTGGACCAGGTCGTCCTCGCCACCGCGGTAGTTGATGGCGATGCGGTTGGCGAGCGGGATCTGGATGGCGGAGTTCTGCAGCAGATTGACCTTGATGCGGTCGGAGAGTTGCCCCTCGAGGCGGATGTCCAGGTCCTGCTGCATGTTCAACGTCGGGAACAGCGAACGCTTCTGGCCCAGCAGGCCCATCTGCTGGTTGCTCCAGTCGCTCTGCCCCGAGAGCCGGATGTTCTCGGAGCCGGAGACGTTCAGTGCCGGGCCCCCGGGCCCGAGCAGGTTCTGCACCCGCGCCGGCAGCGGCGAAGGCAGCTTGAACGAGAGCCCCGTCGTGGAGGCCCCCCGGCCCGAGACGCCGCTCTTGACGTTGATGCTCCGCTGGGAGGTCTCGAGCCACAGCCGCTCGAACGTGAGCCGGCCGGTCTCGCGGGAGAAGGCCGAGAGCGAGCGCGCCGCGCCCGGGCCCAGGGGGATCTCGCCCAGGCGCATGGACGTGCTCACCGTGGCGGAGTCGGGATCCATGGTCACCCGCAGGGAGCGCGGGTCGGGGTTCAGCTTCAGCCCGGGGGGGCGCAGCCGCAGGGGGCGCAGGGTGCCCAGGACGAACTGGTCCTCCAACGCCAGGCGCGAGGCACTCTTCCAGGCCGGCGGGAGAGAGTCCGCGGGGAACGCCATACGGCTGGGCTTCAGCCCGAAATGGGGAAACCCGATGAGCAACAGAAGGGCCGGAAGAGCGGTCAGCATGCGGGCAACCTAAAAGGCTGCGCCCCCGTGGGAGGAGGCGCACCCGCCGACCCTAACAGGGGAACCCCTGCCGGTCAAAGGCCCTCGAACGAAATCCGTCGCTCCCGTCCCGACCCATGAGGTAGGCTGCGCAGCCATGCGTATCCTCCACTGGTACATCCTGAAGCAACACTTGGTTCCCTTACTGCTGGGTTTCGGCGTGGTCACCTTCGTCCTCGAGATGGACGTCCTCTTCGACTACCTGGACCTGGTGATCAACCGGGGGGTGGCCCCCCTGGCGGTCCTCCAGCTCTTCGTGCTCTCGCTCGGCTACATCGTGGCGCTGTCGGTGCCCTGCGCGGTCCTGGTGGCCGTGCTGATGACCTTCGGCCGCCTCTCCCAGGACAACGAGATCACCGCGCTGCGCGCCAGCGGAGTCAACCTGGCCTCCATCCTCGTCGGCCCGCTGCTGGCGGCCACGCTGCTGGCGGCGGGGCTCACCTTCTTCAATGACCGGATACTGCCCGACTCCAACCACGCCTTCGCCAACCTGCTCATCGACATCGGCCGCATGCGGCCCACGGTGAAGCTCCAGGAAGGAGTCTTCATCACCGACTTCCCGGGCTACAACCTGCTGGTCCAGTCCGTCAACGGTCGCACCAACGAGATGCGAGGCGTGACCATCTACCAGATGAACGCCGGCGGGCCACCCAACCTCATCCTGGCCAAGCGCGGCTTCCTGACCTACACCCCCGACGGTCGAACGGCCGTGCTCGAACTGAAGGACGGGGAGATCCACGAGATCCCGGCCGACGAGGGCGGTTCGCGGAAGTATCGGCGCATGGTCTTCAAGACCCATATCATCCACATCCAGGGCGCCGGCGCTATCCTGGAACGCAGCGTACGCGAAGCGCGCAGCGATCGCGAGATGAGCGCCAGCCAGCTTTCGCAGGAGCGCCAGCAGGTGATCGCGCAGGACCAGCGCTCGACCGCCGAGCACCTGGAGCGCCTCGCCACCTACGGGCTCACCGCCCGCGACCTGGAGACCCTGATCCCCGCCGGGCTCTCCTGGGAGGCGCGGATGACGACGATCCTTCGGGCGCTGGCCGGGGGCAGCCCCGCGCTCGAGCAGGTGCAGCGGGAGAGCCCCCAGGTGCGGACCGAGTTGGAGCTCTGGCGGCTGGAGCACGAGGCGCTCGAGCGGCGGGCGGGCTCGCTCTCGGTCGAGATCCACAAGAAGTTCTCGCTGCCGGCGGCCTGCGTGGTGTTCGTCTTCATCGGGGCGCCGCTCGGGATGCGCGTGCGGCGCGCGGGGCCCGCGGTGGCCTTCGTCTCGGTGGCGTTCTTCCTGTTCTACTATCTCTGCCTGGTCGGTGGCGAGGAGCTGGCCAACCGGTTGCTGCTGCCACCCTGGCTGGCCATGTGGCTCCCGAACCTGGTGCTCGGGACCTGGGGCCTGCTGGCCACCCTGCGCGCGATCGAGGTCTGGCGGCCTCGTGCCCTCCGGGGGAATCCCTGGGGCCGCCGTCGCCAAGGCCTGCGCGACGCGCTCCCCGCGGGGCCCTCCGCGCCAGGACCGCCCGCGTGAGGATCCTCGACCGTTACCTGCTCCGGGAGTTCGCCGGCTACCTGGCCCTCGGGCTCGTCGGCATCCTCGCCATCTTCGTGGTGGTGGACGTGTTCGAGAAGATCGACGTGTTCCTCGACCACCACGCCGCCTTCTCCCTGATCGGGCGGTACTACCTCTACCGCCTGCCCGAGTGGCTGGTGCAGGTGATGCCCATCGCGCTCCTGATGGCCACCTTCCTGGCGCTCGGCCAGCTCAACAAGTTCGGCGAGCTGACCGCGATGCGCACCTCCGGGCGCTCGCTGTTCGGCATCCTCGCGCCGGTGCTGGCGGTGTCCGTCGCCTGCACGCTGTTCTCCCTGTGCCTGAGCGAATCCGTCGTGCCGGAGACGAACCGGCAGCGGGACGTGATCTACGATCAGGAGATCCAGGGCATGCGGCGCCACCAGGTGACCGAGCGGGCCGACGTCACCTACCTCGGCGAGGGCGGCCGCATCTTCTACATGCGGCTGTACCTGGTGGGCGAGCAGCGCATGCACGAGGTCTCGCTGCAGGAATTCAACGGCGGCGCCCTGGTGCGCCGCATCGACGCCGCCGAGGCCAGCTGGGATGGAACGCGCTGGGTGTTCTCCTCGGGCTTCCTGCGCAGGTTCTCGGGCAACCGGGAGCAGGTGAAGGCCTTCGATCGCATGGCGGTGAACGGGATCGTCGAGCAGCCCGCGGACTTCGCCAAGGAGAGCCGCAATCCGGGCGAGATGAACTTCCTCGAGCTGTGGTCCTACGTGCAGAAGCTGCGCGCCAGCGGCGCACGCGTAGCGAACTACCTGGTGGACCTGCAGGTGAAGCTGGCCTTCCCGCTCGTCAACCTGATCGTGGTGCTGATCGGCGCGCCGGTGGCCACGCGCATGCGCATGCAGAGCGCCGCGCTCGGCTTCGGGCTCTCGATCGTCATCTCCTTCTGCTACTACGCCCTGCTGCGCACCGGGCAGGCCCTGGGCCACGCCGGCGCGCTGAATCCGTACCTGGCGGGCTGGCTGGGGGACCTGGTCTTCGGCCTGGTGGGCGCCGTCATGATGGCCCGCGCCCAGAGGCGCTGAGCCGGCCCGGCCCGGGACCCCGGACTCAGACTTCGAACGCCTGCGAGATCGTATCGAGCCCCGCGCAGAACTCCACGTCGCGCGCGTAGTCGGGGCCCATGGAGCGCAGGGTGCGTCCGTGCGAGGCGCCCTGCAGCAGCGCGCGCACGTCGGCTGCGTCGCGCGGGGCCGTGCGGCGCGCGAACGCCGCCGCGGCGCCCTCGACGCGCGCCCCGCGTGCCACCAGCCGCTCCACCAGCCAGCCGGCGAAAGCCGCGTCCTCGAGCGCATAGCCGCCCAGCTTGCCCGAGCAGACGACGGTGACCCGCTCGTCCGCGGCCACCGCGGCGAGCACCGCGTTCGCATTGACGAAGGCGCCGAGCACGCGCCGCCGGGCCCGGCCCGCGGCGAGCAGCGCCTGCGAGCCGTTGGTGGAGGCGAAGATGAGCGTGCGCCCTCCCACGGTCCCGGGGCCATACTCGAAGGGCGAGTTGCCGAGGTCGAAACCGGGGATCCGCCGTCCGTCGCGCTCCCCGCACAGCAGGGCGCCGGGGTGCCGGGCGCGCAGCGCCAGGGCCTCCCCGGGCGTGCCCGCGGCCAGGATGGCGCGCGCGCCGTTCAGCCGCGCCTGCGTGAGGACGCTGGTGGCGCGCAGCACGTCCACCACCACGGCGGTGGCCTGCGGGGGCACGGTCCCGCCCCCGGGAGTGAGCAGGACGGAGACCCGCGCCGGCACGGGCGGCGAAGCGGGCTAGGAAGCCGCTGCCGCCGCGGCGGCAGCTCCGGCCGGTGCGGGCTTCGGCCCCAGCAGCCGCTCGACGAAGTGGGTGTCGAGATCGCCGCGCTGGAAGGCGGGATCGCGCACCGCGAGCAGATGGAAGGGGATCGTGGTCTTGATCCCCTCCACGATCAATTCCTCGAGTGCGATCTCCATGCGGCGCAGCGCCTCGGGCCGGTCCTTCCCCCGCGCGATGAGCTTGCCGATCATCGAGTCGTAGTAGGGCGGCACGGTGTAGCCCGTGTAGACGTGACTGTCCATGCGCAGGCCGGGCCCGCCGGGCCGGTAGAAATAGGTGATCGCGCCCGGGCTCGGACGGAAGCCGTGCTCGTGGTCCTCGGCGTTGATGCGGCACTCGAAGGCGTGCCCCTCCCAGCGCACGTCCTCCTGCCGGACCGAGAGTCTCTCACCGGCCGCCACCAGGATCTGCTCCTTCACGAGGTCCAGCCCGGTCACCTCCTCGGTGACGGGGTGCTCGACCTGGATGCGCGTGTTCATCTCCATGAAATGGAAGGAGCCGTCCTGGTCGAACAGGAACTCCATGGTGCCCGCGCCCCGGTAGCCGATGGACTGCGCGCCGCGCACGGCCAGCGCACCAACCTCGCGACGCTGCTCCTCGGTCAGGAGCGGGCTGGGCGCCTCCTCGATGAGCTTCTGATGGT
>JANXPZ010000150.1 GCA_025357055.1 Candidatus Eiseniibacteriota bacterium | reverse complement strand
CGCACGCCGCGCAGGCCCGCAGCCCGGTGGGGCTCGCCGAGGATTCCATGGTGCAGACAATCCGCGAGGCCGGGAAGCTGCCCGTGCAGCGTGACGCGCTCTACCGCGTGGTGCGCGAATACGGTCGCGGCACCGGCGCGGGCGCGGCCGCCGGGCGGGCGTACGAGCGGGCTGCGGGCGCCGCCGCTCCCGGAGGTCCGGCGCGATGACGCAGCACGAGCACGCCGCCGCGTTCCTCGCGCTGATCGACGAAGCGCGGTCGCGGGTGAAGGAGATCAGCATCCCCGAGTACGGTGAGCGCCTGATGCGGGGGGAGCGGCACGTGCTGATCGACGCGCGCGAGGACCACGAGTGGGCGGGCGGCCGCCTGCCCGGCGCGTTGCACCTGGGCCGGGGCATCATCGAGCGCGACATCGAGTCGTTCTTCGCCGACCGGAGCACGCCGATCGTGTGCTACTGCGGCGGCGGCTACCGCAGTGTCCTGGTCTGCGACAGCCTGCAGAAGATGGGCTACACGAACACGGTCTCGCTCGCGGGCGGCTATCGTGGCTGGCAGGACGCGGGCCTGCCGGTGGAGACGGACGAGCGCTAGCCCGGGGCGGGAGTTCCCCGAGCCTGCGGACTCGTCAGCGGCGACGGTCCTGAGGGGATGGTCAGCGGGTCGCGCAGGCTCTTCGCGATGAACACGACACGCGGGAGCACGGGTGGGTAGTCGGGCAGCCGCTCGCGCACGGCGGTGTAGTACCGCAGGGCGTCGAGCGGCAGTCCGAGGTTCTCGTAGACCTGCCCGGCCTCGGTCATCGCCTCGGCCCACGACTCGTTCGAGCGCATCCCCGCGGCTGCGAAATCGATGAGGGCCAGCGCACGCGACTCCATCTCGATCCGATCGAGGCTCGTGCGGGTCGCCGAGCGCTCGCGACCGTGCCGGGAACCGACAAAGGAATAGTTGTGCAACGCGAGCCCGTGGACGAGGACCAACGCGGGGTCCGAGGGCTCGGCGGCCGCCATCGACCGCGCCCAGCGCAGCACGCCCTCGAAGTCCTTCGCCTCATCGGCCGCGAGCGTGCTATCGGCCATGGCGATGGTGGAGACGGGGGGTGGGGGGGGCGGTGTCGTCCGCTGTCGCACGAGCGCCCAGATCCCCAGCGCGCAGCCGATGAGGACGGCGAAGAAGAGGATCCGCAGGCGGCCCGGCGTGCGTCTGCGCAGCGCTGGCCCCGGCGCAGGCGCGCGCCCACCATCGCGCTGCGTGCCCCGCTTCCCGCGCCGTTCACGTTCTCGCTGCCAGGGCATGGCCGCGCCTCCTGCCGGGCGATCCGAAACCTGATCTCGCGCGTGCCCGGACGCGCCTCGAGCCTACCGATCCCTCAGCAACACCGTTCCTGGCGGAATGGTCGGCGGGTCGTGCAGGCTCTTCGCGATGAACACGGCGTGCGGCAGCGCAGCCGGGTAGTCGCGCACCCGCTCGCACGCCGCGACGTAGTACTGCGGGGCTTCGAGCGGCAGTCCGAGGGCCTCGTTCACCTGTCCACCCTGGGACATCGCGTTGGCCCACTGCTCGTTCGAACGGGTCCAGGCGGCCGAGGAGTCGATCAGGGCCAGCGCGCGCGACTCCAACTCGATTCTTTCGAGACTCGTACGCGTCACCGAGCGCACGCGTCCGACCTTCAACCACGTGAAGGAGTAGTTGTGCGAGACGACCCCGAGGTGAAGGACCCACGCGGGGTTCGAGGGCTCGGCCGCAGCCAGCAGACGCGCCCAGTGCAACGCGTCCTTCCAGTTCTGCTCCCTGAAAGTGACGAGTGCGCTGTCGAAGATGGCGGCGGTGGGGAAGGGGGGTGGAGGATGAGGCACGGTCTGCTGGTGCACGAGCGCCCACATGCCCAGCGCGCCGACGACCATGACGGCGAAGAAGAGGATCAGCCTGCGGTGCAGCCTGGACTTGCGCAGCACGGGCCGCGGCGCGTTCGCGCGCCGTTTCTCGTGCTGTCTTCCCGGCTCCCCGCGGCGTTCGCGTTCACGCTGCCGGCTCACGGCCGCGCCTGCTGCAGGGCGATCCGGAACTCGATCTCGCGCGTGCCCCGGGGAGCTTCGATCCACCCGCCATCCACGACTCGTGCCCCGGGGCTCAGCGCGGCCACGGCCCGCGCGCCGTCGGGCACGCGCACGCGGATGAACGCCGGCGAGGAGTCGAGGCGGACCCGCAGGCGGTCGGCGGTGGGCCGATCGAGGCGCACGCCGAGGACGCCGAAGCGCGTGGGCGCCCGCTCCAGCCGCGTGCCCCGCCACCACTCGAGCGGCGCGCCGAGCGCCAGCACGAGCGTGTCGCCCGCGTCGCTGACGATCATGTTCCGCAGCAGGTCCACGATCGTGGCCGCCGCGGTGCCGTGCGGGGGCAGGTTCAGGCCGAATCCTCCCGCGCGATGGAAGATCTCAGCCTGCCCAAGCGTGCTGCTGCTGTGTGCGAGCAGGCCGGCGAGGTACGCACGCACCTCCGCGGGCCGGCCGGCGAGCAGCGACGACTGCGCGAGGTCGGTGCCGAGGTAGGTGTGGAGCGAGTCACTGGGGCCGTAGCAGACGAGGCCGCTGGGCGCGGCACGCGCGTGCATGCGCCGCGCAAGCGCCGCCAGGCGCGGATCGCCGGCCGGCAGGACGAACGTGGGGTAGCCCAGGACCACGTTCCCCCAGTCGCGGCCAACGCCCTGCCACGACGGCGGGATGTCCGGATGACGCGTGGCGGCCAGCGCCTGGAGGAACGTTGCGCCATATTCTGCGCTCACTCCGTCCGCTTCGCGCCGCAGGGTGTCGTCGCCGGCCTGTCGTGCGAGCGCAGCGACCGCCCGGCAGCCCGCCAGCGCCCAGGCGTCGTTGCCCACCAGGCTGGCGCGCACCAGTTCGGCGTCGCGCGGATCGCCATAGGGCAACAGGCCAGCAGTGGGCAGGCGCATGTCGATGGTGGCGCTGCGCTGCCGCTGGACCCAGCGCAGCCCCCGCGCAGCCGCGGGCAGGAACTCACGCGCGATCGCGGCCGAGGGCGGGAGCGAGGCCGCCTGAGCGAACGCCCACAGCGCCTGCCCCGTTCCATCCAGCTGGCCCCGCTGGGAAAGGAACACGCCATTCGACAGCTGGAAACGCGCGAGCGTGCGCGCGTCGTCGCGCGCCATCTCGGTGAGGCCCGCCACCGCCAGCGCGCGCACCGTGCGCGCCCCGTCCCGGAGCCAGATGTCTCGGTACTGGAAGGGATTCCCGAGGGGCACCCAGCGGCCGCGGTCGCGCTCCTGCGACGCGACCAGGGTGACGAGGCTGGCGCGCCAGGCGAGATTCGTCAGCGTGTCGGGCGTCTCGAAGTCCGCCGCGCGGGCGAGCCAGTTCCGCCAGAAGCGCCGCGACTCGGATGCCACGCGCTCGTGTGCGTTTCCCTCCACCGCCCCGCGCAGAGCGGGCGCGACCGGGTAGAGCGGCAGGAGGAAGTCCCAGTGACGCCGCTGGCCGGGGGAGAGTCGCGCCGAGCAACGCGCGACGAGCGTGCCCGCGCCGGTGCCGGTGGTGCGTGAAGGCCGGCCCGCGGTCGGGGCATCCTGGGGCCGCGTGGCTGCGCGATCCACGACGGCGACGATGCGGCCGTTGCGCACGGCCGCCCGTCCCCGCCACGCCTCGACGAAGGCCGTGTCGTCGGGAGCGTCCCACGGGACGATGGTCGGTCCATCCGGCGTGGCGCGCACGCGGGCCTCGAGCACGACCTCGCCGGCGGCCGCGCCGCGCCACTCGGCGGTGGCGCGCACCGAGAGCACGAGGCTGGTGTCGCCGAGGGCGGATCGCGGGGCTGCCGCCGCCTCGAACTCGACCGAGTGCCCCGCCGCGGCCATGGTCCAGTGGGCGACCGGCACGCCGTCGCGCTCGAACCACACGGGGGAGACCGCGCACGAGTCGACCGCGGAGACGAGCCGCCACTCGATCGCGGTCTCGCCGTTCGCGACGACGCTGCCGTGCCCGGCCTGGAACGCGCGCTTCGCCCCGGGCCAGCCGAGGGCGGCGATGGAATGGGAGTAGTGCTCGGGCAGGGCGGCGACGCCTGCGCCAGGCAAGGCGGGTGGCGCCGAGCAGCCGGAAGACGAGGCCGCGAGGGCGAGTGCGACGATGAGGGTGGTCGCGGGGTCGCGGAGGGACAGGCGTGAGGTGGGGATCGGCTCGTGGCGCTGGATCGAAGGCATGGCCGGAGACTCCGGGCGGGTCGCGTGATGAAGCCGCTGGCGTCGAATTCAGGGGTATAGCGAAGAGAGCGAGCGATTGCAGAGGGGATTGCCAGCCGCAAGTGCCGGCGTCGGCTGGTCACGCGGGGCGACGCGGTGGCACGCTCCGTCCGTGCGGCATCCCCCGACTTGCGCCTCCTGAGCACTGCCGGCGACGCGGCGCGCCGGGTCCAACCGGTGCGACCGGTCCATTGCCGGGCGCGTCCTTTCGATCGGCACCTGAGCCCCCTGCCACCCGGCCGCTGTGGACGGCTCAGTCCCGCGGAACCCGCCCGGTCCGGACTCTGCAAAGAGTGGGCGCGACCACGGGATCCGTGCGGTCCGCCGTGGAACGCTCCGGCATCTGAAACGGGCGTACTCCCGGCGGCCCCCGGCGGAGACACATCCCAGGAGAGGAGCGCGACGACCATGGCAGAGACCCAGGCAGCCCCCGCGACCGGCATCTTCGTCTGGAACGAGCTCGCGACCCGCGATCCCCGGACCGCGCTCTCGATCCTCACGAGCCTCTTCGGCTGGAAGTCCGAGGAGATGGACATGGGGCCCGAAGGCAAGTACACCATCTTCAAGGTCGGCGACCAGCGGGTCGGCGGCTGCTGGGCCCCGCAGGGGGAGAAGCACGCGGACGTGCCCACGAGCTGGCTGAACTACGTGAGCGTGAAGAACGCCGACGTCACCGTGAAGAACGCGGAGCGACTCGGCATGAAGGTCAAGGTGCCGGCCACCGACATCCCCAACGTGGGCCGCTTCGCCGTGTTCGAGCACGCGGCGACCGGCGTGCTCGCGATCCTCGAGCCCAGGCCCATGTGAACGGCGACCGCACGAACGCCCCCGCGCTCCGTATGCGGGGGCGTCGCGCGTTCTGAGGGCGGGTCGCCTTCGACCTGCCGCACGAGGAAGCAGCTCGCGGGTCCGGCGCCGGGCGCGATCCTTCACCCGGCCCCGAGTTCGAGCGTCCAGTCCTCGCCGTTCGCGCGAGGGGCCTCGCCGCCCGCCGCCGGACCCGCGACCTGCGACACCGCGTTGCCCGGGCGGGTCCGCTCGCGTAGAGTCCAGCACCCGCCGGGCGGCTGTCCTACCGCGCAGACGCTCTTCATCCGCCCCCGTCCACGGAGGGACCTTGTCCGACCTCTTCGCTCCCGCCTCCTCCGCGAAATCCACCGACCCGCAGCAGGTGCTCGAAGGCGTCTTCGGCTTCCGCGAGTTCCGTCCGGGGCAGCGGCGGGTCATCGACGCCGTGCTCGCCGGGCGCGACTGCATCGCGGTGATGCCGACCGGCGCGGGCAAGTCGCTCACCTTCCAGATCCCGGCGCGCATCCTGCCGGGGCCGGTGCTGGTCATCTCGCCGCTCATCTCGCTGATGAAGGACCAGGTGGACGCGCTCACGCGGGTCGGCTTCCGCGCCACGGTCCTCAACTCGACGGTCGAGTTCGAGGAGCGCAGACGCCGGCTGGCGGCCCTGCGGCGCGGCGAACTGGAGCTGGTCTACGTCGCACCCGAGGGACTCGAAGGCTCGCTCCGCGACCTCATCGCCGACTGCCGCATCAGCCTGGTGGTGGTGGACGAGGCGCACTGCATCAGCCACTGGGGGCACGATTTCCGGCCTGCCTACCGCCAGCTCGCGGGGCTCAAGAAGTTGATGGGCGACGTGCCGGTCCTGGCGCTCACCGCGACGGCGACGCGGCGCGTGGCGGGCGACATCATCCAGCAGCTCGGCATGCGCAAGCCCGAAGGCTACAAGGGCTCGTTCTACCGTTCGAACCTGATCATCACCGCGCAGAAGAAGGGCGACGCGGGAGCGGCGCCCCGTCACGGAGACGCGGGAGCGACGCCCCGTCACGGGGATGCGGGACAGCCGCGCAGCGCGAGCGACGGCGTGCCGCGCCTGGCCGCCCGGCGGGAATCGCGGCGCGACATCCTCGGCATCGTGCGCCAGCACGCGGGCGAGAGTGGCATCATCTACTGTCTCTCCCGCCGCTCGGTGGATTCGCTCGCCGCCTGGCTCGGCGAGCACGGCGTGCGCGCGCTGGCCTACCACGCCGGGCTCGCCGACGAGGTGCGCCACCGCAACCAGGACGCCTTCGCCCGCGACGAGTGCGACGTCATCGTGGCCACCGTCGCCTTCGGCATGGGCATCGACAAGAGCAACGTGCGCTTCGTCATCCACCGCGACATGCCGAGGAGCGTGGAGGCCTGGTACCAGGAGATCGGCCGCGCCGGCCGCGACGGGCTGGCGAGCGACTGCGTGTTGCTCTACTCGTGGGCCGACGTGATGGGCTACGAGAACTTCCTCGGCGGGATCGAGGATCCGGTGCTGCGGGCCGAGACGCGCGCCAAGACGGTGGAGATGTTCCGCCTCGCGGATCGGGGCGGCTGCCGCCACCAGGCGCTAGTGCGCTACTTCGACGAGGCGATCGAGCCCTGCGGCGAATCGTGCGACGTCTGCCGCGGCTCCGGGATCGAGGACGTGGTGGCGCAGGCGCCGGCTGCGGCGCGGCGCGCGGCGGGGTCGGCCGGCAACCTGTTCGAGCCGGCCTCGCCCGCGAAATCGCGGAGCCGCGCCGCGCGGGAGATCGTGAACCCCGAGGCGTTCGAACGGCTGCGCGCCCTGCGCAAGCGGCTCGCCGACGCCGAGGGCGTGCCCGCCTACATCGTCTTCAGCGACGCCGTGCTCCGCGAGATGGCGAAGCACTCGCCGCAGACGCGCGCGGAACTGCTCGGCATCCCGGGCGTGGGCCCGGTCAAGCTCGAACGCTACGGCGAAGCCTTCCTCGAGGTGCTGCGGGAGGGCTGAAGGGGCCGGCGCTCGACCGTCATCGCCCTTCGTTGTAGAGTCCGACTCCGCCATGGAAAAGCTCCCGGAACTCACCCACTCGATCGTCGCCGCGCGCATCCCCTACGCGAACGTCGCGCCGTTCTACGCACTCTGGCACCAGGCGCCCTTCGCGGTGCGCAACCTGGCGCCGCGCGACCTGGGACGCGAGGCCGAGGCGGGGCGCGTGGATTTCGGCAGCATGGCCGCCGGCGACTACCTGCGGCTCAAGGACCGCTTCGAGCTGATCCAGCCCCCGATGGGCGCGGCGGCGCGTGGCGAGGTCCAGTCGGTGCTGCTCTTCTCGCGCCGGCCGGCCGAGGCGCTCGCGGACACGCTGGTCTCGGTCACGCCCGCGACTTCGACCTCGGTGCGGCTGTTGCACCTGCTGCTCGACGTGCGCCGCGGGTTGCGCAACGTGCGCTACATCCGCGGCCTCGAGCCCGCGCAGGCCGACGCGCTGCTCATGATCGGCGACGACGCCATGCGCATGCGCAACCAGCGGCCCGAGGGCTTCACCCATACGCTCGACCTCGGCACCGACTGGCTGGAGTGGACCGGGCTCTCGTTCGTGTTCGCGGTCTGGGCGGTGCGCCGGGCGCTCGAACCCGGCGTCAAGGCGGCGATCGGGCGTTTCCTCGAGACTTCGCTCGCGGCGGGGCTCGCCTCGCTGCCTGAAGTCGCGCGCCAGCAGACCGAGCCCGGCTGGCGTCCCGAGGAGGTCGAGGCCTACCTGCGGCGCTTCCACTACCGGCTCGGTCCCGAGGACCTGAGCGGGCTCGAGCGCTTCGAGGCGCTGCTGCATGCCCACGGCCTGGTCGAGCTGGACTGACCCGGGTGCTTCACGAATCGTCCGGGTTGAGGCAACCGTGACCGGGCCCCGCCCGTAGACCTCTCCGGATCACCCCCCGGGGGACGATTCCCCGCATCCACGCGAACCAGGAGCCCACCATGGCGGCCATGCACGAAGTGGACTACGAGATCGTCGGCGACGACATGCAGTTCGTGAGGATCGAACTGGACCCGGGCGAGGCCGTGGTCTCCGAGGCGGGCTCGATGATGTACCTCGAGGACGGCATCGAGATGCAGACCATCTTCGGTGACGGCTCGCAGCAGCAGCAGGGCGGGTTCATGGGCGCGCTGCTCAGCGCGGGCAAGCGCGTCATCGTGGGCGAGTCGCTCTTCATGACCGTGTTCCTCAACCAGGGGCAGGGCAAGCGCAAGGCGGCCTTCGCCGCGCCCTACCCGGGCCGCATCCAGGCCATCCGGCTCGCGGACGTCGGTGGCGAGTTGATCGCGCAGAAGGACTCGTTCCTGTGCGCGGCCAAGGGGGTCTCGCTCGACATCGCCTTCACCCGGCGCTTCGGCGCCGGGCTCTTCGGCGGCGAGGGCTTCATCCTCCAGCGGCTCAAGGGCGACGGCTGGTGCTTCATCCACGCCGGCGGCGCCCACGAGGAGCGCACGCTCGCGGCGGGCGAGACGCTGCGCGTGGACACCGGCTGCATCGTGGCGATGCAGCCCAGCGTGGAGTACGACATCCAGATGGTCGGCGGCATCAAGACCGCGCTCTTCGGCGGCGAGGGCCTGTTCTTCGCGACCCTGCGCGGGCCGGGCAGGATCTGGCTGCAGTCGCTGCCCTTCAGCCGCCTGGCCAGCCGCATCTACGCCGCCGCGCCGCAGACCGGCCGCGGAGGCCGCGAGGAGGGCTCGATCCTGGGCGGGCTGGGCGACATCCTCGGTG
>JANXPZ010000140.1 GCA_025357055.1 Candidatus Eiseniibacteriota bacterium | reverse complement strand
CGCGTTGGTGATCCTGCCCTGCTCGGCCGCCCGGACCAGGCCGGGCCGGGGTGCTTCCTTCTGGCTCATCGTGAGGTATCCCATGGGGAGGACACTTTCACGTTGCAGTTAGGCCGGACAGAATCATGTCGCAGCCACATCCGCGCGCCGCCCTCTTCATGCCTCCGCCCCCATGTGCTAGCGTCCGGTCGAATGCGGGCTATGCCTCCGCATGGTGCCTTCGGTCGCCGGGGGGTCTCATGGACGTCGTCTGGCTGGCGCGGTTGCAGTTCTCGCTGACCATCATGTTCCACTTCCTGTTCCCGCCCATCACCATCGGACTGGCGCTGCTCATCGCCCTGCTGGAGACGGCGCGCTGGCGCACGGCCCGGGACGTCTACCGGCGGGCCTCCGACTTCTGGCTCGGTCTCTTCACCGTGACCTTCGTCGTGGGGGTCGCGACCGGTATCGTCATGGAGTTCGAGTTCGGCACCAACTGGGCGTCCTACTCGCGTTTCGTGGGCGACATCTTCGGCGCCCCGCTGGCGGCCGAGGGGATCTTCGCCTTCTTCCTCGAGTCGGGCTTCCTGGGACTGTTGATCCTCGGGCGCAAGCGCATCTCTTCCTTCGTGCGCTGGTTCGCGTCGTTGATGGTGGTGCTGGGCACCACGCTCTCGGCTTTCTGGATCATCGTTGCCAACTCGTGGATGCAGACACCGGCCGGCTTCCGCCTGGCGAACGGGCGGGCGGAGATGACCGATTTCTGGGCTGCGATCTTCAATCCCTCGACGCTGCCACGCTTCACCCACACCATCGCGGCGTGCTGGGCCATGGGGGCCTTCTTCATGGCCGGCATCTCCGCCTGGTACTACCTCAAGGGCCGCGGCTCGGACGTGACGCGGGTGTCGCTCAAGCTCGGCACGGTCGTGGCGGTGGTCGCCTGCGTGCTCAACGTCGCGACCGGCGATCAGCACGCCAAGCAGGTGGCCCGCACGCAGGAAGTGAAGTTCGCGGCCATGGAAGGGCTCTTCGTCACCCAGTACGGCACGGCGCTCACCCTCTTCGCCCTGCCGCCCACACAGTCCGGCCGCCGTGTCGGGCCGGAGTTGTCGTTCCCGGGCCTTACCTCGTTCCTGGCCTTCGGGGACTTCCGGGCGCCGGTCAGGGGCCTGAACGAATTCCCGATGGAGGACCGGCCGCCGGTCGCGATCACCTTCCTCTCGTTCCGTCACATGCTGATCGTCGGTGGCCTGATGATGCTGGTCGCGTTCCTGGGGTTGGTGCTCCTCCTGCTGGGCCGGTTGGAGCGCGCGCGCTGGTGGCAGCACCTCGTGGTCTGGTCCATCCCGCTGCCCATGATCGCGATCCAGCTCGGCTGGGTGACCGCCGAGGTGGGGCGGCAGCCGTGGATCGTCTACGGGCTCATGCGCACCCGGGACGCGGTGTCGAAGGTGGTCGGCGCACCGCAGATCCTGTTCTCGATCGTGCTCTTCGGCGCCATCTACGCCGTGCTCGGGGTGCTCTGGCTCTACCTGCTGCGCAGGGAGATCGTCCACGGGCCGGCGCTGCCCGGCAGCGAAGGGGAGGTGGGCCATGCTGCCGCTTGAGACCGTCTGGTTCCTCCTGGTCGGCGTGCTGCTGGCGGG
The DNA here is from genome assembly GCA_025357055.1 of Candidatus Eiseniibacteriota bacterium. Taxonomy (GTDB): domain Bacteria; phylum Eisenbacteria; class RBG-16-71-46; order RBG-16-71-46; family RBG-16-71-46; genus JANXPZ01. The sequence continues at coordinate 3,782 of JANXPZ010000140.1, read as the reverse complement.
CTACGCGATCCTCGACGGCTTCGACCTGGGGGTGGGGATGCTCCACCGGTTCGTGGCGAAGAGCGACGGCGAGCGGCGCCAGGTCCTCAACTCGGTGGGACCGGTGTGGGACGGCAACGAGGTCTGGCTGCTGGCCGGCGGTGGCGCGCTCTTCGCCGCCTTCCCGAAGGTCTATGCCACGGTGTTCTCGGGCCTCTACCTCGCGATGATGCTGTTGCTGGCCGGGCTCATCCTGCGCGCCGTGTGCCTGGAGTTCCGCAGCAAGGTGACGAGCCCGCGGTGGCGCAGCACCTGGGACACCGTCTTCGCCGTCTCGTCCTTCCTGCCCTCGCTGCTCTTCGGCGTGGCGGTGGGGAACATCCTGCGGGGCCTCCCGCTCGACGCGGAGCAGGAGTTCGCAGGCACGTTCCTCGGCCTGCTCAACCCCTTCGCGCTGCTCATCGGCCTGCTCTCGGTGGCGATGTTCCTCACGCAGGGCGCGGCCTGGCTCGACCTCAAGACCGAGGGCCCGGTGCGCGAGCGCGCGCGGGCCTGGGCGAAGGCCTCGTGGCTCGCCTTCGCGGTGCTGTGGCTGGTCGCCACGCTCTATTCGCGCATCGCGATCCCGCGCCTGTGGCAGGCCTTCGCGCAGCCCCTGGCCTGGGTGGCGCCGGTGCTCTTCGTGATCGCGGCGGCGGAGTTTCGCGTGCTGGTCGGGGGGAAGCGGCCGGGGCTGGCGTTCGCGCATTTCTCGGTGGCGATCGCCATGCTGCTCGCCATCATGGGGCAGGGGCTCTACCCGGACCTGGTGCCGGCGCTGGGGGCCGGCGAATCGCTCACGGTGATGAACGCATCCTCCACGCCGCTGACCCTCCGGGTCATGCTGACCATCGCCCTCATCGGCATGCCGTTCGTCATCGGCTACACCATCTTCATCTACCGCCGCTTCAAGGGCCGGGTGAAGCTGGACGAGCACAGCTACTGAGGCCGATGAGCCGACCACGCCTCGAGCACCTGGCCTGGAGCAAGGCCCAGCATGGTCGCTGGACCCTGAGTCTCGCCGACAGCGCCGTGGCCACCCCGGACCTCGAGTCGCTGGGCCTGCCGCACCAGGCCGGCACGCCGGCGCCCGCGAGTGTCCTGCCGGAGCTGGAGCGCGCGCTCGGCGCGCGACTCGGCGCTCCGGGCGGGCGCGTGCTCGTGACCGCGGGGGCGAGCGAGGCCAACGCCTGCGCCCTGGCCGGTCTGCTCGGTCCGGGGGAGGAGGTCCTGGTCGAGTCCCCGGGCTACGAGTCGCACCGCCTGGTGCCGCCCTTCTTCGGAGCGAGCGTGCGCACCTTCGCGCGCCGGCGCGAACACGGCTATGGCCGCGTGTGCGAGGCGGTCGAGACCGCGCTCACGCCCGCGACCCGCCTCGTCCTGTTCACCGACCTGCACAACCCGGGTGGCGTGCCGCTCGAGCCCGCGGACGCCGCGGACCTCACCGCACTCGCGGAACGCCGCGGCCTGTGGCTGGTCTGCGACGAGACCTTTCGCGACTCGTCGGAACGGCCGGTGGGCACGTCGAGCGCGCTCTCGGACCGCTGGGTCACGACCTCGACGCTCACCAAGTCCTACGGGCTAGGCAGCCTGCGCGTGGGCTGGGTCTCGGGCAGTGCCGCGGCACTGGCGCGCTGCGCCGAGGCCCAGAACGCCCTCTCGGTCGAGCCCGCGGGGCCGTCGCTGGCACTGGCGCTCGCCCTGGCACCGCATCTCGATCGGCTGCGCGCTCGCGCGCGGGGGATCCTCTCCGCGAACCACGCGCTCTGGCGGAGCCTGGTCGCGGGCGGCCTGCCGTGCGATGCGAGCGTGCCCTCGCAGGGCACCACGACTTTCGTCCACCTCCCGGGCCCCGCCGGCGGAGACGCCTTCGCCGCGTTCGCGGCCGAGCGCTTCGAGCTGCTGGTGGCACCGGGGCGCTTCTTCGGAGAGCTGCGCGGCGTGCGCATCGCCCTGGGCGGGGAGCCCGCCCGTTGCGCCGCCGCGCTCGACATCTTCCAGACCGCCGTCCACGCCTTCGACGAAGTGCGCCGGACGGCCGCGGAGACCGCATGACCGACGAATCGATCACCGAACGCATCCAGAAGGACATGACCGCCGCGATGAAGGCGCGGGACGCCGACACCCTGAGCACGTTGCGCATGCTGAAGGCGGCGCTCATGGAGGCCCGGACCAAGAAGGCGCGGGATGCCGTGTTCTCGCGCGACGAGGAACTCGAGGTGGTGCAGCGCTACGCCAAGAAGCGCCGCGAGACCATCGAGGAGCTCAGGAGGATCGGGCGCGAGGACCTGGTCGCGAGCGAAGAGCGGGAGATCGCCGTCACCCAGGGCTACCTGCCGCAGATGCTCCGGGAGGAGGAGGTGCGCGCGCTGGTGCTCGAGGCGGTGGCGAAGAGCGGCGCGACGGGCCCGAAGGACCTGGGCCGGGTGATGGGCGCGGTCATGGCGCAGGTGAAGGGCCGGGCCGATGGCACGATGGTCTCGCGGCTGGTCAAGGAGTCGTTGGGGGGCTGAGCGGCGGGCCGGGCGAGTCGCCCGGCGCACCGATGGAGTCCGGCGGCGCGGGCGGCGGCAGGCCCAGGGCCTGGTCGTACTGGGCCTGGTCGAGGGCGCCGCGCCGGCGCATGCGCGAGGCGATCATGCGGACGCGGCGCTCGATGCGTCGCGGCGGATCGAGCACCGGGTAGCGGTGCGGGTTGATGATGACCGCCGCCAGCAGGAGCGCCTGCCGCGGGGAGAGGTCCGCGGCGGAGACCCCGAAGTAGCGCCGCGCCGCGGCTTCGGCCCCGAAGACCCCGTCCCCCCACTCGATCACGTTGAGGTAGAGCTCGAAGATGCGGCGCTTGGAGAGGGCGCGCTCCATGCGCAGCGCCAGGAAGACCTCGGTGAGCTTGCGCGTGACGGTGCGCTGGTCTCCCAGGAAGACGTTCTTCGCGAGCTGCTGGGTGATCGTGCTGCCGCCGCGCACCACGCGGTGTTCCTCGAGGTTGCGGCGTGCCGCCGCCCTGAGCTCGCTCCAGTCCAGGCCGCCGTGCTGGTAGAAGGCGTCGTCCTCGGCCGTGAGTACGGCGCGCCGCAGGAGCGGTGAGATGTGGTCGTAGGGCACCCAGATCTGACGCACGCGCCAGGGCCGGCCCTGACGCGCCGCCGCGTCCTCGCGCGCGAGCATGAGCGCGGTGCGTGTGGGGACGGCGCGCGCCAGGCGCGCCACGTCGTAGAGCCGCGCGCGCGCGGCCGAGAGCGCGACGAGCGCGGCGCCGACGCCGAGCAGCAGGAGCGTGAGCAGCAACAGCGCCCGTTTCACGCGGGGGGGACCCTGCGCTTCACGCGGGCGCCCCTGCCAGCACCACCAGCGTGATGTCGTCGCTCTGCGGTGCGCCGGCGCGGAAGGTCTCGACCTCCGCCATGACCTTCGCGATGAACTCGGCGGGTGGCAGCGTCCCGTGGAGCCGGCAGGCCTCCTGCAGCCGGTCCTCGCCGTACTCCTCACCGCGCAGGTCCATGGCCTCCGACACGCCGTCGCTGTAGAGGAGCAGCGTGTCGCCGGGCGCCATCGAGACCTCGCCCTGGACGAACACGATGTCCTCGCCAAAGCCCAGCATGAGGCCGCCCTCGATCAGCGGCTCGAGGCTGCCATCGGCGCGGCGCAGCAGCGGATAGTTGTGCCCGGCGTTGACGTAGCGGAGCAGGCCATCGGAGGGATCCAGCTCACCGTAGAAGAGCGTGATGAACCTCCCGGGCTGGGCCGAGCGGACCACGGCCTGG
>JANXPZ010000181.1 GCA_025357055.1 Candidatus Eiseniibacteriota bacterium | reverse complement strand
AGGATGACGCTGTGGTGGACGAGGCGGTCGATCGCGGCCGCGGTCGTCATCGGGTCCTTGAAGATCGCCTCCCACTTTGAGAACGGCAGGTTGCTGGTCAGCATCACGCTGCCGCGTTCGTAGCGGTCGGCGAGCAGGGCGGCCAGGACCGCCTGAATCCGAAAGACCATGCGTCCGGCCGCAGTCGTGGCGTCGATCCGTTGGGAGAAAGGCTTACCTGGTCGCCTCCCGCCCGCTCGAGACGTGCAGCGATCTCCAGCGTGTCCTTCACCGACCGGGCCAGCCGCGACAGGCTGTAGACAACTAGGGCGACGCCTGGCCCCGAGCAGGCCTCACGCAGGGCTGTCTGGAGGCTTGGGCGGTTGTCAGCGCGCTTCCCGGACAACCCGGCGTCCACGTGCAGGGCAATCAGGTCGTAGCCGTTGGCCTTGCACCAGACTTCGGTTCGGTCCCGCTGGGCCGCCAGGCTCACGCCTTCAGTGGCCTGGCCTTCGGTGCTAACGCGGACGTAGCCGATAGCCCGGGTCGACTTGGCCTTCACGGCGGTCATGACCCGCTCCTCTCACGAATTCTGCCAACCTGTTAGGCAGCCACCCACTTGCCGCGGTTGGGCCTGCGGTAGGTCCGCTGGATTTGGCAATTGCTATCTGCACCCGCACCGTTGCGTTGCCTTTCTGCAATTTGCGGGTCCGCGGCTCTCTACCGCGTGTGTTCCCAAGGGGTTATCCCCATGAGCCAAGGACGCTCGGGGAACGGATTCGCCAGCGCCGGATGGACCTGGGGCTCACGCAACGAACCCTCGCTGAGCGGCTGGGTTGCTGGTCGGTGACGGTCGCGGCGTGGGAGCGAGGCGACAGCGAGCCGCTGGCCCGGCGCTGGCCGGCCATCGAGCGGGTCCTCGGCCCGGGGCTCGTTCCGGAACGGAACAGCCTGCCGGGGCGGGTCAAGGCTGCCCGGCTCCGGCTGGGGCTGACCCAGGAGCAGGTCGCGGCCAGGGCCAAGCTCGATCCCCGGACGGTCCGGAACGTGGAGGCCGGCCGACACCGACCCAGCCGGAGGACTCTCGGGCGGCTGGCCGAGGTCCTTGGACCAGCCTGACCTGTTGGGCCGGCAGTCGGCCGATGACCCGGTCCCGGGCCATCAGATTTCCCTTGCTTTCTACCCCCCCCCCTGGGTATCTACTTGCGCCGGAAGCGGGTGCGGACCCCCCGCCGCGACCTGCTCCGTCCACGCATGGGTCCCCCTCGGCTGCCGCGTGGTGTTCCTCTCGCCGTCGTCGGATGCCCATGCGGGGCGTCTGCGCGGGCATCGCCTGCGCCGAGGTTTGAGAGGAGGCCGCTGATGCGCAGTGATCGCTGGCTACGGGCCGTCGCCCGGTTGCCCATCTCCCCGCTCCGAGCACGGGGCCTTCGTGCTTGCCTCAGGCTCGCCATTCTCGGCAGCTTCCTCGCGCTGTGCGGGCATCCGCACTACGCACTGGCCGCGAGGCCCTCCAACGCTGACACGGCCTTCACGCAGGTTCCGCTACTGGCGCCCAGCGGCGGCACCGGCTACGTTACCGGCGTGGGACACCCCACGTGGCCGACCTTCCTCGACTCCGTCCTGGTCCGCGCCATCGGCGGCAGTGACAGCATCCTGATTGCGAGCACGCGGACCCAAGGCGTCAGGATCGGCCTCAATGGCTCGGTCACGTACACCTTCCCACCGCACACCTTTGCCAATCGCGTCGGGACCATCGTCACCGCCGACGACTGGACCAATCCACTCGAGAGCACGCTCCCCATGCTCATCGCGTCCTTCACCTTCGCGGACGGCAGAACCTGGGGCACGGGCACCCTCTACGACGTCACCTCGAATCTGGGGTATCCATATCTCCTGTACTACCGCGTCCGCGACTGGTCCGATCAAGTTGTTCCCGGGGATCCCGGCTTTGTCACGAAGCCACTCAATCCCGCGGTCTTCCAGTTGTGCGCACAGGCGAGCAACGGCGGCGTCGGGAACGTCTACAGCGACCTGCAGACGTTCTACATTCCGGATACGCTTCGCAACACCGCGTTGCAGACGGTGACCTTCGCCTCGCACACGACTGCCTTCGACAGCACGCATGTCACGAGCGCTCGCGGCCTCGTCACGGGATGTGCCGTCTGGCCGCAGTTTGACATCGCGAATCGTACCGGGGCCTCCTTGGTGACACAGAAGCAGAGCAATGCCACATGGGGCGGCCACGCCTACGGCGGTTACTACTACAACGGCGCCCTCATTCGCGCTGACAGCACGATTGCTTACAACGGCTGCCTTCTGACGTGCATCTCGATGGTTCACCAGTACTTCGGTGTCACCTGCGACCCCGACACCTTGAATCGCTTCCTTCAGTGGCATCGCGGCTACCTAGCTCCGGCGGGCATCGCGGTGGACTCGGTCGTCAGCGCGAGCCTGGGAAGCACGGTCGGCTTCCGCTGGCTCGGCACGTCGCAACCTACGGGGACCCGGTATGTCGTCGAGGGCAACCCGTACGAACCGGTGGCCATTCTGAGCACCCGCAACACGACTGGAAGACGCGGGCGCGCCGCGATCGTGCAGCTCTTCGGATCGTGGCCAGCCGATTCGGTCCTCCAAGGCATCATCCGCAACTACGTGAACCCCATCATCGCATCCGGTCCGTTCACCAATCCCGGGAATCCCTTGGACTATCGGTGGCGCGTGTTCGAAGGACCCTTCATGGCCGTGCCGAATGATAGCGTCGAGCAAGCCCTCGGTGATTCCCTGCCCGTCCTGCTGCAGGTGGATCGTGGGGTACATTGGGTCGTGGCATCTGGCCGGCGACCCGCATGGGAGTCGCCCACACAGCCACGAGGGACGTACTCGATCGCGGGCCCGCTCTACTCGGCGACCGCGCTCTTCCCCAGCCACAGCAACACGTACCTGGACGCGCTGCGCGTCGAGCGCGGGCCAAGTCGCGCAGTACCCGGCCCGTACCGCGCCAGTGCAGACCCGGCGCCAGCCTGCGCGGTGCTTCTTAGCGGACCCGCCCATCTCTATTTGCAGGCACCGGATGGACCCAGCATCCGATTCGATGCGAACACGGAGAACTACGTGTCCACCATCCCGGGCGCGATCGCGCTCCGGAGCATCTCAACGCCCAACGATGGCTCTCTCGTCGGAACCTCAGCGCCGTGCGATCTGATTGTCATACCTGAAGCAAGCGACGGCGACTACGACTTGGTTATCCAGGCGGATTCTGCCGGGCTTGCAAGCATGCGCGTTGAGACCGTCGGCTCGGCTGGAACGCCAACGGGGGCGACCGGCTCCGTGGATCTGCCGTCCGCCTCTCAGGTTCGGTTCATCCTTCACCACAGCGGATACGAGACTAGTCTTGAGCAGCAGGGTGGGACGACCAGCGTGCCGCCGACCCCAACTGCGAGCCTGAGTGTTGGGGTGCACCCAAATCCGCTTGTGGGACGTGGGGTTGTGTCCTGGTCCGTGGATCGCGGTGAGGAAGGGAGCGTCGTGCTCTTTGATGTGAGCGGCCGACGACTGAGGACGTTGTATTCCGGGAAGATGGAGCCGGGAAGTCACCAGGTGTCTCTTGAGGGTGGCGCGATCGGAGCGCTGGAGATGCGCCCCGGGCTGTACTTCGTTCGGGTGGCCGTTGGCGCACGCACGGGAATCGCGAGGTGCGTGGTACTCGGGAGTGATCGATGAGAGCGATCGTACGCGCGTTGTGTGCCGCAATCGTTGCAGTCCTTGCAGCGCGTCAGAGCATGGCCTGTGGTTCTGCGCCGAGGCCGGTGCCAACAACGACGGCAATGCAGGTCCACGTTGTGGGCGCGGAGGACGTGGTTATAACTGACCCGATAGGTCGGCAGTATCCGTGTCGCGATTCCACGTGCAGCTCGATCCCGAGGTGTCAGGCGGTCACCGGCTTTGGGACGCTACCCCGTGGGATCAGCGGTGAGTCGGTCCCGAAACAGATCGTGTTTGAGATCTATGGTCCCAGTGAGGGCGCCTACCGTATTCACGCTGCTAACGGTGGGGAGAGCATTACCATCAGCGTAGACGTATCTGATAGCACCATGCACTGCGGCAAGATGGATGCTATCGATGGGACCCGCGGCGTTGCTCACAAGTGGGTTGTGAAGTGGCGTCGCACCCATGGCGGACCGCCACGCTGCGTCCTAGTCTTGGCAAGGGAGAAGACGGGAAGCGGGAGGTAGCCGGACGTGCCGACACTCTGCGGCCCGCGTTGCCGTGGTTAGAGAATGAACCGACAACGAATCGTCAGCCTCCAGTTGACGCATGCCTCCTCCCTTCATACGCCCGATACTGCACCGCCTCCGCCAGCGCGCGCACGCTGATGCGCTCCTCGCCGGCGAGGTCGGCGATGGTGCGCGCCACGCGCATGGCGCGGTGCACGGCCCGCGCGCTCATGCCGCCGCGATCCACGGCGTCGGCGACGAGCCGCCGCCCAGCCTCATCGAGCGCGCAACACTCCTCGAGCCGCGCGGGCGGCAGCAGCGCGTTCAGGCAGCTGCGCTCGCGCTGGCGCGCCCGCGCCGCGAGCACGCGTGCGCGCACGACCGCGCTCGATTCGCCCAACGCCGCCGCCTGCAGCTCGCGTGACGTGAGCGCCGGCACCTCGATCTGAATATCAA
>JANXPZ010000124.1 GCA_025357055.1 Candidatus Eiseniibacteriota bacterium | reverse complement strand
ACCGGGCGCGCCGGCTCCATCGGCGTGACGAGTGCCAGCAGGAACCCGACGCCGTAGGCCACGTGCATCGCCGCGAGCGCGCACGGCACGAGCAGCGCCGCGCGCTCTCGGAGCACCGCCACCGACCTGGCGGTCGCGGCCAGCAGGAACAACGCGTAGGGCCCCAGCACGCAGGCCGGCAGGAGCCAGAGCCGCGTTGCCGCGGCGACCGGGAGCGCGCCGAGCACCGCGCAGACGAAGACCGCAGGGACCAGGTGCCGTGGCGAGGAGGGCCAGCCCCCGCGTTTCCGGATGACGCGCACCTTCCAGAAGCCGTATCCGAGGTACTGCCGCCACAGCCCGCCCAGGCGGGCGCGGCTGAAGTAGCGCACCGGGATGGCGGGATCCATGACGATGCGACCACCGTGCCGGCGCAGCCGGTCGCTCAACTCGTCGTCCTGGTTGCGCACCAGCGTCTCGTCGAATCCGCCGATGACCTCGAACACCTCACGCCGCCACGCCCCGAACGGCAGGTGGTCCACCTCGCGCACGGCGTCCGCCCAGCGGAAGGCGGCCCCGCCCACTCCGTACGGCGTGCTCATGGCCCGCGCGATGGCGCGCCCCATCGTCGTCTCGCCCTCGGCGCGCACCGGGCCGCCCGCGCAGTCCGCCTCACCCGCGCGGAGCATCCGCACGCAGGCCGCGAGGTAGTCCGGCGGGATCACGCAGTGACCGTCCACCCGCACGATCACGTCGCCCCGCGCGGCGCGCAGCCCGACGTTGAGCCCGCCCGCGACGCGGCGCAGGGGATTGTGGAGCAGGCGCACGCGCGGGTCCCGCAGGGCCAGGCTCGCGACGAGCTCGGGGGTGCGGTCCTCCGACTCTCCGTCCACCACCAGGATCTCGACGGCCGCGCACGGATAGGACTGCCGCAGCACGGCGTCGAGCGCCCGGGCGATGTGGCGCTCCTCGTCGCGCACCGCCAGGATGACCGAGACGAACGGGTGCTCCGGGAGCGGACCGCGGGGAACCCGCTGCGGGACGACGCGGCACGCCGCGCCCGGACCTTCCGCCCAGGGCGTCATTGCGGCCCCCGCCGCCCGAGCCCGGGCGCGAGCCGCAGCAACCCGAGGCCGAGCGCGAGCGGAACGTAGAGCACCGCGCCCGCCGCAAGCCAGACCCACACGGGCAGCGCCACGAGGCGCGGCGCGACGATCCAGAACAGGGCGAGCACGCCGCCGGCACCGCCGACCCGCACGAGCGGCCGGAACACGTCGCCGAGCCGGATGCGCCGGCGCAGGCGCGCGGTGTACAGCGCCAGCGCCAGCGCGAATCCGGCCACCGAGGTCAGTGCCGCCCCCACCGCGCCCAGGCGCGGCATGAGCAGGAACGCCAGCGCCGTCATCGCGCCCAGGGTCGTCCACGCCACCGCCGCGCGCCGGCGCTCGCCGCCCAACGCGAGCTTGGTCTGCTCGAGCAGCCCGGTGAGCGCGTACAGGGGCAGCACCCACGCGCCGATCGCCAGCGCAGGGGCGCCCGCCACGTAGCCGTCGCCGAACAGCCACGCCAGCACCTCGGCGGAGAAGAGCGTGAACGCGAGCGCGACCGGCACGCTGAGCGCCAGCACCAGCGCCGCCGAATCGCCGAGCACCTCGCGGAACGCAGGGGAGCCTGGCTGCTCGCGCGTCAGGACCGGCATCAGGGGCCACCACAGGATCGCCAGCGCGCCGATGAACGCGAGCAGCAGGCGGAAGCCGGCCGAGAACAACCCCACCTCCTTCGGCCCGGTCAGCGCCCCGGCCAGCAGGATGGGCAGCTGGGTGTAGCCGATCGCGGCGATCGAGCCCAGCGAGAACAGGAACGAGCGCCTGACGTGGGGCCGCCACGCCGCCACCGAGAACGACGGCCGCAACCGCAGCACGCCCTGGCGCGCCAGGCGCGGCAACGTGACCAGCGCCGCGAGGGCGAAGCCGCCGCCCCACAGGCCCACCGCCAGCGCCGGATCCGGGTGCGCCGGGAGCAGCAAGAGGGTCGCCGTGACGAGGCCCGCGGCATAGACGGCGTTGCCGAGCGCGAGCCAGCGGAAGGACTCCAGCCCACGCAGCGCCCAGTCCGGGAACGCGGCGTAGGACAGGAAGTAGACCGCCGCCGCGGCCAGCGTACGACGGGTCGCCGGCTCGCCCGGGACGAGCAGCGTGACGGCGAGGTAGAGCGCAGTCAGGATCAGGGCCGCGGACAGGCGCGCGCTCCAGAACAACCCGGCCTGTCCGGCGGTGGCACCCCGGTCACGCGCCGTTTCGCGTGTCGCGTAACCACTGTTGAGGGCTGCGTCGCCGATCAGCCAGGCGTACTGGACCGCCGCCAGCGCGAAGCTGAAGCGCCCGAATCCCACGACCCCCAGAGCCCGGGCGCAGAAGAACGCCAGCCACAGCGAGGCGCCACGGGCGGCGAGGTCGGCGCACAGGTTCCAGGCGAGGTGCCCCGAGATCAGCGTCCGCGCGTGGCTCAGGCCCGCCGCGTCGGGGTCTTCCCCCGGGTCGGGAAGGAGAACGGCCGCGGGTGGCGCCGGGGCTCGCGCGGGCTCCGGCCCGGCCTCGCGCGGGGCGAGGGCGGGCACGGCCTCAGTCGCGCGCACCGGCCGTGGCCTTCGCGGGAGCGGGCTCCCGGATCAGCACCCACGCGGCCCCGCAGGCCAGGGAGAGCAACAGGCCGAGCGCGGCCAGGAGGCTGCGGCGCGGCGCGCTGCGGAAGGCCGGCGGCACGGCGGGGTCCAGCACGTTGATGACCGGCACGTTCTTCTGCTCCTCCACGCGCGCGATCTCGTACTGCCGCGTGAGCGTGAGCATGACCTCTTCCTGGGTGCGCGTCTCGCGCGCCAGGCGCGCCTCCTCGGTGAGCAGACGCGGCGAACTGCCGCGCAGATTGTTCTCGCGGAACGCGCGCAGGGCGTCCTCGGCCTGCGCCAGGTCGTGCCGGGCCTCCTCGACGCGCACCTCGATGAAGCGGCGGTTGGCGCCCGCCTGCGTGTTCATGGAGTGCACCACGATGTCCTGGAGCGCCGCGCACGTCGCGGTCGCGACGGCCGCGACCAGGACAGGATCATCCAGGCTCACGCGCAGCGCGAGGATGCCCGTGCGCCGGTCGAGACTGACGTCCAGCCGTTCGCGCAGCTTGCGGATCCCGATGTCGAGGCGCCTCGCCGCCGGAGCGGGGCGGGTCAGCCGTTCCAGCAGCAGCACCGTGCCGTGCCGCGCGGTCGGGAAGCGCTGCCCGAGCACGCGGGTGAGCAGCTGGCGGCTGCGCACGATCTCGGGGTAGGTGCTGACCCCGCTCGTGAGGGCACCGAGGCCCAGGCCGAATTGCCGCTCCATCAGGCCGAGCTGCGGGGACATCGTGCCCAGATCGCTGCTCCGGGCCTCCACCAGCGTCACGCCCGCCTCGTACACCGGTGGCATCAGGAAGGAGAGCGCGAACGCCGCCACGGCCCCGCCGGCCCCCAGCATCGCCAGCCACCGGCGCCGCGGCCAGAGCCGCGCCAGCGCCCCGCGCCAGTCGAACCCGGAGCCGGCCTCGTCGTCGAGCACGAGCAGAGTGCGGCCGGGGACCTCCACGGCCGGCGCCGAGCCGGACGGCGCGCTCACTTCGAAACCTGGTTGACGAGATAGATCGTGGTCGCGGCGCTGGCGAGGATGCCGATCACGGTCGCGAAGTCCTTGAGACGGTCCTTCTGCTCGGTGGACGGCCTCGCCGGCACCAGCACGCGGCTGCCCGGGCCCGGCGTGCCGCCCTTCTGCACGCTGCCGTTCGCCTGTACGACCACCGTGCGGCGCCGGTCCGCATCGCGGCGGTAGCCGTTGGCCTGCGTGACGTAGTAGCCCACGCCCGCGCCCGCGCGGTAGAGCGCGGTCACGGGATTGAAGACCGCGCCCTCGATGGCGACGGTCGGCTGGAACCGCGGCACCCGGAGCACGTCGCTGGACTGCAGCACCAGGTTCGAGGCGTCGTGTGGGTCGCGCAGCACCGCGGGCAGGTCGATCCCGAGGCGGTCGGCGCCGGTGCGCGAGAAGCTGGCGCCGGGCGCGTAGGCGAGCTCGGTGAGACCGCCCGCGCGCTTCACCAGGTCGGAGACGCGCTCGTCGCGGCGCGTGAGCGCATAGCGCCCGGGGAAGCGGACTTCACCGTCCACGCTCACGAACACCTGTTCGCGGTACTCCGGATCGCGGCGCACGAACACCGCGTCCCAGCGCTCGAGCGCGAACGACGAGGCCCGCGAGTCGGCCGAGAGCGTGCGCTCGAGCGGCACGCGCAGTGTGTCCGCGATGCTCAGGCCCGGCGACCGCAGGATCACGCGCGCGAGCTCGGCCGACAGGGTGAGGGCGTCGTCGGTCAGCCCGCCCGCCTGGAACACCAGGTCCGCGAGCGTCATGCCTTCGAGGTACTCGTACTCGCCCGGACGGCGCACCAGCCCGTGGATGCGGACGCGCCCGCGCTCCTCGACATCCCACTTCGAGAGCACGCCCAGCTCGTCGAGCGGCTCGAGCGCGATGTCGTCCCGGGGATCGCCGGCCAGCGCGCGCGACAGGTCCACGCGGAGCACCGAGCGCGTGCGGTCGGCGGCGGTGCGCGTCACCTGTGCACGGCCCAGGAAGGCCTCGGGCTTGAGCCCGCCCGCCAGCTCCAGGAGGCCACGCAGCCGCAGGCCCGGGCGGTACTCGTAGACCCCGGGCTTGAGCACGCTCGAGCCCGAGATCCTGACGGTATTGCGCTGTTCCTGCCCGATCGGGAACGCGACCAGCTCGTCGGCGTCGCACAGCGGCACGTCGCCGCCACGCCCGCGCGCCGCGGCGGCGAGCGAGACGTCGAGGGCGAGGCGGTCCTGCCCGGGCAGGCTGTCGCGCAGGGCCGGCGGCACCACGCGGGTGATCTGGGCACGCGACAGGTCGGCGTCGGCCAGCGGGCCGCCGACCATCTGGAGCAGCGCGGTGAGGTTCTCGCCGTCCTTCAGCTCGAACAGCCCGTTGCGGCGCAGCGGGCCGCTGACCTTCACGCGCCGACCGACCGGCGGCACGAAGATGACGTCGCCGTTCTGCAGGCGGGTCTCGTCCGCGGCATCTCCCGTGAGCAGCAGCCGGTAGAGATCCACGCGCGCGACGACTCGTCCGCCGCGGATCAAGCGCACGTCGCGCAGCGAGCCGGGGCGGGTCGCACCGCCGGCGACGTACAGGGCGTTGAGCGCGCGCGACACCGAGCTCACCGTGTAGCCGCCCGGCCTGAGCACTTCGCCCAGCAGGAACACCTGGATCGAGCGCAGCTTGCCGAGCGAGAGGTCGAGCGAGATGGTCGAGCCCGGCCCCGCCACGCGCAACCCCGCGTAGCTCCGAGCGAGGACCGCGCGGATGCGCGAGCGCGCACCCTCGAGCGTGAGCCCGTTGACCGGGATCGTGCCCACGTCCGGCAGGACGACTGCGCCCTCGCGGTTCACCGTCGCGGTGAGCGCGAGCTGTGCGTCGCCCCACATGGTGAGGACCAGCTCGTCACCCGGGCCGATGGGGTAGTCCTGGTCCACCGGACCGTAGGCGAGCGGCTCGAAGGTCGTGGGTGAGTAGCGGAAAACCTCGTAGCCGAAGGGCTGCGGGCCGCCGGGATCCGCCGGAGCGGACGCCGGACGGAGCGCGTCGAGCCTGGGCGTCTGCGGCGCGAGGGCCTGCTCCGCCGAGGCCGGGAGGGCGGGCGGACTCTTCGCGAGCGGGTCGGGCGTCTGCTGCGACTGGGCCACCGCGCGCAACTGCTCGGGAGTGGCGCCGAGCTGTCGCGCGAGACGCTCGATCTCCTCCGGGCTTCGCTCATCCCCCTGGGCAAGCGTGGGGAACACGAGAAGCGCGAGCGGCAGCAAGGCGGTCGCCGCGAGCCTGCGAAGCAGGCACGAATGAGTGGTCCTCAAGGCCTGGGTCCTCCGGTCTCGTTTGGCCGAGTCGCCGCGGTCAGGCACCATCAGCCGGTGCGGGTCATCAGAATCCTGCCTGCACTGCGCGTTCAGGGCGCAGATGGATGATCGTTGCATTCGCCGAGGGGCCTCAGGCACATGGGGTTTCGGCCTGCAATCTGCGAACCTTGAGTGCAAAATGAGAGAGTGTGGGTGGAACCGCCCAACGATGCCGGCGGACGCTCGGGGCCGGAAACGGGCCCGGGGCAGCGGGATGGGGCAGGGGACGCGGACCGGCGGAGGGGGACGGGACCGGCGAACACGGCCCGACGGAGGGGGCTGGGGCAGAGGACGCGGCCCGGCAGAGGAGGCGCCTGGCCTCTCTCCCCCGCGGACTATCGGCCCTGGAAGCGCATCACCAGACAGGTGATGTCGTCCGACCGTGGGGCGGTCGCGACGAAGGAATCCACGGAAGACATCAGGCGGTCCAGCGTCCCGGCGGCGTCCTCCTCCCGGAGTCCCTGCAGCAGTCGCGTCAGCCGGGCCTCGCCGTATTCCTGCCCGCGCGAGTCCCGGGCCTCCACGACGCCGTCGCTGAAGATGACGAGCCGGTCGCCCGGCCGCAGGCTCAGCGTGGCCGATTCGTAGTCGATGCTCGCCTGCACGCCCAGCGGCAGACCACCCGTGGTCAGCCACTCGATCGTCCCGTCCGCGCGGCGCAGCGCGGGCGGGTTGTGCCCCGCGTTGACGTAGGCGAGCGCGCCGGTGAGCGGGTCGAGTTCGGCGATCACCGCGGTGGTGAACCGGAGTCCCTCCAGGCTGTGCTCGCAGCAATAGCGGCACAACCGCGAGACCAGGTCGGACAGCGGGATGGACTTCTGCACCAGGGTCTTGAGGCTCGCCTAGAAGGTGGCCATGATCAGGGCGGCGGGCATCCCCTTGCCCGCGACGTCGGCGACCACGAGCAGGAGGCGCGCCGGCGAGCCCTCGCCCAGCGAACCGGGACAGAGGAAGGCGTCGTAGAAGTCACCGGCCACCGTGTTCGCGGGCCGCGTGCTGAAGGCGATATCCACGCCCGGCACGGCGGGCGGCGACTGCGGGACCAGCCACTTCTGGATCTCCCGGGCGATCTCCAGGTCGCGCTTCAGCGCCACGCGGTCCGCCAGTTCGAGCGCGAGCAGCGCGAGCAGCACCAGCGCCCCGAGAGGGGTCAGCCAGGCCGCGCCACCCACCTGCCGCACCAGCAGGAGGACCAGCGCCGCGAGCAGGAAGAGCCTCCGGGTGGGCGAAAGCTTGAGGACCATCGCCCAGAACAGCGCGGTCACGATGCGCAGGAAGCGCCGGCCCGGCGGCTGGTTCTCGAGCTTCGTCTCCAACTCCCGCGAATAGAGCTGGTAGCTCGTCCCGGTCTCCTTGCGGAACTGGAACCACAACTCCTGCAGCGTCAGTCCCTCGGTGAGCCGGCACCAGAACCTCGCGATCCGTCCAGGCAGGCCCATCACGCCGCCACTGCGCATGCGGCCTCGAAGGCCGGGCTGCAGCAGGTCGCCGCGGTGACCGCCGGCTCGATCTGAGGGCCGCCGCGGAACGCGGCCAGGACGACGGTGCGCTCACGCGGCGCCAGCAGGTCGCACGGCGACTCCGCGATCCCGGCGTCGATCGGCTCGCGCCCCAGCGGGGGAATCTCGCGCCGCCCGATCTCCGGGCTCACCCTGCAAGTGATCTCGACACGCATGGCCTTCCCTCCCGCGGCGCGCGGCCGTAGCCCTCGCCGTCTAGTTCGGATCCGGCCGGCCCGTCTCCACGAAACGCTTCAGCCGCGAGACCTGCCCGCCCAGCACCGCGTCCACCGCCGGCGCCATGCCCGGCAGGCCGCCCGGGAGATAGCCGCCGACGCTGTAGTCCAGCCTGACCGTCGTTCCACCCGGGACTGGCGAGAGGCTCCAGGTCAGGCTGCCTGCGACCCCGGCCCCCTGCAGCGGCCCCAGCGCTCCGGCGAGCCGCAGCAGCCGGCCCGGAGAGGCGAATACCACGGTGAGGTGCCGCACGCCGCCCCCCCGGGCAGGCGCTCGCAGAAGCAACCCCCGGCAGTGGCGTCGAGCGAGAGGTTGCGCGAATCCCCCGAGAACGTGTGCTCGGGGTCCCACCACGCCCCGATCCGCGCGGTCAGAGCCCGGTAGACCGAGTCCGGTGCGGCATGGACCACCACCTCGCTGCGCACGAGGAAGCCCGCCTGCGCGCTGTCCACGACGGCGGCCCGGGCCCGGCCCGTCCCGATCAGTACCAGCACCACCGGCAAGATGGATCCGAAACGACGAATGACGCGCATGCTCCCTCCCTGCGGCGGTCCCGTCCGACCGCCCTGGCCGCGCCGAGGCTAGCACAGCCGCGACGCAGCCGGCGGGCGATCCCGCGGAGGCGCGACCGCCCGGGATGCGGGCCGCGTCACGAGAGGCTAGGATCGCGGCTCACGAGTCCGCGAACCCGGCCCATCCGGCACGGAGGGAGTTCCATGAACCGATCGAACGAGACGCCACCGGCGGGCGCGAGCCCGATGCTGGCCTATCGCAACGGGGAGTTCCTCGAGAGCGACGAGGCGCGGCCGCTTCGCATCCTGGCCGAGTACCTCGAGCCCCTCTGTGCCTTCCGGCGTCAGCACGTCCACGACACGGTGGTGTTCTTCGGCTCGGCGCGGCTGAGCGAGGACGGGCCCCTCGGGCGCTACTACACCGAGGCGCGGGAGCTCGCGCGCCTGGTCACCGAGTGGTCGCTGGGGCTCGAGAGTCCGGCGCGGCGCTTTCTGGTCTGCTCGGGCGGCGGCGGTGGCATCATGGAGGCGGCGAACCGGGGCGCGACGGAGGCGGGCGGGCGCACGATCGGGCTCAACATCGGCCTGCCGCACGAGCAGCGGCCGAACCCGTACATCACCGGCGAGCTACTCTTCGAGTTCCACTACTTCTTCATGCGCAAACTCTGGTTCGCGCACCTCGCCCGCGCCTTCGTGGCCTTCCCGGGCGGGTTCG
>JANXPZ010000123.1 GCA_025357055.1 Candidatus Eiseniibacteriota bacterium | reverse complement strand
CGCACGGTCAAACCCGCCACTGCGCTGAACCAGGACGCGACCAGGTCCCCTGGCGAACCGCCCACGAGTCAAGAGCAACCCTCGGGAGACCGCTTCACCGGATCGGCCGGAGCGCTCAGGGACTTATCGACGGAATAGGGTGGATACGGCGTCGCGGGCGCGTCGCTCTGGTCCTGGCGGTGCGCGGCATCTCCACCGACCGGACCTGCTATCCGCGGACCCGCTCCAGGACGGCGGTCAGCCTCGCATCGGCGTCCCCTCGCGCCAGGTTGCGCACGAGGCGCTGATCGTGGGTCGGCGTGCCCGCGCGCGTCACGAGGTGCACGTGCGCCCCGAGCGCCGCCGGCATCGCGAGATCCAGCTCGAAGACGTCCCCCACCACCAGCGTCGATCCCGGATCCGTCCCGGTCTCCTCCCAGGTCGCGCTCAGGAGGTCGAAGTACCTGCCCCGGCGCAGGTGAATGGGCCGGGCCACCCCGGGCCACTCCACGGCCCGCGGCAGGGACTCGAAGCGCGTGTCCGCGGCGGCACTCTCACAGACCGCGAATTTTCCCGCGTCTCCGCGCACCAGCACCTGTGTTCGGCCGGTGAAGGACAACGAGTCCAGCATCCCGGCCACGGCCTGCGTGTGCGAATTGGTCACCACCCGCATGTGGTACCCGCTCGCGCACAACTCCTCGAGCACGCTGCGGGCCTCCGGCCGGAACGGTGGTGGCACGCGCTGATAGGCCGCGCGGTGCACCTCGAACACGCCGGCCGTGAGCGCCGCGCCCGTGAGCCCGGGGCGATGTTCGGAGAGGAGCAGCTGGGTCACGCTGTTGGCGATCAGGTACGGATCGGCGGTCGCGGGACAGACACCGAGACCGTCCACGATCCAGGCTGCGCTGGGTGGAAGCCCCGTCACCACGGCCCGCGCGCGCTGCCATTCCCGGCGCAGCGTGGAGTCGTCCCACTCCAGCCGGCGCGCAAGCTCCTGCCCGGAGGCCTCGTGGAAGGCCGGCGCGTGGGCATCCGCATCGGTCAGCGTACCGTCGAAGTCGAGCACGATGGTCGCAGGCCGGCAGGGCTCCGGCGCGGTCTGCAGGGGCTCGCGGAACATCAGGCGATCATCGCCCCGTGCCATCGTCTCAGGGTGTCCGCATGGTGTCCGGACACCACCACCATGTGATTGCCGAGGGGCTGCGCGAGCAGGCCCCGCAGCAGGTCACGGCCCACTTCGACCTCGACCTGCGTGCGGCACAGGTCCGCGTGGTCCGTGTTGCGGGCCAGCTCGCCGTCGATGGCGCGCAGCCGTTCCATGCGGGCCCCGCCGATGCGCACCAGCGTGACGGGCCCCGTCGGCATCGTGCCCTGGATGCCGACACCGAGACCGGACTCGAAGTGCGATCGCAGGCGATAGGCGCTGCTCACGCCGCGGGGCACGGTGCAATGGGCGAGGCTCAGGCTGCCGCGGTCCAGGTCGATTCGGGACGGGTTCGCCATCCAGGAGATGGTCCCGATCAGGCGGTGGATCCAGAGCATCGCGACCGTGGCGACCAGGTCGCCCTCGCATCCCGCGATGACGCCCTCGTCGTTCAGCTGGGCCAGCGCGAGGCAGCCGGTGGTCTGCTGGCCCAGCACGAGGTCGAAACACCGCACGGCCACGGCGTCGAGGCGCCCGTCCTCCACCACCCTGCGCAGCATCGCGTGCACGCGCCCGGCGGCGAGCAGGTCGGATTCCGCCGGCTCGACGAGAGCCTCGGCCCCGGCCCGGAAATCGCGCGCGAGCGCCTCTCCACGAACCGCGACCTCCGGACCGGGTTCCGCCAGGATCGCCCCGAGCGGGATCGGGACCACGGTCGGCCCCCACACCGTCCTGACCGTCTCGATCGTGGGGCTGCTCGCCACGAGCCAGTCCGACGGATCTCCCACCAGTCCGATGCGGCTCTCGATCAAAGCGCGGCGCACCCGGCGGTCCTGGAGCGCCTCGGCGATCCTCTGCAGCCCGTCCGTGTCGGTCGGGCCGCGGAGATAGTGGAGCTGCCCGCGGATGCCCAGTTGCTGGATTCGCGCGAGCACCTCCATAGCGGCCGGGAGCGAGTTGTGCCCCGGGTGCGCGACCAGCAGCGCGGGCTCGCGCGTGTCGAACCCCGCGCTCTCGAGGATCAGCCGCTCCGTGCCGCCGGTCGCCACGAACACCACCAGGGGTGATGCCGCCGGTCCGGCCCCGGGCTCCCACGCCTCTCCACCGAGCGCCCGCAGCGGCGAGGCGTAGGATTCCACCAGCGCTCGCAGCGCCGCGCTGTCGTGGATCTTCGAGACGGCTGCGAACAATGCGAAGCGGGGACGCGCTTCCTGCGTCCGGCTCGGGGGCGGGTTCATGCCGCCATGTTCGGGAGCAGCACGCCCCGCGTCAAGCGACCCCCGGCGGGGCGCGCCGGGGCCGCGGCCTGCGCGACGGGCTCCGCGGCCGCCGCAGTGGCTTGCCCGTCGTGCGATCTCGCGCCATATTCCCGGCTTCGCGGTGGCGTGTCGCGCAGCCTGGAGTGCAGCGGCCTGAAGGGGCCGGGCGCTCGCCAGGCCGGGCGTCGCGTCCGCTCCACGGGCACCACGGGCGGGAGGCGCAGATGATCAAGCTCTTCGATCTGACGGACGGCGCCATGAACCCAGCGGGATCACCGGACGCTCCGGTCCACCTCTTCGTGAACCCGGACGCCCCGGAGCGGGACCTGTTGCGCACGCGGTTCGGCCTGGACGAGCACACGCTGTCCTCCGTCCTGGACCCGGACGAGGTGCCCCGCATCGAGCTGGCGGCGGACCACGTCCTGCTGATCTGGAAGCGGCCGACCAGTTACTCGGGCAAGGACACGTTCTACTTCGACGTGGCGTCGATCGGCATGCTCCTGCTCGAACAGCGCCTGGTGGTCATCGTGACCGACAACCTGCCCCTGACCAGCGGGGCGCGGCAGACGCCCACTCTCCACCGCCCGGTCGACGTCATGCTGGGACTGCTGTTGAACACCATCCAGCACTACCTGGAGCACCTCAAGGTCATCAAGATGATCGCGCGGGACCTCCAGCAGAAGATCAACACCTCGATGGAGAACAAGCACCTCATCCAGATGTTCAACCTCAGCGAGAGCCTGATCTACTACCTCAACGCCATCAACTCCAACGGCGTGGTGCTGACGCGCCTGCGCACCCACGCCGAGAAGGCCGGGTTCTCCGCCGCCGACCTGGCGTTCCTCGACGATCTCGTGATCGAGAACAACCAGTGCTACAAGCAGGCGGAGATCTATTCCACGGTGCTCTCGGGCCTGATGGACGCCCGCGGCAGCCTGGTCAACAACAACATGAACCAGATGCTGAAGAACCTGACGCTGATCAACGTGGTGTTCCTGCCGCTCAACCTGCTCGCGGGGATCGGAGGGATGTCCGAATTCAGCATGATGACGACCGGCATCGACTGGCGGATCGCGTATCTGTCGTTCGTCGTCGCGATGGTGGTCATCGGGGTGATCACCGCGACGATCCTCCACCGGGTGCAGTTCGGGGGGGGGCGTCCGGGCGCGGCGTCCCGCGGAGGGCCGCGATCGGCGGGCCGGGGCAAGTGACGCTGAGCCGCCGGACGCGACCGCCGGATGCGGGGGTCCGGCGGAACCCCGCGAGCCAGGTGAGGCCGGCTGAGACGCAGGACAGGATGGCGCCGGATCCCGGGGACGGGCCGCCGCGCCGGAGCGCGAAGAGGCCCCGATGGCTGCCGAGCCGCCGGGGCCTCTTCGCGCTCCCGGTCATGACGGGCGGGGCTACTTCGCCGCCTCCCTCCCGCTGCCGATGGTCTCCTCGAGGAACTGCGCCATGCGCTCGTTGAAGTAGATGCGGTTGTCGAGCTTCGCGAAGCCGTGCCCCTCGTCGGGCGCGACGAACATGCGGGGCTCCTGGCCGCGCTCCTTCAGCGCGGTCGCCAGCTGCATCGCCTCCTGCACCGGCACGCGCGGGTCGTTGAAGCCGTGGGCGATGAAGACCGGCACGTGGATCTTGTCCACCCGCTCGATGCTCGAGATGCTGGTGAGGAACTCGGGGTCGGTCAGCGGGCCGTACTCCACCTCGCGCAGCTTGCGCCGGTATCCGCTGGTCTTCTCGAGGAAGGTCTTCAGGTTGACGATGCCCACGACGTCCACGCAGGCGCCGAAGAGACGCTCGGGGCGCTCCCCGCGCTCCACCCGCTCCTGGTCCTCGACCAGGCAGGCCACGGACATGAAGCCGCCGTAGGAGCCGCCGTAGGTCGCGATGCGGCCGGGCCTGGCGTAGCCGCTCCTGACCAGCCACTCGGCGGCGTCCACGCCGTCGCGGACGCTGCCCCAGCGGCCCTTGTAGTCGTCGAGCATCTGGAAGGCGCGCCCGTAGCCCGTGCTGCCGCGCACGTTGGGCAGCAGGATGCCGAAGCCGCGCGAGAGCAGGTACTGGTCGGTGGCGCTGAAGCCGGGCCGGTGCTGGCCCTCGGGGCCACCGTGGTAGTTGACGATGAACGGGATGGCCGTGCCCTTCACGTAGCCCGGCGGCAGGCAGAGGAACGCGGGGATCTGCCGGCCGTCGAAGGCGGGGTACTTCACCAGTTCGGGCAGCGGGAAGCCCTGCAGATCGATGCCCTGGTCCTGGGTCCAGGTGAGCTGGCGCGTGGTCTGGGTCACGGCCCCCTTGCCGGCTCGCGTGAAGGTCGTGGCGTAGGCCAGGCCGGCCGTGCGGGCGTTGCTGAGCGCCCAGACCAGCGTCGAGCCCCGAAAGGAGGCCGGAGAGACCACGCCTTCACCCGTCGGTGGCATGGGCACCGGCTTGAAGTCCGGCAGGGTGTAGACGCTCAGCACCCCGTAGCCCTCCTCGTTCGTCACCGCGAACAGGAACCCGCGCGAGTCGTTGGGGCCGGCGCCGTCCAGCTCGAATCGGCCCAGCGCGGGGATCGGCTCGCGCACCGCGCCGCTCGCGAGGTCCTTCAGGTACAGACGCTGCATCCCGTCCTTGAGGTCGGAATGCATGAGCACCGCGCACTCACCCGGCATGTAGCCGGCGAACCCGCAGGCCGCCGTGCCGCCCTCCGGGCGGATGGTCAGTTCCTTCCGCTTGCCCGTCGCGACATCCAGCTCGTAGCACTGCACGTCGGAGGCCGAGCCGTACTTCTCCACCAGCACGCGCTTGCCGTCGTCCGTTACGTCCGCGGCCGACCACGAGCCAGCCTCGCCCAGCAGCCGGGTCGCGCGGCCGGTCGCGAAGTCGTAGCGATAGAGATAGAAGTCGTTCGGGCTCTCGTCGTTCGCCGAGTAGATGAAGCCTGAGCCGTCCCTCAGCCAGGCGTTCACCGAGGCCTGGACCTTCGGGTTCGAGTAGAGCGGCGTGAGGCCCTTGCCCGGCTCCGCCAGCGGGTCGAGCAGCGTCAACTGCGTGTTCTCGTTTCCGCCGCGGGCATGCGAGAGGATGACCTTCTTCCCGTCGGGCGAGAGTGTGAAGCCGGCCAGGCCATCGGGGAAATCCGTGAGCCGGAGAGTCGTCGCGTCACCGGGCCGGTAGGAAGGCCCTTCCCCGTCACGGGTCTGCGGCACGACGCGGTAGAGCTGGCGCACGCCGTCCGGCCAGTCGCGCAGCAGCAGCGAGCCATCCGGCAGGATGACCGGGGCTCCCGGGGTGCGGATCTTGAGGAAGTGCTGGATCGTGGGCCGGGACGGTGGGTCGGAAGCGGCGGTCGCCGGCCCCGGCGTGGTCCAGGCGATCGGCAGGAGGGTGAGGATCGACACGGCGAGGGCGAGGCGTCGCATGGCAGGACTCCCCTATCTTGGGACGGGACCCGATGAAGCGACCCCGCCGCGCGCGGCGGACGGGGAATGGCGATCGCCATCACCTTACCGCGGGGGACCGACGCGGAGAAGCCGGGCGACCGGCTTCCGGCGCGACAGCGGCTACTTCTCGAATACCCGGAAGGTGCCGAACGTTCCCAGCGGCTTCCACGTCGCGGGGGGAGCGTAGGCATAGGCCGGGATCTCCCCGCGCACGTAGGTCCCGACGACGGGGTCCGCCGTGCGCACCTGCTCCAGCGCGTCGTCGTCCAGCACGATGAGCGCGTGCGGGACCCGCGCGGGGTCGGGATACCAGCTCAGATAGCCGAGGCGGGAGTCGCCGAAGGAGCCGACCTGTCCCATGCGCTTGCGGTCGTCGCCGCCGCGGTAGAGATCGGCGCCCTCGCGAAAGCCGAGGTAATAGGAGAACCGGTGCCCGGTGCGCCAGTGGTCGAAGAGGACGGGCAGGTCCGATTCGCGGTCGATGACGCGGACGACCGACTGGAACGCCCGGAAGGTCGCCACGCTCTGTCGCCGCTGGTCCCGCACGATGAGGAACGAGTTCCAGGCGAGTGCGGCCACGACGGCCGAGATCGCCGCCAGCTGGAGGGTGCGCCGCCTCCCGGCCTGGGTGACGGGAAGCAGCCGGCGGGCGATCCCCGAGGTCCACCCCAGAAGCACCGAGGCGGTGAGCAGGGCCAGTGGCGCGGTCAGCGGAGTGAGGAAACGCTCGCGCTTCAGGATCGGGACGTAGTGGGTGACGCTCATGCTCCCGAACTGGAGATAGAGCAGGATGGGGAGCGCCCAGAGGAGCAGCAGGATCCTCGATCGATGCGGCCGCAGGAGACCGCCGAGGATGCCGAGAGCGAAGAGTGCGGGGCTGAGGCCCGTCAGGGTGTGGCGCGCATGGCGCAGGAGCGACGGGTAGAAGCCGAAGCGGTCGCCTTCCTGCATGACCGGCGTGCCGTAGGCCTCCGCGACGGCGCGGAAACGGAAGAACGGGTCCCCGGTTGTGAGGGCATAGACCGCCAGCAAGGGAACGATCACCAGGGTTCCCCCGAGTGCTGCATCCATGAGGCTGCGTGCGCGCGGTCTCCGCCAGAGGATGCCCGACAGGTAGAACGCCAGCAGCACGGCGGCATTCTCGCGCGTCGCCACGGCCAGAGCGAAGCAGAGTCCGGACAGGAACGGATAGGCGCGCGGATGCCGCGGCTCCCGCTCCAGGCTGGCGATCCAGAAGCCGGCGGCTGCGGTCAGGAAGGCGGCCATGATGGTGTCCGGTTGCAGCACGCTGCCCTGGACGGCATCCAGCGGGGTGAGGGCGACCAGCATTCCCGCGAGGATGGCGGTGGTGCGATCGAACAGTCTGCGTCCGAGCCAGATGACGAGTGCCACCTGCGCGAGGGAGACCAGGAGCGGCCACAGGCGGCTGGTCGCGGTGCCCACGCCGAAGAGGGCGTAGAGCGGCACGAGCGGCACGAACACCGGGAGGCGATGGGCGTACCACGAGTCGGTCTTCAGCGTGAAGGTGCCCTGGAGGAGGTTGAAGGCGTTCTGGGCGTAGATGGTCGGGTCGAAGTACATGTCCCCGGTCAGAGCGAAACAGCGGTAGGCCAGAGCCACCAGCAGGATCGCCGCGACCGCCCCGCGGTACCAGGAGGGCGTCGTGTCCGGTCTTTGCATGAGTCTGCCCCCGACTCCCCGGGTTGCGGACGTCAACCGTTTCACGGGTGGATCAGCGGAGCGCGTCCGGACGCTTCATGCCCGCGAGTTCGGGATCGCTCTTCCACGCGCTGGTCCCGCTGTCGCCGATCTGCTGCACCAGTGCCGAGGTGATCTCGGCGAGCTGGACGAGGCCGGAGTAATCGAAGTCCGCGCGCAGGTCGTCGCTGGGATAGTGGTAGGTGCGGGCGCGGTACTCGGCGCGCTTCGCCGCGCCCCACCCGGCCGGCCGGTCCACATAGTCGGTCCCTCCATCGATCCACGCCGCGGGAATGCCGGCCTGGGCCCAGGCGAGCTGATCGGAGCGGAACATGAAGCCCTGCTCTGGGGTCTGGTCGAGCGTCAGTCGCAGGTGGCGCGGTTCGAGGATCGGGGCGAACGCCCGGGCGAAGGCCGCCTGCGGCGAGCCGATGACCAGCACGTCGCGCGTGAGGCCCCAGGGGTTGGAGATCTCGAAGTTGATGGCGGCCAGCGTGTGCTCGAGGGGCACGGCCGGATGGCGGGTCTGGTAGATGGACCCGAGCAACCCCTCCTCCTCGGCATCCGCAGCGACGAACACCAGCGTGGGATGAGAGGCCGCGCTCGTGCGGGCGTAGCCCTGGGCGAGCCCAAGGAGCATCGCCAGGGCCGTGCCGTTGTCCACGGCGCCGTTGTAGACGGAGTCGCCGTCCACCGCCCGTCCGATCCCGAGATGATCCAGGTGTGCGGTCAGCACGACGGCCTCCGGCCCCGCTCCGGGCAGCACGCCGACCACGTTGTTCCCGGCCAGCGCGCTCCGCGACAGGCGGGACGCGATGCCCACGCTGACGGGCAGGCGGACCGGCTGGAACGACTTCTGCTCAGCCTGGCGGCGCAGTTCGTCGAGGTCGTAGCCCGCCAGCCGCAGGAGTTGCCGCGCGGGAGCTTCGCGGATCCAGCCGCCCATCGGCAGGCGGACGGGCTCGTCGGCCAGGCCGAAGGTGAGCTTCGTCGCCGTGCTTCGGGCCACGTCCCAGGAGTAGCCGGCATCGGCGTCGGTGTGGATCAGCAGCATGCCGGTGGCGCCGCGCCGCGCCGCGTCCTCGAGCTTCGTCCGCCAGCGCCCATGGAGGGTCAGCGCGCGTCCGCGGAATCGCGTGGAGTCGTCGCGTCCCGGTTCGTTGACGAACGCGATCAGCAGCCGGCCGCGCACGTCAGCGCCCTTGAAGTCGTCCCAGTCCTCCTCGGGCGCGGTGATGGCGTAACCGACGAAGAGCGGCTCAGTGTTCAGCACGCCGCTCTCCTGTCCGCAGTTGACCACCGCGAAATCCTCGCCCGGGACAAGCCGTATCCGCGAGTCCCCGCGCTCGATCGTGATCGCCGCCTGCGGATCCGGTGCGAACGCTTCCAGCGGGACCTTCTGCAGGAACCCCCCGGGAGCGCCGGGCACGAGCCCGGCGGCGCGGAAGACCGCCTCGATGTACGCGGCGGCCAGGCGCCCGCCCCGGGTGCCGATCCCGCGGCCTTCGAGCAGGTCGTCGGCGAGGAACCGCAGGTGCGCCTCGAACGTCGCCGGTGCGAAGCTCGGCGGGACCTGTGCTGGCGGACCTGCGAACGCGACGACCGCGCAGACGCAGGCGGTGACCAGGACGAGACCGGCGAGTGCGGGGCGCAAGCGGCTCATGACGCGCTTCCTCCGGGGGACGTGGGTGGCCTCCAGGCGGCGGGCCGGCAGCCGGACCGTGGACCGGCGGACGCGTTGCTCTAGAGCTTGGCGGCGTTCTCCGACAAGTACTCGGCCACGCCGCCCGGGGTGGCCTTCATGCCCTTCGCGCCCTTCTGCCAGCCGGCCGGGCACACCTCGCCGTGCTCCTCGAAGAACTGCAGCGCGTCCACCATGCGCAGCATCTCGTCCACGTTGCGGCCCAGGGGAAGGTTGTTGACGACCTGGTGCTGCACCATGCCGTCGCGATCGATGAGGAAGGAGCCGCGGAAGGCCACCGTGCCGTCCGGGGTCTCGACGTCGTAGGCCTTGCAGATGGCGTGGGACAGGTCGGCGACCATGGTGTATCCCACCGGACCGATGCCGCCCTGCTTCACGGGCGTGTTGCGCCAGGCGTTGTGCGTGAACTGCGAGTCCACGGACACGCCGACCACCTCGACCTTGCGCGACTGGAACTCCTGGAGGCGGTGGTCGAAGGCGATGAGCTCGGACGGGCAGACGAAGGTGAAGTCGAGCGGCCAGAAGAAGACCACGGCGTACCTGCCGCGCGTCGCCTCGGAGAAACGGTAGCCATCCACGATGCTGCCATCGCCGAGGACGGCGGACGCGGTGAAGTCGGGGGCCTTGCGGCCTACCAGAACGCTCATGATGGATCCTCCTGCAGGTTCCTGATCAGACGAGACCGAGCACCACGCGGCCCTTCGAAGCGGAGGCCATCCTAGCACCGACTGCGGAGAATCTCATTCGCCGCGCGCGTGATCGCCGGGCCGGGCGGAGCTCCCGGGTCCGCTTCGGGCCGCCCCGGCGAACTTGACACCCCCATCCGCCCTGTCGATACTTTCTCCTGCTTTGGTCACCCGTGGATGTACGGACTTCGGTTCTGTGCCACCAGGGTCCGCCCCGGCGGCGCTCGTGGAGTCTGTCACTGCAGGAGGATCGAAGCCGGTCAGAGTGGCCGGGCGCCGCCGCCGCGTCCAGGCGGCACGAGAGGGTCTTCGGACCCGGCATCAAGGAGTTCCAAGTGGCTCGTGGCACTGTGAAGTGGTTCAACGAAGCGAAGGGTTTCGGTTTCATCTCGCAGGAAGGTGGCGAGGACGTGTTCGTCCACTTTTCGGCGATCTCTGGCGATGGATTCAAGACGCTCGCTGAAGGCGATGCCGTGGAGTTCGACGTGAACCAGGGCCCGAAGGGCCTGCAGGCCGCGAACGTCCGCAAGGCCTAGCCCGCCCGCAGCAGCACACCACACGGGAGGGGCGCCGTTCGGTACCCGCGAAACGGGCCCGCACGGCGCCCCTCTCTTTCTTCCTGTCCGTGAGTGGCGGTGGTCTCCGAGCGGCGGACGAGGGCCACCCGCTACTCGTGCACCTCGTAGCGGAGCAGGGACTCCACCGCGTACCCCTCGAGCCGCTCGCGACCACCCAGGCCGATCAACTCGACGAGGAATATCACGGCCAGCACCTTCGCCTCGAGCTGCTCGACGAGCCGTACGGTCGCGAGGGCGGTGCCTCCCGTCGCCAGCAGATCGTCCACGATCACGACCTGTCGGCCGGACTCGAGCGCATCGGCCTGAAGCTCGAGGGTGTCCTCGCCGTACTCGAGCGAGTAGACCTGCCGCACGGTCCTGCCGGGCAGCTTGCCGAACTTGCGCGCCAGCACCAGCGGCACCCGCCAGCGCAGCGCGAGTGCGGTGCCGAAGACGAAGCCGCGCGACTCGATGGCCACGACGGCCCCCGGCCGAGGAGCCTGCCGGCTCATCCAGTCCACGGCTCTCTCCAGCGCGGCTGCGTCGTTCAGCAGCGGCGTGATGTCCTTGAAGAGGATCCCTTTGCGCGGGAAGTCGGGGACATCGCGGATGTAGCGGCCCAGGTCGTCCATTCGCGTCTCTCCAGGGTTCGGCCGGCGGTCGGCGCGCCGAACGCCACGCGGGTCTCAGTGCAGCTGGCTCCCGTCCGTGCGGGGTGTCTCCTGCAGCTCGATCGCGCGACGCAGCTTCTGCAGGGCGCGGGCCTCGATCTGCCGCACCCGCTCGCGCGAGATCCCGAACAGGCCCCCGGTCTGCGCGAGCGTGTGCGCCACGCCGTCATAGAACCCGTAGCGGATCCGCACGACCTGCTCCTCGCGCTGGCTCAGCGAGCGCAGCAGGCGGCCCACCTGCTCGTGTTCGAGCTGCAGTTCGATGAGACGTTCGACCGAGGGCGGAGCCTCGACCAGGTCCTCGGTCGAGAGCTGCTCGTAGGCCTGCACGCTGGTGCCCTCGTCGAGCGACCGCAGGCTGGCGAGCAGGCCCCCGAGCCGCGCGGCGCGCGGGGCCGAGATCTCCATGGCGTGCGCGACCTCCTCGGCGTGCGGGTCGCGCCCCAGGCGCGCCCGCAGCGTGCGCTCGACGCGGACGAAGCGGTTCACCTGCTGGAACATCTGCACCGGGATGCGGACCGTGCGCGACTGCTCGGCGATGCCCCGCAGGATGGCCTGGCGGATCCAGATGGCGGCGTAGGTCGAGAAGCGCAGGCCCCGCCCGGGATCGAAACGGTCCGTGGCCTGGATGAGGCCGAGATTGCCCTCCTCGATGAGGTCGAGCATCGGCAGGCCACGGTTGCGGTAGTTCCGCGCCAGGTACACCACGAGCCGGAGATTGGCGATGATGATCCGTTTGCGGGCGTCCGCGTCGCCGGCCTGGGCGCGGCCTGCCAGCTCCAGCAGCTCGGGATGCGCGAGTAGCGGCACGCGCCCGATCTCGGCCAGATAGATGTCCAGGAGATCCCGCTCGGCCCCTTCCGGCAGGGCGTGAGGCTCCCGCGTGCCGACCGCTGGCTCGACCTCGGCCTCCGGCAGTTCGAGCCCGGCCTGGACGGCGTCGCCGCGGAACCGCTCGAACTCCCCATCGTCGAAGTCGGGGTCGATGAGGAGCGCGTCGTATTCCTCTTCAAGCACGGCGCCCCGCTGTTGCGCCGCTTCGAGGGCGGCGGCCAGCCGGTCGCGGAATCGAATCAGGCCGGAGACCATGGGTTCCTTCAGCTCGTGCGACCGATGCGGAAGTCGGGGAACTGACCGGCGCCCTCGCTCCAGCTCACGTCCACCTGCCTGACCGTCGCCATGACAGGCCCCTCCCGCGCGGTCTCGAGCAGTCGCTCGAGTGCCTCGTGTGCGCCCTCCGCCTCGACCACCACGGCGCCGTCGGTCCGATTGCGGACCTCCCCGGTGAGGCCGAGGGCCTTCGCCGCCTGCAGAACGTACCAGCGGAAGCCCACCCCCTGCACGCATCCTGTGATCACGAAGACGGCGCGGTCCATGGCTCGGGAGGTTCGGGTGGGGAGGCAACACCGGTCGGCCACGACGCTGACGGCGCTGCGGAGCTGGGGAGATCGGGAAGGAAGAAGTGGTCGGGGCGAGAGGATTTGAACCTCCGACCCCCTGGTCCCGAACCAGGTGCTCTACCGGGCTGAGCCACGCCCCGACCGATGTTCAATTCTGAGATGGGTGCTGTTCCTCCCGCCAGGCATCGCGCCCCAGCAGCGGGACGAAACGGCACTCGCCGTGTCGGCTGCACTGCCACCCTCCGACCGGCGTCCGGCGCCAGACCTCCAGGCGCTGGATCGCGGCCCCGCCCACGGGAATCACGAGAATGCCCCGATCTCCGAGCTGATCCTTGAGAGCCTCGGGGACCCGGGGAGCCGCCGCAGCGACGACGACCCTATCATAGGGTGCGAACTCCCGCCAACCGAGAGTGCCGTCGGCCTCCAGCAGGCGGACATCGGTGGCGCCCTGGACCGCCAGGCGCTCTCGCGCCTCCTCCAGCAGGGCGTGGATCCGCTCGACGCTGCAGACCTCGCGCACCAGCCGGCTCAGCAGCGCGGTCTGGTAGCCGCTCCCAGTGCCGATCTCCAGCACCCGCTGGCCGGGTTCGAGCTCGGCCAGCTCGAGCATCCGCGCCACGATGTAGGGCTGCGAGATGGTCTGCCCCCAGGCGGTCGGCAAAGGACGGTCTTCGTAGGCCTCCGTCCAGCGGTCCCGGGGCACGAACAGGTGCCGCGGCACCTCACGCATGGCGGCGAGTATCCGCGCGTCGCACACCCCGCGCGCGCGGATCTGCTCCTCGACCATGCGAGCCCGCTCGGTTGCGAAGGGGTCGGGCTCCGATCGTCCCGCAGACGGCGCTACTTCTCCAGGCGCCATGCCTCCAGCTCCGCAAGGGCCGTGTCCGCGGTGAGGTCGAGGCGCAGCGGTGTGACCGAGATCCAGCCCGCGTGCACGGCATGGAAGTCCGTGCCCTCGATGGGCTCCCACTCGGGGTCCTCCCCACCGATCCAGTAGTAGTCGCGGCCGCGCGGGTCCACCTTCTTCACCAGCGTGTCGTGGTAGACGCGGCTGCCCAGGCGGGTGACCTTCACTCCGCGCAACTCAGGCCAGGGCCGGCCGGGGAAATTGACGTTCAGCAGGTGACGGCGCGGCAGTCCTTCCGTGAGCAGGCGCCCGACGAGCCGGGCGATGAACCGCGCGGGCTCGGCGAAGTCCGGCACCGTCCTGGTGGCGAAGGAGGCGGCGATCGCCGGGGTGCCCTGCAGGGAGCCCTCGATGGCCGCGGCCACCGTGCCCGAGTAGAAGACGTCCTCGCCCATGTTGGGACCGAGGTTGATGCCGGAGATGACCAGGTCCGGAGCCTGATCGAGCAGGCCGTAGAACGACGTGATGACACAGTCGGTCGGCGTGCCATCGACGCTGTAGACGTCGGGCTCGTGCTGCTGGATGCGGAAGGGTCGATGAAGTGTGAGGGCATGCGAGGTGGCGCTCTGGTCACGGTCCGGGGCGACGATGATCACGCGCCCCAGCGGAGCCAGCGCCTCCTTCAGGTGACGCAGCACGGGCGCCTGGATGCCGTCGTCGTTCGTGAGCAGGACGTTCATGGCAGGCTCCGTGTCCCGGTCGCGCCGACGGCGTGGACGTCCCCGCTCCGGGCCAGGCGCGCTGCGCGCATGGCGGCGGGCGGCACGAGGCCCTCGCCGGTGAGGCGCAGCAGCGTGCCCACGATGCGTGGCACGTCGCGCAGAGCGTGGACCTGGCTTCGCTCCCCGCCGTAGATCGTGGGGATCTCGACCTCGGCGATGCGGAACCCGAGGCGCGCGGCGCGCACCAGCAGTTCGGTCTCGACCTCGTAGCGGCCGGGCGTGAGCGGGGTGTGTTCGAGCAGGCGGCGCGAGTGCAGCCGGTAGCCGCACTGGCTGTCGGAGATGCGCTGTCCGGCCAGCCACGTCGCCCATCCCGAGGAAAAGCCATTGGCGAAGCGGCGCGCGAGCGGCATGTCGCTGGTGCGCGCCCGCGTCCCCAGCACCAGTTCCGCGCCGGTCTCCGCCGCCCGCACCAGCCCGGGCAGACACTCCGGCGGGTGCTGGCCGTCGGCGTCCAGCGTCACCACCGCGTCGAACTCGTCC
Source organism: Candidatus Eiseniibacteriota bacterium (assembly GCA_025357055.1). Classification (GTDB taxonomy): domain Bacteria; phylum Eisenbacteria; class RBG-16-71-46; order RBG-16-71-46; family RBG-16-71-46; genus JANXPZ01. The sequence goes on along the minus strand of JANXPZ010000123.1, from coordinate 16,028 downwards.
CGCAGGGCCGCGAAGCCCGCCAGCAGGGCGTGTCCCTTGCCGCGGTTCGCGGCGAAGGAGAGCACGCGCGCCCCGTGCTGGCGCGCGATCAGCGCGGTCGCGTCGCTCGAACCGTCGTCCACCACCAGCACGACCGGCGGGCGCTCGAGGGCTGCGAGCCGCAGCAGCACCTCGCCGAGCTTCGCAGCTGCCTGGTAGGCGGGGACGAGTGCGGCGACCTGCATCAGGCCAGGCCCTCGGGCAGGGGCTCGAAGGCGGACCATTGCCGTGGATGCCGCCGCAGATGGTGGCGCAGGCTCTCGACGAAACCGTCTGCGCGCACCGCCTGGGATTCGAGCGGCCGCTCGAAGTGGAGCGCGTAGCGTCCGCCGGGTTGCCGGACGATCACGGCGGGGAGCACCAGCGCGCCGGTGCGGCGGGCGAGCACCGAGGCCCAGGCGCAGACCGACGCGCGGCGGCCCGTCCCCAGTTCCGGCGTGCTGCGGTCCGCCATGAGAGCCACCCACTCGCCGCGTCGCAGGGCGGCGGCGGCCGGGCGCCAGAGCGGGCGGTCGGGCATCAGGCGCACGCCCCAGGCATGGCGGCGGCGCGCGTAGAAGCGCTCGACCCACGGGCTCGGGTGCGCCCGCGCCACGAGGTGGACCGGCGTGCCGCCCGCGGCCAGCCAGGCAGCGCCCAGCTCCCAGTTGCCGAGGTGGGCCGAGAGCAGGATCACGCCGCGCTCGGAAGCCCGCGCAGTCGCGAGATGCTCCGCGCCGTGCACTTCGACCGCGCCGGCCAGCTCCCCGGGCGGAGCGTGGCCGAGCCGCAGGAAGTCGGCGAAGCTCCGCGCGAAGTTGTCGAAGGACTCGCGCGCCATGGCTTCGAGGGGCGGGCCGGGCTCGCGCTCGAGCAGGCGCGCCAGGTTCTCCTCGAGGCGCGCGCGCGCCGGCACCCGCAGGGCGAACGCCAGCCGCGCGATCCCCACACCCAGGCGGTCGGCAGCGCGGGCGGGCAAGGTCCGGACGATCAGATCGGCGGCGAGGTACAGGAGCCAGGTGGGCATTTCGCTGGCACTTTGCGGCGTGGCCGGTGAACTTGCAAGCGCGGGGCCGGAGCCGTCAGTGCGGGTGCCGGTGCCTCAGGATGTGCGGGCGCTCCAGTCCGTGCGCGAGCATCAACTGCTCGTCCGCAAGCAGTTCCGCCGTCGGGCCCTGCGCCACCACCCCACCCCGGTCGAGCACGATCACGCGCGGGCAGAGCTCGACCACGAGCTCGAGGTCGTGGGTCGCGATCACCTGGGCCACTGGAAGGGCCTCGAGCAGACCCTTCAGCTCCCTGCGGCCGCGCGGGTCGAGGTCGCTGGTCGGCTCGTCCAGCGCCAGCAGCCGGGCCTCGCAGGCGAGCAGCCCCGCCAGGCAGACGCGCCGCTTCTCGCCGCGGCTGAGGTGATGCGGCAGGCGCTCGTCGAAGCCCCCCAGGCCGACCTGCTCGAGCGCCCGCTCGACGCGGGTCGCCAGGCCGGCCCCGTGCAGACCGAGCTGCAGGGGGCCGAAGGCGACGTCCTCCCAGACGGTCGGGCAGAAGATCTGGTCGTCCGGATCCTGGAAGAGCAGCCCCACGCGCGCGCGGATCGCCGCGAGCTGGGGCTCCGCGACCGCGGTCCCGAAGACGTGGATCGTGGGGACCGCGGCCGGATGCTCGGGCAGCAGCCCGTTCAGGTGGAGCAGCAGCGTGGACTTGCCCGCGCCGTTGGGGCCGATGAGCCCCACGCGCTCGCCCTCGGCCACGGCGAAGGTGACGTCCCGCAGGGCGGTGGTGCCGTCCGGATAGTGGTACCCGAGGTGCCGGACCTCCAGCGCGTTCATGTCTTCCAGCCCCGCGCGCACATGGCCGCATAGATGCGCTCGGCGCGCTCGCTGCTCCGCACGAAGAGCTGCGCGATGACCGAGGCGGACGAGCGCCAGGCGGAGGCGCGATCCTGGGTGAAAGTGCGGCTCCGGCGCGCGCGCACCATGCAGGCGGTCTCGTCCGCGAGCACGAAGAGATAGCGGTGCATGAGCGCCAGCGTGGTGACGAGCAGGGACGGGACGCGGATGCGCCACAACAGGCGCAGCAGGGCGGAGAAGCGGGTCGTGCTCGAGAGCAGCACCATGCAGAACAGGCAGAGCGTGCTCTTCGTCAGGGTGGCGGCGAAGATCCGGAGTCCGTCCTGCTGCAGGAGCGAGAGCAGGGCGACCCCGAGCGCGAAGGGCTCGACCAGCAGGAGACGCAGAGCGAGGGCCCGGGGCCTGATGCGCGAGAGTCCCGCGAGCAGCAGCAGCACTCCCGCGCCCGCCCCGTACGCGGTCCAGGACGCGCGTGGCAGCAGCGCGATGACGAGCACGAACGCCAGCGCCCCGCCGGCCTTCAGGCCGGCCGGGAGCCGGTGGATCGCGCTGCGCCGATGCTGGTAGGGCTCAAGCAGCGCGCGGTGCACGGGGGGCTTCGCCTTTCCCGCCCGGGCGGGCGCCTCTGCTTCGGGGTGTCGTCAGGAGGGACGCGAGCAGCCAGGCTAGGCCGAAGGCGACCAGCGTGCCCGCGACGCCGGCGATGACCGTGGAGAGCGCGGCGGAGCCGACCCGGGGGATCACGTAGCCGGACAGCGGCGCCGCGAGCGCGGGAGTGGCCGCGGCGCGGTGCTCGAAGCCCAGGGTCGCGGCCACCTGCTCGAGACCGTCGGGCCAACTGGAGGCGAACGGCGCCACGAAGAGCGCCAGCCCCAGCGCGACCAGCAACCCCTGCGCAGCCAGCTCGCCGTAGCGCGGCCGGAGCCGGGGGCCCGTCCGCTCGAGCAGGAGTTCGGGCCGGGCGCGGGCGACCGCCGCCACCACCAGGGTCGTGATGAGCGCCTCGCCGAGCCCGATCAGCATGTGGATGCCGCCCATGGCCGGCAGCGCCACCCGCAAGGGGACGGTGCCGGACAGCGCGAGCAGGCCGGCGCAGGAGATCGCGGCCGCGACCGTGGAGCACCAGGCGGCGAAGGCCGTGGCGAAGAGGCGGCCGCGCAGTCCCTCCCCCACCAGGCGCCGCAGGAGACGGTAGACGCCATAGCCCACCGCCGGGGCGACCAGCGCCATGTCGAAGACGTTCGCACCCAGCGCGGTCACGCCGCCGTCGGCGAACATCAGGCACTGCAGGATGAGCACGGCGCTCATGACCAGGACCGCGGCGCCGGGGCCGAGCAGCACGGCGGCGAGCACCGCTCCGACGAGGTGCCCCGAGGTCCCGCCGGCGACGGGGAAGTTGAGCATCTGCGCGGCGAACACGAACGCGGCCGCCAGCCCGATCAGCGGGATGCGGCGGGGCGGCAGCGTGCGCCGCACGCCCGCCAGCGCCACTCCCAGGCCCGCGGTCGCCAGCGCGCTGGTGATCACCGCCGTCTTCGCGTCGAGGAAACCATCGGGGATGTGCACTGGGCTCCTTCCTGCTGTCGGGCGGCGGGGCGGGAGCGCGAAGGCGAACGCCGGCTTCGCGCGGGGCCTGCAGCGCCGGCTACCCTCCGGTCGTCGTCACGGTCAGCTTCCCGTGCGTGACGCCCTTGGCCGCGGTGAGACGGTCCGCCAGGCCCTTCACCGCATCGGCCGGCCCGCGCACCGCCAGCACCTCCATGCAGTCGTGGTGACTCAGGTGCACGTGGAGGGTGGCCACGATGAGGTCGCCGTGGTCGTGCTGGAGGCCCGTCAGGAGCGCCTGGATGTTCCGGCGGTGATGGTCGTAGACGAGCGTGATGGTGCCGGCAATCTCGTGGGCCCCGGCCTGTGCGCGGTGCTCCAGGACGTGGGCGCGGACCATGTCCGCCACCGCCTGGGAGCGATTGGCATAGCCCTTCGCCTTCGCCATGGCGTCGAGTTGACCGGCCAGGACGCGCGACATCGAGACACTGAACCTCGAGAGCTGCGGTCTCTTCATCGTGTGACCTTTCAGCCGAGTCGTAACACGATGGGAGGAGCGCGGTCAAACCGCGGCAGGCGGAGCGGGAGGGCGCGGGCTGCGCCGGGCGGCGGGGGAACGCCGCGGGAAGAATGGTCGGGGCGAAAGGATTTGAACCTTCGACCCCCTGCCCCCCATGCAGGTGCGCTACCGGGCTGCGCTACGCCCCGACCGATGCGTTGCGAATCTGATGCGGACCAATCTATGCGACCCCGGCCCATCGCGCAAGTGGGTGGCCGGATCCCGCCGGGCGGCTTCTCAGACGCGCAGGCCCGGCTTGCGCAGACGGCTGAGGAGCTGCTTGAGCTCGGTCTTGACCTCGTGGAGCGCGAGTTTCTTCTCGGCCTCCCCGAAGACCAGTTCCACCTGCTGCGGCGAGGGTTCCTTGCGCTGGTCCAGCAGGTGTCGCTTCGCCCCCGCGATGGTGAAGCGCCGGTCGTAGAGCAGTTCCTTGATCCGGAACAGCAGCTTCACCTCGTCGGGCCGGTACATGCGGTTCCCGGCGCGGTTCTTCCTGGGACGCAGCATGCTGAACTGCGTCTCCCAGTAGCGCAGCACGTGCGGCTTCACGCCGACGACCTCGGCGACGTCGCTGATCGGCCGGTAGAGCCTGGATTCGGACTCGGGTTCCGTCTTGAGCGGCGACAATTGGATCCTCCCCTGCCGGCCCTGACCGGTCCCGCCGCGGTGCGGCGCGGGCGATGCTGCTGTCAGTGTTCGCTCTTCAGGTCCCGCGTCATGAGGCTCTGCAGCGCCTCGCGGGGGCTGCGGCCCTCGAACAGCATCGCGCAAACCTGCTCCGTGATCGGCAACTCGACGTCGTGTGCCCGGCCCAGGTCGCGGGCCGCGCGTGCGGTGGTCACGCCTTCCGCGACCATCACCATGTCCCCCAGCACCTCGGCCAGCGGAAGGCCCTGACCGAGGCACTCGCCCACGTGGCGATTCCGACTGTGGCGGCTCATCGCCGTCGTGATCAGGTCACCCAGGCCCGCGAGACCGAAGAAGGTCTCGCGCCGCCCGCCGAGGGCGACCCCGAGGCGCGAGATCTCGGCGAGTCCCCGCGTCAGCAGCGCGCCCTTGGTGTTGTCTCCCCAGCCGATGCCGTCGCAAACCCCGGCGGCGATCGCGATGACGTTCTTCAGCGAGGCGGCGTACTCGCAGCCGATCAGGTCGTTGTTCGTGTAGACCCGGAACACCGGGGTCGAGCACAGCAGCTGCACCGCCTTCGCCCGCGTCTCGTCCGCGGCGGCGGCCACCACCGTGGTCGGGATGCCGCGGCTCACCTCCTCCGCGTGGCTCGGGCCCGTGAGGAACACGGGGCACGGGTCACCGAGGCACTCCGAGAGCACTACGCTCATCCGCTTGAGGCTGCCGAGCTCGAGGCCCTTGGCCGCGCACACCGGCAGGCTCGCGTGCCCGATCGCCGCCACCCTCTGAGCCACCTCGCGGACCGCCTGCGAGGGCACCACGTAGAAGGTGAAGTCGGCCGACTCGAGCGCTTCCTCCAGTTCGGGCAGAACCTTAACCCCATCGGGGAGCTTGATGCCAGACAAAAACTTCCGGTTCTCCCGTTCCCGGAGCATGGCGTCCAGGTCCTCCCGGACGTTGCCCCAGAGCCGGACGTCCGCCCCGGCCTGGCACAGGTGGACCGCCAGCGTCGTGCCCCAGGAGCCCGCTCCCAGCACCGCCACGGTGCTCACGAGGTCCGTCCTCCCCGGAACGAGAAGCGCCGCTCCTCGCCGCGCAACAGGCGGCGGAAGTTGTCGACGTGCCTGAACACCACGAGCAGCGCGAGCAGCAGCCCCAGCAGGAAGGTGGGGCTGCGGAGCCCCCCCGGCGCGAGGAAGGCGAGCGCGACGGCGAAGGCTGCAGCCCCCAGGGTGGAGCCCAGCGAGATGTAGCGGGTGACTGCGACGACCAGCAGGAAGACCAGCGCGAAGATGCCGAAGGCGGCCGGGGCGAGCGCGAGCAGCACGCCCGCCGAGGTGGCCACGCCCTTGCCGCCCTTGAAGCCGGCGAGGAAGGTCCAGACGTGTCCGGCCACCGCGCCGAAGCCCACGGCCAGCCGGCACCACTCGGGGCCGCCGGGGAAGCCTGCCGCGATGGCGGCGTGGGGCAGCAGCCAGACCGGCAGGGCGCCCTTCGCGATGTCCAGGAAGAGCGTGAGGATGCCGAGTGCGGGGCCGAGCGAGCGGTAGACGTTCGTGGCCCCGAGGTTGCCGGAGCCCATCGCGCGGACGTCCACGCCGCGCGCGAGCCGCCCCACCCACAGGCCCCAGGGCAGCGAGCCGCTCAGGTAGGCGATGGCGACGCAGAGCAGCAGGGCCGCCAGCACCGCGCTACTCGCTCTTGCGCACGCGCATCTTCAACGGCGTGCCGTGGAAGCCGAAATGCTCCGCGAAGCGCAGCCAGAGGAAGCGGCGATAGTTGTCGTTGAGCCGCTGCGGGTGGTTCACGAAGAGGGTGAACTGGGGCGGTCCGGAGCCGGTCTGCGCGATGTAATACAGCTTCGGGATGAGCCCGCCCCCGGTGGAGGGCACGCCGCGGAGCCTCTGCACGGCCTCCAGCCAGTCGTTGAGCGCGCGGGTCGGGATCTTGCGCGAGTGCTCCTCGACGCGCTGCAGGATGAGCTTCGGGAGCCGCCCGAGATTGATCTTCTCCGTGGCCGACACCGGCACTGCCGGCAGGTCCGCGAGCGTGGGATAGCGCTCGGCCCGCTCCAGCGTCATGCGCTTCCAGGCTTCCTGGCGGCCCTCGATCAGATCCCACTTGTTGTAGATGAGCAGGAGCGCGCAGCCCGCGTCGAGGGCGTTGTGGGCGAGCCGGGCCTCCTGCTTGAGGAACCCCTGCGTGGCGTCCAGCACCAGGCAGGCGACGTCCGCGCGCTGCATGGCGTTCAGCGCCCGCACCACGGCATAGAACTCGGCCTCGTCCTGGTAGCGCGACTCGCGCCGGATGCCGGCCGTGTCGATCAGCGTGAACGTGCCGGCGGGGGTCTGCCACTCCGTGTCGATGGCGTCCATGGTGGTGCCGGCCAGGGGCTCGACCAGGACGCGGTCCTCGCGCAGCAGCATGTTGACGATCGAGGACTTGCCGACGTTGGGACGCCCCACGATGGCGACCCGCGTGCCCGGCGCGGGCACGTCTTCGGAACGGCCGGGCAGGAGCGCGACCACCTCGTCGAGCAGGTCGCCGATGCCGAACCCGTTCTCCGAGGACACCGGGTGCGGCACGCTGAGCCCCAGGCGGTGGAAGTCATGAGTGCCGAGGTCGCCCGGCTTGTCCACCTTGTTGACGACCAGCAGGCTCTTCACCTGGCGCCGCCGCAGGTCGCGGGCGATGGCGACGTCGAGGTCCGTCACGCCGGTCTTGACGTCCACCATGAAGATCACCGCATCGGCCAGCTCGATGGCGATCTCGGCCTGGCGCCGCACGCGGGCGTCGCGCCCCTCGGCCGCGCCGGGCAGGAACCCGCCGGTGTCCACGAGCAGGAAGGTGTACCCCGACCACTCGGCCTGCGCGGTATTGCGGTCGCGGGTGATCCCGGGCCGGTCGTGGACCACCGCGCGGCGCTCGCCGAGGACGCGGTTGAAGAACGTCGACTTGCCGACGTTCGGGCGGCCGATGATGGCGACGATCGGCTGTCGGGTCACGGGTGCGGCCAGGGAAGCCTCCTCAGAACACTCGACGCGCCGACGGGATCGTCCACCCGCGCCAGCGCGCCTGAGGCCAGGATGAAATGGAGCGGGCAACGGGGGTCGAACCCGCGACCTCAAGCTTGGGAAGCTCGCGCTCTACCAACTGAGCTATGCCCGCCCATACGAGGTTCGCTTCAAGCCGCGTGCGAAGTTAGTGCGGGAAAGCGATGCTGTCAACCGGGCTGGGAGGGTCGGGACACGCGCGAGGAACTCCACGTCAGGCCCGCAACGACGCGACGACGGCGACGAGCCGGTCCTCCGGGCTGGAAGCCCCGGAGCCCAGCCTCACCGCTTCGATCTGGTGGCGGAACCAGGTGCGCTGGCGCTTGGCCAGCTGCCGGGTGCGCAGGTTCGTTCGCTCCTCGGCCTGGGCACGGGTGATCCGTCCGGCGAGCAGGTCGAGGGCTTCGTCGTAGCCCACCGCGCGCAGCGCCCGCAGTGGTGCTTCCTTCCCCGCCGCGACGAGTGCCCGGGTCTCCTCGATGAGCCCCGAGTCGAACATCCAGCGCGTCCGGCGGGCGATGCGCTCGTCGAGGGCCGCCGGCTCGAAGGTCGATTCGAAGACGCGCCACTCCCCCGTCACGGCAGGTTCGCCCTGGCGTTCGTGCCACCACGAGAGCGGTCGTCCGCTCACCTCTTGCACCTCGAGCGCGCGGGTGATGCGCTGCCGGTCGCGGGGCTTCAGGCGCGCAGCAGTGGCCGGGTCGAGAAGCGCCAGCCGCTCGTGCAGCACCTCCGGTCCGACGCGCTCGAGCTCCGCCTGGATCCTTGCGCGCGCTTCCGCATCGTGCGGCGGCTCGCCCGAGAGGCCTTGCTGGGCGGCCCGCAGCCAGAGCCCCGATCCACCGACCAGCACTGGCGTTCGGCCGCGCGAGTGGATGGCGCTGCAGACCGCGCCGGCCGTCTTCGCGTACCAGCCCGCGCTGGGGCGCTCCCCGAGCTCGAGCGCGTCGAAGAGATGGTGCGGCCGCGCTGCGCGGTCGGCGGGCGCGGGCTTGCCCGTGCCGATCTCCAGCTCGCGGAAGACCTGGCGAGAGTCGGCGCAGACCACCTCGCCGTCGAGCGCCCTGGCCAGCGCCTCGCCGAGTTCGGTCTTGCCCGTGGCGGTCGCGCCGACGACCGCGATGACCCGCGGCGGGCTCACGGATCGTCCAGGCTCAGGCCCGGCCGAAGCGCCGGTGCAGTTCGTCGAGGTCGAGGCGCACGAAGGTCACGCGTCCGTGCGGGTCACCGTGCGGCCGCGAGGTGGCGAAGAGCCGGTCCACGAGCGAGCGCATCTCCTCCTGGCTCAACGGGTCGCCCGCGCGGGACGCCGCGTGGCAGGCCCAGGATGCGGCCAGCCGGTGCGAGAGGTCCTCGTCGGGAGCGCGCCCTGTGCTCTCGTTCATGCCGTCGAGCACGTCCTGAAGCAGCTGCCCGGGACGCTCGTGACGCAGGCCCGAGGGCACGCCCTGGATCACCACGGTGGGCGGACCCAGGAGAGAGAGGTCCCAGCCCAGCTGCTTGAGGTACGGGCCCAGCTCCAGGAGCAGCTCGAACTGATCGTTCGTGAGGTCCACGAGCGCCGGGAACAGCAACTGCTGCGCGACTCCGTGTTCGCCCTGCAGGCGCGCCAGCGCCTCTTCGTAGAGGATGCGCTCGTGCGCGGCGTGCTGGTCGATGATCACGAGCCCGCCCCGCACCGGCGCCAGCACGTAGGTCTGGTGGAGCTGCCAGAGCTCCGGCTCCGCTCCGGTGGCCGGCGCGGTGGCCGGCCTGGCCGGCGCCGGGGGCCCGGGCAGCTCAAGGCCGAGGTAGGTCTGCTCCGGCGGCCCCTCGCGCACTCGCTCGGTCCAGGCTGGATACGCCCCGGTCTCCCGCGCGCCACCGGTCACGACGGTGAAGGGAGGCGCGATCTGCGAGAGCGGGCGCGTGCAGGCCGCGCTCACCAGCGAGAAGACCCGGTCCTCGTCCGCGAAGCGCACCTCGCGCTTGGTCGGATGCACGTTCACGTCCAGGCGCTCGGGCGGCACCGTGAGCCAGAGCGTCGCCGCGGGGAAGCGTCCCGGCGGGAGCAGGTTCCCGTAGGCCTGGCGCAGCGCCGCCCCCAGCATCGGGCTCTGGATCCAGCGCCCGTTCACGACGTAGATCTGCCCCTCGCGCGTGGCTCGAGCATGTTCCGGGAGCCCCAGCAGCGCCTCGATCTTCACGCCCTCGCGCTCTGCCTCCACCTCGAGCAGCTGCGTGGCATGGCGCGCCCCCCAGAGCTCGGAGGCGCGGTCGCGCCGGGCCGTGAGTCCCGTCCCCGGCACGGCGGGCCACTGCAGGCGCTCCTTGCCGTCCACGACCAGCCGGAAGCCGACCTGCGGAAAGGCCAGGGCGTAGGCCTCGAGCAGGCGCAGCGCCGCGCGCAGCTCGCTCGTGGGTGAGGTGAGGAACTTGCGCCGCGCCGGCGTGTTGAAGAAGAGGTCTGCGACCTCGACCGTGGTGCCCGGCGCGCGGGCGGCGGTGCCGCGGTCGGTGGCGGCGCCGCCCTCGAGCGCGACGAACGCAGCGGCCTCGGCCCCCGCGGGGCGGCTGGTCAACCGGAGCCGGCTCACCGCCGCGATGCTGGGCAGGGCTTCCCCACGGAATCCCAGCGAGGCCAGCCGGTCGAGGTCTTCGAGGCTCGCGAGCTTGCTGGTCGCGTGGCGCTCCAGCGCCAGGTCCAGCTCATCCGCCCGGATGCCCGTGCCATCGTCGGCCACCGCGAAGAGATGGTCGAGAGCCCGCTCCACGCGCACCTCGACGGAGCGCGCTCCAGAGTCGAGAGCGTTCTCGAGGATCTCCTTGAGGGCCGAAAGCGGCCGCTCGATGACCTCTCCCGCCGCGATGCGCGACGCGGTCTCGGGCGGCAGCCGCCGGATGGAACCTGCCATCGGGCCTCCGCGTTTGGGAGCGGAGCAATACCCGACGCCGGGAAGCCGGGTCAAGAAAGAGGTGTGGATAAGTCCGCGGTGAGTGGATCGCGGGCCGGTCCGACGGGCTCCACGGCAGACGGTCGTCGGCCATGACCGCGCAGCAGTTCAGAGCCGCCGGGAGCGGATCCTACTGGGGCAGCCAGCGGCCGGTGGCGGCGAGGAACTGCTCCGCCTCGGCGGGCTCCGAGACCTCGGTGCGACTCTCGACGAACCCCGGGGCCGGCGCGGGGCCCCCGCTCTCCTGCCAGACCGTCTCCCAGAGCGTGGTGATCCGCCGCCGCACCGGCTCGAAGGTCTCCAGGGAACAGGTCGTCAGCAGCAGCACGGTGCCCTGCTCCGGGCGGAACAGGCGATCCGTGTCGCGCAGCTGGGCCGGGAGCCGCTCGCACAGCAGACCGAGCGCCTCGGGCCGGCTCGCGAGTTCGAAGCGGTGCACCGCGAAGGACAGTCCATCGCGCAGGTTCCGTGCGACCGCGAGCGAGATCGCCGTGCGGAAGTCCTCGAGGTCGAGCCAGCCGTGGGCGTCGCCCGGCACGAGCGGGAACGCCGGGGCCGCCTGTTCGCGGTCGCGCAGGTCCCAGGCCTGGCGGAGTCCCTCGACGGTCTGCTGCCAGGTCGTCCAGCCCGAGGCCGGGTCGATGGCCGCGGCCGCGATCACGCCGCGGCTGCGCGTGGTGCGGAACGGCCACGCGCCCCACGCCTTGCCCTCCTGCGGCCCCGTGAGCCGGGTGATCACCTGCGGTGCGTTCTCGCTCAGGGCCAGGTCGATCAGCCCCGCGAGGAGCGGGTCCTCTTCACCCACGCGTGCCAGCAGCCTGACGTCCCCCGAGCGGCCGGCGCGCAGCTCGGCGGCCTGCGCCCCCGTGCCGCTGGCCAGGTCCGCGAGCGCGCGCTCGAGCCCCTGCCGATCCTCGAGCGAGGGGAACTCCGCGAGGCTCGGGACGCGCAGTTCGGAGCGCCCGGCGGGCGTCACGGACCGGGGCGTGGCGGGCGCGCCATCGCCGATGTCCGGCAGCGCCTGCTCGATCAGGGCGTCGAAGTCCGCCCCGCCGAGCGCGTTCTCGAACGCGATCGCGTGCAGCGCGAGCGGAGCCTCGACCGCCGGCGTATTGGCGTGCGTCAGGTCGGTCCCGCGCAACAGGCTCTCGGGTGATACGCAGGGAGTGCCCAGCGCGAGCAGAAGTCCCTCGATCTGCGTGCGCCGCGGGCTCCGCTCGCTCACCACGGCCAGGTCGAAGATCTCCCGGGTCAGGTCGGCGAGATCGGTGGTGCGCGGCAGTTCGCAGAGCTCGGCCATCTTCAGGCCCGCGCCGTCGCTCTTCTGCCCCGCCACCAGGCGCACCGAGATCCCGGGCCGCGCGAGCAGCTCGGGCAACAGGTCGGCGTCGCGCCAGTCGAAGTCGACCAGCACCACCCGCCGGGGGGAAGAGTCATGGGAAGTCGTCGCGGAGAGGGTCACGGGAAGCTCCTGGCCCAGGGCCGACCCGACCAGTGCAGGGACCATACCATGCGCGATTTGCGCCGTGGCCGCGGTCCGGCCGCGCTTTCCGCCGGGGCAGCGCCAGCCCCGCCGGGCATCGCGCACGATGTGGAGCCGGGGGGGGTTGCGAATTCGACGGCTGGCGGCGGCAGTCGAGCGCGATCGCCCGGGTGGCTGCAGGCTCAGCCGGAGCGGGCCCCCGCCGAGCAGGGGCCCGCTCCGCAGGTCAGCGCGCGGCTGGCAGGGGCAATGAAAGGTCGCGAAGTGTGCGGTCCAGGATCCGCACCGGGTAGCGCTTCTTCAGTTCCTCGAAGTAGCCGACCAGCGCCCGCTCGGTCTCCTGCCGGCGCTCGTTCTCCACGCGGGTGGTGAGGGCGCCCGCCTCCGGCGGGATGAGTTGGCTCGTGCGCAGGCGAAGGATCCCCGCCGGCAGCGTCATCCAATCGCTGAGGACGCCGGGCGAGAGCCCGTCGTTCCCGCGGAGCCCGAACAACAGCGTGTCCACCGCCCCACTCGTGCCGACCCCGAGGATGGCCTGACCGGGAGCGATGCCCTTGACCTGCCGGAGCCCTCCCCAGAGCACGCCGACGCTGTCGAAGGACCAGCCGGCCTGCATCAACGAATCCAGCTCGACGCGCTTGGCCGCAAGGGCACGCAGTCCCGCGTTCGCGCGATAGGCCTCGAGGGCCCGGTCACGCGCATTGTCCCAGGTCGACGGAGCGGGCGCCGAGATGCTGTCCACCCAGGTCACCGGGTAGCCCATCCCCCCGATCTTGGGACGGAGCGCGAGGATCTGCCCGCTCCTGAGCGTCTCGAGTTGCCGGAAGTACGGTTGGAGGGTCGGCGGGTAGTTGCTGAAGTCGCCGCGGGTGTGCCCGTAGGAGTACGTCGCGAGATCCAGGCGCCTGGCCGCCTCCCGCGCCTGGCCGGCGTTCTTCAGGACGCGCAGCAGGCTGTCGACACGCTGCATCGCCACGGTGTCGGCCTTATCCTCGGCCGCCATCTCCGCGACGTCGGAATAGATGTGTGAAAGGGGCTCGGCGACCATCGGCACGTACTCCCGCGCCTTGATGAGGTGGTAGCCCACCGGGCTCCATACCGGCGCGGGGCTCAAATCTCCGGGACGCATCGCGAACGCGGCGCGCTCCACCTCGGGGAGCATGGCGCCCCGCCCGAACAGGCCGAGATCGCCGCCATTCTCCTTCGTGGCGGGATCATCGGTCACCCGGGTCGCGAGCTCCGCGAAGTCCTCGCCTTCGCGCAGCCGCTCGAGCAGGCTGTCGGCCCGGGCCCTCGCCTCGGCGTCCGCCTTCGGCGTGGAATCGCGCGGGCTGATGAGGATGTGGCTCGCGCGCACCAGTTCAGGCGCCGAGAAGCGGTCCATGTGATCGCGGTGGTAGCGCTCGACCTCCGCCCGTGTGAGGTGGATGCTGAGCGGGCTCGGGACGGGCACGAAGGCACGCGTGTAGTGGATGACAGGTCCACCGGTGAAGCGCTGCGGCAACGAGTCGAAGAGCCGGCGGGCGCCTTCCGCGTCCTCCCGGAGCTGCAGCGCGGTACGACGCCTGACGAGTTCCTGCCGGGACTGCTCGAACGACGGCACGTAGCCGGGCACCTCCTGGTAGACGTCGAAGGCGACCCAGCCCCTGGTCGAACGGGCAAGCCCGGGCCCGAGCGCGCCCGCGCGCTGCGCCAGCGAATCGCCCAGCAGCCGTCCCACGGACCCGCTGTCCACCGGCAGGCCACGGACGAGCGGGCCGACATCCCCCAGGGACAGCCGCCTCTCCAGCGCGGCATCCCGGCGTCCGCGGGCCCAGACCTCGACCAGCTGGCTGGCGAGGGCGCGTGACTGCTCGAACCGGCGCTCGCTCAGCAGCCGGGACTGCACGTCCCCCCGCACCTCGTCGAGGCTCTTCGCCACCACGCCACCCGTGCGGCTGCTGAACGAGGAATAGTCGGCGAGATGGCCGCGGTAATAGCGGTCGATCTCCGCCGCGGTCGGCTGCCCGGAAACGAGGGCGGCGGTATCGGCGACGGCGTAGCGCAACCGGTAGGCGGTCACCTTCAAGCTGTCGCGCAGCCCGTCGTAGAGCGCCCGCAGTTCACGCTGCTCACGCGTCGCGCTCCGCGCGGAGCGCAGCCGCGAGCGGATGTCGGGAGCGGCGTCCTTCAGCGGGAGCGTGTGGGCGGGCCTGACCTCGTCCACGCGCACCACGAGCCAGCCCTTCTGCGCGGGCACCGGCTGGGGCAGGACGGTGCCGGGCGAGGCGGCGAAGAGGGCCGCGTTGGTCGCGGGACCGCCCTGCCAGTAACCCGGGAAGTTGCCGGGCACCACGACCTGGTTCGCGCGGGGGCCGCCCAGCGCCACGGAGGCCTCCTCGAGCGTCGCACCCCTGGCGACCGCGGCGAGGATGCTGTCGGCGCGCTGCTTCATGAGGGAGTTCCAGGCCGAGGCCGCCGAGCGGTCCGCGGCCTGCGCGTCAGAGAGCGCGGGCTGGTCCACGAAGACGGCGGAGAGGACCGCGCGCGCCGGCTGGTGGAAGTCGGCTGCATGCTCCCGGTAGTGATCGAGCACTTCGCTCTCGCGCGGCTCGTTCTGGCTGTCGCCGAAATCGGGGCGGCGCAGGGCGAGGTAGTCGATGGAGGCGCGGGTGAGCGCGCGGCTGGCCCGGGCGCGCACCGTGGCCTCGCTCGGTCCCCTCTCCTCCTGCACGCGCTTCAGGAGGTCCCGGGCCCCGAGGTTCGCGCGCATGCTCTGCAGCGTGGTCGCCAGGACGGCCGGGTTCTGCAGGCGCACCTGCTCGTATCGCGCGGCGTCGAAGCGCCCATTGGCCTGGAAGAAAGGGTCCTTCTTGATCTGGGCCTCGGCCTCCTGCTCGCTGCCGATCACGCCGCGTCGCTGCGCCTCCAGGATGAGCAGGTCGCGGCGGACGAGGCTCTCAAGGAGTTGCCGGCGCATGAGGGGCCTGACCTCGGGCGGCAGGTCGCTGCCGGTGCGGCTCTTGTACTCCGAGATCGCCAGCTGCGAGCGCTGCTCGAGCTCGGCCTGGGGGATGCGCAGGGCGCCCACGGTCGCGACCGCGGGAGGCGCTGCCGGCGCCTGCGGCGCCCGCGCCGCAACCTGGGCGCCCGCGACCCACGCGGCCATCGCCGACATCGCCACCACCGACGCCACGGTCCGCCACCTGAACTCGTTCATCCGGAACACTCCCTTCGTGACCGCCGCCTTGACGCTGCCGTGCGCCCTTCACTAGCGTGCGGACCTGTGATGTGGACCCTCGATCGCTCTGCGGCCGTGCCCAGCTGGGGCCCCGCCCCCGCGGACCCGGCCTGCGTGCTCGCCTTCTCCACCCGCCAGGGCGGGGTGAGCGGACCGCCCTGGGACACCCTCGACCTCGGGCTCTCCTGCGGCGATCGCCCCGAGTCCGTGCTCGAGAACCGCCGCCGCCTGCTCGAGAGCCACGGACTCGATCCCGCGGGCCTCGTCACCGCTGGCCAGATCCACGGGAACGACATTCGTACTGTCACGCGCGCCGGGCACGAGCCCGGATGCGACGCCCTGCTGACCCTCACGCGCGGCATCACCCTTGCCGTCGCGACCGCCGACTGCATGAGCCTGCTGTACTCCACCCCGGGTGCCGTCGCCGCCGCGCATGCCGGCTGGCGTGGCGCGGCGGCGGGCCTCCCCGCGGCCACCCTGCACGCTCTCTGTGATGCCGCCGGCGTGCCGGCGCGCGCGGTGCACGTGGCCCTCGGGCCCTGCATCCGCGCCTGCTGCTATGAGATCGGCCCCGACGTCGCGCGGCGCTTCCCGGCCGCGGCCGTGAGGACCGTGGATGGCCGTCTGCATCTCGATCTGCCCGGCGTGGCCCGCGCCCAGATGCTGGAGGCGGGACTCCCCCCGGAAGCCTTCGAAGACATCGGTGCCTGCACCGCGTGCGAGCGCGACTGGTATTTCTC
>JANXPZ010000095.1 GCA_025357055.1 Candidatus Eiseniibacteriota bacterium | reverse complement strand
GCCGGTCTCGCCGGCGCGCATGCGCACGCACTCGACGCCCACCAGGCGCTTCCTGGGCCGGTCTCCCTCGCTCTCGACGTACATGGCCCGGATGGCCTCGATCGCCTCCTCCTGCTCGGCGTGCTCGGAGATCTGCACGGCCACCGGCCACACCTGGAACTCGAAGCGCACACCTTCGCGGATGGCCTCGTCGAAGGCCTCCGTGCTGGCCGAGAGGTCGGCGCGCGTGCCCTGGCAGAGGACCACCGGTTCGGCCCCGAGCCTCAGCGCGGCGCGGGCGCAGTCCACCGCGGTGTCCGTGCCGCCGACCACGACCACCCGGCGCCCGACGGTGCCGCGGTCGCCGGCCTTCGCCTCGCGCAGGAACGCCAGACCGGGCCGGACGTCGGCGGGGTCCTGGCCGGCGAGCTCGAGCGGCCGGTTCAGGCGCGCCCCGCTCGCGAGGAAGATGGCGTCGTACGACTCCAGTTCCTTCCACGAGAGGTCGCCGCCCACGCGCACACCGCATCGGAACTCGACCCCCTGCGAGCGGATGCGCTCGATCTCTCTCGCCAGCACCTCGCGGGGCAGGTGGTACTCGGGGATGCCGTAGCGCAGTGCCCCGCCCGGTTCGGGCTCCGCTTCGAAGACGTGGACCGCGTAGCCGAGACGGGCGAGGTGGTAGGCGCAGGCCAGGCCGGCCGGGCCCGAGCCCACGATGGCCACCTTCTCCGTGCGGGTGCGCGCCGGGACGGCCGCGCGGACCTCGGGCTCGAGATCGCCCAGCATGCGCTCGACGGCGTGGATGTTCACGGCATCGTCGAAGAACGCGCGGTTGCAGGAGGTCTGGCAGCGATGATCGCAGACCCTGCCGGTCACCGCCGGCATCGGGTTCTCGCGCAACAGCAGGTCGCGGGCCTCCACGACCCTGCCCTGGCGCATCAGGTTCATGGCGCCCTCGACGTCCATGCCCACCGGGCAGGCCGCGTTGCAGGGCGCTACCATGTCCTGGTAGACCGGACGGGCGCGCTTCGAGGAGCCCGTCGGGTTCGCGACGGTCGAGTCGGCGGCCGTCACACGGGATGGCACGCCGTGCTCGCGCTGGAGATCGCCCTCGACCTGATCGTCACGCATGCCGCACCTCCCGGTCCCCGATCCTCGCCATCGCCTGAGCGGCCTTTCGACCGCTCCGATCCGGCTGGCGAAGGACACTCCGCTCATGGAAGACCGGATACTGGCGCATGGTTCGTGCCAGCCCTGCCGCGACCCATCGGCGGCCGGATGCCCGGCGATCCTGCTTCCGGATGCCCCAAACCACGCACCTTAGCCGGGTTCCCGGCGGTGCCGTGCGGAGGCGCCGGGCCCCTCCGCTGCCAACCTGTCAGGCCGATGGCTCGGGCTGTCAGTCTCCCGGAGCGCCCGCCGCCGGGTGAGTGCGCCGGGTGGGCCGGACACGACAGGTGCGGGGACGATCGGGTCAGGGCCGGGATCTGCGCCCTGCCGGACGCCCGCCTGGAGCCCGGACGATCGCTGGCGTTTCGTGAATCGTCCGGGCTAGAGTGGATTCTGGAGTCTGGAAGCGGGTCCTGCACCACCGGGGAAGCCATGATCACGTTCACCGAAGCTGCGCGCGGGAAGGTGCTCGAGCTGCTGGCGGGTGAGGGTCGGCGGGGCTCGGCCCTGCGCTTCTCCATCAGCGGCCGCATGGGCGGGGTGTTCCAGTACCGGCTGGCTTTCGTGAAGCCGGAGGAGCGCGAGCCCGGCGATGAGCTGGCCGACGCGGGCGGCTTCCAGATCGTGGTGGACGCGCGCAGCGCTCCCCACCTGGCCGGCACCGCGGTGGACTACGTCGAGGCCCCGTCGCAGAGCGGATTCAAGATCGACAACCCCAATCCGCTCTGGAGCGACCCGCTGGCGACCGCGGTGCAGCGACTCATCGACGAGGAGATCAACCCGGCCCTGGCCTCGCACGGTGGGTTCGTGCACCTGCTGGAACTGAGGGAGGGCGTGGCCCACGTCGAACTCGGTGGTGGCTGCCAGGGTTGCGGCATGGCGCACGTCACGCTCAAGCGGGGCATCGAGGCCCGCATCCGCGAGGCCCTCCCCGAAGTGAAGGAGGTGGTGGACGTGACCGACCACACCGGCGGGGCGAACCCCTACTTCCGCGGCTCGGAGTCCCGCGAATCCCCCTACGCCTGAATCGTCGCGGCCCCCGGGAGCATCCCAACCTCCCCCACGAACCAGGAGGGATCATGCAGCGCAAGGCGACGGCGGTGTGGAATGGCGGACTGAAGGACGGCAAGGGCACCATCTCGGGCGAGAGCCGGGCCTTCCACGACCTGGCCTACGACTTCCGCAAGCGCTTCGAGAGCGACCCGGGCACGAACCCCGAGGAGTTGATCGCCGCGGCCCACGCGGGCTGCTTCTCGATGGCGCTCTCGGCCGAGCTGGGCAAGGCGGGTCTCGCCCCCGAGAGCATCCGCACCACGGCAGCTGTGACGCTCGAGATGCTCCCGACGGGCCCGACGGTGACGGCCATCCACCTCGAAGTGACGGCGCGTGTCCCCGGGGCGGCGGCCGCGGCCTTCGAGCAGGCCGCGGCTGCCGCCAAGCAAGGCTGCCCGATCTCGCGCCTGCTCCAGGCGGCGAAGATCACCATGGCGGCGAAGCTCGAGTAGCGGCCGGGCCCTTCCCCCGTGCCAGCAGCAAGGCCCCGTTCCCTGCCGGGAGCGGGGCCTCGCCGCGAGCGTCGTGGGCTCGGCAGATGGCTCAGAAGCCGGGCTGGAGCGAGAGTTCCCAGTACCAGCCCTGGCCGGGCCGGTCGTTGGGGTGGACGAGGTCGGCTTCGCCGATCGCGAATCCGAACAAGTTGGCGCGGAAGGTGAGGCCGTAGCTCGTCACGGTGTTGTGGTGCCGGCCGAGGAAGGCGGGGCTGAAGCCCTGCGTCCACGCCGCGCCGGCATCGAAGAAGATCGCGGTCTCGATGGGCGGCACGGCCGGAGTGGGGTAGAGCCCGAGGGCCCCGAGCAGCGGCACCCGCAGCTCGAGGTTGGCCACGGCGAGCCGGCTGCCGAACATGCGCTCGAAGCTCCGGGTCGCAGCCTCGTCCTCGGCATTCAGCTTGGGGCTGAAGGACGAGTAGTCGTACCCACGCATCAGCCACGGGTCCCCGAGGAAGAGCGGCGAAAGCCGGAGGTCCTCGGCGCCGGGGCCGTAGCGGCCGTAGTGGAGCGCCCGTCCTGCCAGGATGAAGGAGCGACCCAGTCGCACGTAACGCCGGTAGTCGGTGAGCACGTCGTGATAGTTGATGTTGCCCCCGAGCCCTGTGACCTCGAAGCGGTAGCGCTGACCCATGATCGGGCTGGTGCCGCCGAAGACGCCGCTGTCGTGGACCAGCGCGACCCCGCCACCCGCGAGCGTGAGGGAGGGCGGGGTGCCGTACGGGTTGTTCGTGGACACGTCCCCGAGCAGCGTGCCGCCATCGGGGCTGTAGGTGCGCGTCCTGACCCGGCTCGCGAAGGAGATGTTGCGCGCCCCGGCCGAGAACTCCACGCGCGAGAAGCGGCTGAACGGGTAGGAGACGCTGCCCATCAGTGCGCGCTCGATCTGCCAGAAGAGGTACTCCTGCTCGCGCACCACGGGCTGGTCGCCCAGGAAGGCGTCCGTGACGGAGTAGGCCTGCGTGATATAGGGGATCTGGCTCGCCTGCAGCCCCCAGTTCCAGCGTGAGCGCAGGTCCTGGTAGGCAGCGGCGGCGGCCGTGTTGTTCAGGACGTTGCCGCCCACGTTCGCGACCTGGAGCAGGGTCACCAGCTCGTGGTCGCCGAGCATGTCGCTCCAGTAGAGCCCCGCTCCGCCACCCACGCCGACCCCCGAGGTGCCGGCCGACACGCCCAGGCTCGGCTGGGAGATGTAGTCGAGCGAGAGTCGCGGACGGTAGCGTGAGGACGAGAAGCGCATGGTGTCCACGGCGGCGACCCCGGTGCGCGACGAGTCCATCCAGGCCGCGCGGGCCCGCGGCGAAGGCGGCAGGGTCGCAGGGGCGGTCCAGCTCGAGTCGCGCTCGGCTCCACCTCCCGCCGCAAGGGAGTCGGGGCCGGCCACGGACGCCGCCGGCAGCGAATCGCGCACGGTGACCGGCGCGGCGGGAAGCGAGTCACGCACGGCGAGCAGCGCGGGGGGCAGCGAGTCGCGCGGGATCCCGCCGGAGCGGCGCGCCTCGTCGAGGCGGAAGAGCTCGAAGTTGCCGCTGTCGTAGGCGCTGAAGACGATCTGGCCGGACTGGCGCGCGACCGTGAGGGCTGGGCTGAGGTGCGTGAGGCCCGATACGCCGGTGAGCAGGTTGGTGAGCGGCTCGATGTGCCCGCCCTCGAGGTCGAGCCGGTAGAGGTTGGAGATCCCGTCGGGGGCGCCGATGAAGCACAGGCCGCGCCCGTCGGGAGTCCACTGGGGATTGATGCTCTTGCCGGTCGCGAAGGTCTCGAGCGCGCGGATCGCACCGGTCTCCGGGTCGATGAGCGCAAGGCGGTATCCGCCGTAGAGAGAGCCTTCCGGCGTCGGGCCGAAGCGGTCGGTTACGAACGCGATGCTCTTTCCGTCGGGGGACCACGCCGGCTGCAGGTCGGCCCAGTCGTCGTTCGTGAGACGGCGCGTCGAGCCGCTCTCGAGGTCGAGGACCCAGAGATCCGTCACGCCCCGGCCGAGCGCGGAGAAAGCGATGCGCCGGCCGTCGGGAGACCAGGTCGGACGGAAGACCTCGCCGAGGTCCGGGAAGGGCACCCGCCGCACGATGCGGCCGCTCGCCACGTCCATCACGGCGAGCGCGGGGCGGCCACGGCTCACGGTGGAGAAGGCGAACCGTCTGCCGTCGGGGCTCCACTCACCGCCGGAGTTGATGAAGCCGAGGTTCTGCATCTCCAGGTCCACGGCGCTGCGGGTGATCGCCCGCAGCACCTTCCCGCTCGCCGCGTCCGCGAGGTACATCTCGATCGAGAGTTGGCCGCGCTCCGAGAAGAAGACCAGCTGCCGGCCGTCGGGGGAGAGCGCGGGGCCCAGGTTCATGCGGCCGATGCCGTGCTTCGTGATCACGAGCGGAGTGGCGGCCTTCCGGGTCGGTTCGGTGCGGCGGACGAGCGGGTCCTCCCAGTCGCGCAGGGTCCGGTGCCAGCCCATGATGACCGAGTCGGCCGGCACGCCGAGCGTGCCCTGCAGCGCCTGGCGGACGTCGCCCGATCGGCCCGCGGCCTTGAGCACGCGGGCGAGGACGTCCTCGCCGAAGCGGCCGGTCAGGTAGGCCCAGAGCGACTGGCCGAAGCGGTAGGGGAAGTAGCGCGAGTCCTCGAGCCGGCCGTAGTTCGGGAGCTTTCTGACCTGGGCCGCGTCGCGCATCCACATCGCGGTGTGCGGGTCGTTCGCGCCCAGGGTCAGGTACTCGGCCATGCCTTCCATGAACCACAGGGGCAGCCGCGACGCCGTCATGAGCCCCATGCTCTGCGAGCGGCCCTGGCCGATGATGTCGTACTGGAACGCATGCACCAGTTCGTGGCCGATGACGTGATCGGTCTCGGCGAGCGGGCCGGCGAAGGGCACGACGATGCGGCGCTTGAGGGCTTCGGTCACCCCACCCACGCCTTCGCCCAGGTCGCCGTAGATGGCGTTGGTCTGCTCGAAGGCCGGATGGCTGGCGTAGAGGACAAGAGGCTGGCGGCGGGTGAGGTCGTGCTGCAGGGCCTTCGAGATCCGCGCGTACCAGCGCTCCGCCATGCGGGCGGCCTCGGGCACGACCTCCTTCGTCTCCGAATAGTAGTAGATGTCGAAGTGCTCGGTGCGGAGCACCTGGAAATCGAAGGACTGGTAGCGGACCTTGTTCTGGCCGAAGTAGTCCTGGGCGCCGGCCAGCGGGGCGAGGAATGCCGCCAGCGCGAGGCAGGCGAGGACAGGCGCGACCGGACGACGCCACGAAGCCATGAAGTGGACCTCCCGCGGATGGGGATGGGTGGACCTGGCCCTTGAGATGAGGCGGGGGTTGCTTCCGACACCTTTATACCGCCGGGAGACTTCGGTTACCAGCAGCCGCTCCCCTCGCAGAAGTGCTTCCCCTGCGAAGGGGCTTCCGCCGGAGTCAGCGGGCCGTCACGTCACCTCAGCCGCACCAGCCTTTCGGTGCGGGTGCCCCAGGGGGTGACCAGTCGCGCGAAGTAGAGCCCGGCGCCGGAAGCGCCGCCGTCCGCACCGCGTCCGTCCCAGCGCCAGGTCTGCACCCCGGCGGAGAACTCGCCCTCGAAGCCTCCCATGCGCCGTCCGGTGACGTCCACGATCTCCAGCCTCGCGTGTCCCGCCGCCGGCAGCGAGAAACGCAGCAGCGTCGTGCCCCGGCTGGGGTTCGGTTGCGGACGCGCCAGCGCCAGCGGGCCCGGCCCGTCGCTCCCCACCCCGGTGGTCGGATCCACCAGGTGGAACAGGCTGTCGCTCTGCGCGCTCCCGGCGTTGAGCGCAGCGTCGTACGCGGTCACGCGCACCAGCGCGTTGTCGCTCACCTGGAGCGGCAGAACCCAGTCGTACGAGCCCGAGTTGGCGAGACCTCGCGCGACCGGCGCCCAGGGGCCCGCCGGGCCCGAGAGCGAATAGTCCACGTCCACCGAGTCCACCGCAGCGTTATCGCTCGCCGTCCAGGTGATGGGGTGCATCGCGCCCCCTGCCCAGACTTCGCCGCCCACCGGCGAGGTCAGGACCACCGAGGGCTGTGCCACGTCCACGAACGTCGCCGTCAGGGCCTTGCTGGCAAGGATGGTCACGGTCACCGTGTCGGCGCTGCTGGTGGTGTCACCGCTCCAGCCCGCGAACGCCCAGCCGGCCCCGGGCAGGGCGTCCAGTTGGACGCTCGTGCCATAGGCGTAACTCGACTGGTCCGGGCTCTTCATGACCGTCCCGCCGCCGACCGTGCTCACCGCGAGCGCGTACTCGTAGGCCGAGAACGTCGCAGCGATGGTGTGAGCGCCCGTGACGTTGCTGAAGGTGTAGGTCGTGTCCGGCGTCACCGCGCCGCCATCCACGGTGAGCGCCAGCACGTGGTAGCCGGTGGCGGGCGCGATGCTGAAGCCCTGGCTCGCGCCCTGGACCACAGCCACGGCGCCGCTGGGGGTGATGCTGCCGCCCGCGCCCGCGGAGGCCGTGATGGTCCAGCGGTCGATGGTGAAGTTGGTGGCACTCGAATCGCGGCCGAGGTTGCCCGCCGCGTCACGCGCCAGGACCCGCACGCGCGCCGTGCCGGTCGGCAGGTTGGGCACGCTCCACGACCACGAGCCGCTATTGGCGATGCCGGTTGCGAGCGCGTTGGGGAACGTCGCGCCGCCGTCGGTCGAGTAGGCCAGGTCCACGCTGGTCACGCCCACCGCGTCGGTGGCGCTCCAGGTGATGGCCTGCGTCGAGCCCGCCTTCCGGGTCTCGCCGCCATTGGGCGAGGTCACCGACACGGCCGGGGCCGTCACGTCGGCGGTCACGCTGCGCCGTGTCGCCCAGATCGTGGCGTTCATGAAGAACGTGCTGTCGGTGGCGCCGGCCTCGCCCCAGCCGTCATAGATGCTGCTGTTCCCGGGGGTGGCCGAGCCGTCGTCGGCGGGTGAGCTGTCGCCGGCGATGACGAAGCGCCCGTTGCCGTAGACCGAAGAGGCGGCCATCAGGCCCGTGGTGCTGGTCTGCGACAGGCCGTTCATCCACACCTCGCCGCGCACGGTCGGATTCACCGACGGGTACAGGGTGAAGGAGGTCCCGTTGTGGAAGGCGAAACCGGTGACGTTGCCCACCGGCCCGCGCGTGATCGAATCCGAGGCGGAGGCGTTCACGTTGGTCGAGGTCTGCGTGAAGTTGTCGTTGGTCTCATGGACGCCATTGGCATACACCTGGCAGCGCACGCCGAAGAGCCGGCCGGGGTCCATGGCATTCCAGATCATGGGGGAGTCGTAGCCGTCGTTGTTGCGGTCGGACTGCCCGTGATCCACGACCATGATGAGCCCACCGCCGTCCCGCACGTAGTCGAAGATCGCCGTGGCCTCCGCGGTCGTGAACAGGATGTTGGGCTCGGGCACGATGAAGACGTCGTAGTTCGAGAGGTCGTAGGGGTTGCCGGCGTTCTGGTAGGTGATGCCATAGGTCGAGGTCAGGGTCGCGACCGTGTAGCCGCGCTTCACCAGGTCCACGCCCCAGGACGAGATGGCGCCCGTCCAGTAGGTGCGAGGGGTGGCCGGACCGATGCCGCTCTGGTCGGGGACCGGGACCGGCTGGTTGTCGTCGATGATCCAGTCGGCGTTGCCCGCGGTCTCGGCCTTGGTGTTGTCGAAGAGCGCCCGCTTTGCGGCCATGCTGGTGGTGGGGACGAGCAGCAGGGCGAACAGGGGGACCAGCAGCCAGTGGCGCATCGGTGAGCCTCTCCCGCGCAGGGTGTCGGATCGTGAGCGCGAGGAAGGGGCCCGCGCGTGGTGCATGGAAAGGCGGCCGGGAGAATTGTAGCCGGGATCCCGCCGGGATTCCAAACGATCCCTTTCGGTGGAATCGCCCTGACCCTGCAGCGCATCTCATCCTTCCTGCCCATCCTCGGGTCGGCTGGCCGCGGCGTGACCGGCACGCGCGGACGTGTCCGGTCCGCGGGCTTCGTGGTAGTCTGCGGCTCGCCTCCGCACCGAAGATGTGCGTTCCTGCCACCGGCTGCGGGGCAGCCATCGAGGGACCCATGGCCTCCAGGCTCGATGCGATCCAACGCGCCAGTGCCTCCTACATCGAGGAGCTCTTCGCGCGATACCGGGAAGACCCGGGTTCGGTCCCCGAGGACTGGGGCATCTTCTTCGCGGGTTTCGAGCTGGCGGGTCCGCCGCGGACGGGCGGGGGCGTGCCCGGCCAGCCTTCGGGTGAGGTCTTCGGCCTGGTGCAGCACCATCGCATCTTCGGACATCTCGCGGCCTGGCTGGATCCCTTGAACGACCGCCCGCAGCTCCTGAACCTGCTCGACCCGGTGTCCTTTGGTTTCCACGAGAACGATCTCGACACGGTGGTCTCCTGGGAACCGTTGAAGGGCGGCGCACAGGGCCCGCTGCGCGACCTGATCGCCGCCCTGCGCCGGACCTATTGCGACACCATCGGTGTCGAGTTCATGCGCCTGGCCGATGAGGAGCGCCGCGCCTGGCTGCAGGAGCGCATGGAGCCCGCGCAGAACCACCCCGCGCTGGGACCGGAGGAGCGTCTGCTCATCCTGCGGCAGCTGACGCGGGCGGACGGCTTCGAGGAGTTCCTCAACACGCGCTACCCGGGGCAGAAGCGTTTCTCGCTCGAGGGGTGCGGCGCGTTGATCCCGATGCTGGACGCGCTGGTCGAGGCGGCGGCCGCATCGGGCGTGGAGCAGATCGTCCTGGGGATGCCGCACCGCGGGCGCCTCAACGTGCTCGCGAATCTCGTGGACAAGCCCTACGAGGACGTCTTCCGCGAGTTCGACGCCACCGAGCTGCCCGAGGAGGTGCAGGGGCACGGCGACGTGAAATACCACCTCGGCTATTCGACCGACCGCCACACGCGTGGCTCGGGCTGCGTCCACCTCGACCTCTACTTCAACCCGAGCCACCTGGAGTTCGTGAATCCGGTCGTGCTGGGGGCGGTGCGGGCCAAGCAGGACCGCATGGGCGACGCCGGACCGACGCGCTGCCTGCCGGTGCTGCTCCACGGCGATGCCGCCTTCGCGGGCGAGGGCATTGTGACCGAGACGCTGGCCATGTCCGCGCTCCCGCACTACGACACGGGCGGCACGGTGCACGTCATCGTGAACAACCAGATCGGTTTCACCACGTCGCCCGCGGACGCTCGCACCTCGCGCTATCCGACCGACGTGGCGCGGGCCGGGGACGCGCCGGTGTTCCACGTGAACGCCGACGACCCCGAAGCAGTCGTGCACATCATCCGGCTCGCGCTCGAGTACCGGCAGCGGTTCAAGCGCGATGTCTTCGTGGACCTGGTGTGCTTCCGCAAGTACGGACACAACGAGCTGGACGACCCGACCTTCACGCAGCCGGTCATGTACCGGAAGGTGGCCGCGCACCCCACGGTCTCGCGGCTCTACGCGGAGCGGCTCCAGCGCGAGGGTGTCCTCGATGACGCCGGGCTCGAGGCCCTGCGGGGTGAGCTCACGGCAACCTTCCAGGCCGCCCACCAGCGTGCCCGGGCCGGGCGGTCCGCGTCGCCCTCGCGGGCGCTGAGCGGCGCCTGGAAGGGCTTCGAGTGGGCTGGCGTCGACTGGACGGCCGAGACCGCGGTGCCGCGTGAGCGGCTCGATCAGGTGGCGCACACGCTCGCCGCGATGCCGCCCGGGTTCCATCCGCATCGCAAGATCGCGGCGCTGGCGGCCGAGCGGCTGAAGATGCTGGAGCAGGACCGAGTGGACTGGGGGCTCGGCGAGGCGCTCGCGCTCGGCACCCTGCTGCTCGAAGGGCACCACCTGCGCCTGAGCGGGCAGGACACCGGGCGCGGCACCTTCAGCCACCGCCACGCGGTGCTGCACGACGCGGAGGAAGGCAGCCTGCACGTCCCGCTGCAGCACCTGGCTGTCGGGCAGGGCCGCTTCGAGATCTTCGACACGCCGCTGGCGGAGTCGGCCCCCGTCGGCTTCGAGTACGGCTACAGCACCGCCGATCCCCAGACACTGGTGGTCTGGGAGGCCCAGTTCGGCGACTTCGTGAACGTGGCCCAGGTCTACCTGGACCAGTTCCTGGCGAGCGCGGAGTCCAAGTGGCGGCGCATGTCCGGCCTGACGCTGCTGCTGCCGCACGGCTACGAGGGCCAGGGGCCGGAGCACTCGAGCGCGCGGCTCGAGCGCTTCCTGGAGCTCTGCGCGCGCTGCAACCTGCAGGTCGTGAACCTCACCACCCCGGCGCAGCTGTTCCACGCGCTGCGGCGCCAGATGCACCGGCGCTTCCGCAAGCCGCTCGTCATCATGAGCCCGAAGAGCCTGCTGCGGCACCGCTCAGCCGTCTCGCCGGTCCTGGACTTCACGCAGGGGCACTTCCGCACCGTGATCGACGATGCGGCCGTGCGGGACCCCGACGCGGTGCGGGGGGTCCTGCTGGTCTCGGGCAAGCTCTGGTACGCCCTCGAGGAGGCGCGCGCGGCCCGGCCGGACCTGCCGGCGGCGCTGGTGCGGGTCGAGCAGCTCTACCCGTTCCCGCGCGCGGAGCTCGAGGCGCTGTTCCGCCGCTACCCGAACGCGCGCGAGGTCCGCTGGGTGCAGGAGGAGCCGGCCAACATGGGAGCTTGGCGCAGCACGCGACACCGGATCGAGGGCGTGCTGCCGCCGGCGACGCGCCTGCGGCTCGTGGCGCGCAAGGCCTCGCCCACGCCGGCCACCGGCAACTACCACGTCCACGTCGAGCAGGAGCGCGCCCTGCTGGAGCGCGCACTCGCGGAGTTCGGGCCCGCGCGCAAGGCGCCCGCGCCGGCCGTGAGCCGGGAAGGAGGATCGTCGTGAGCGTCGAGGTCAAGGTCCCGCGGCTCGCGGAGTCCATCGCGGACGCCACGCTCGTCGAGTGGCTCAAGGGGGACGGCGAGGGCGTGCGCCTGGACGAGCCCATCGCCACGCTCGAGACCGACAAGGCGGCGGTCGAGATCTCCGCGACCGAGAGCGGCGTGCTTCGCCACGCCCGAAAGGTGGGCGACGTGGTGCGCGCGGATGACTTGCTGGCGCGCATCGAGCCCGGCGCGGTCCCGGCGCGGGCCGCCGCCGTGGCTGCACCGGTCGCTCCGCCCACGGCGCCCACCGCGCCCACCGCGCAGCCCGTCGCGCCGGCTGCGTCGCGTCCGTCGTCGTCGTCGCCTGCCGCCCCGCGGGCCGCCGCGCCCGCGGCCCCGTTCGGCCCCGCCGTGCG
>JANXPZ010000055.1 GCA_025357055.1 Candidatus Eiseniibacteriota bacterium | reverse complement strand
GGGCACTCGCGGTGCTCGTCCTGGAGCCGCGGGTGGAACGTGGAGAAGACGTTCAGCTGCGTCTCCTGCGTGTGCGCGTGGGCCAGCTCCGCGCCGTACTCGCCCCGCCAGCGGAAGGTGCGGCCCGGCGCGGTCTCCAGTCCCGAAAGGTCCACGCCGCGGCTCTCGAAGAGCGCGCGGTGCTCCGGGGGGAAGTCCTCGCCCACCACGGCCACGATGCTCACCGGGGCGAACTGGCTCGCCGAGAGCGAGAAATACGAAGCCGAGCCGCCGAGCGCCTCGACCGCCTCGCCGTAGGGCGTGCGCACCGAGTCGAGCGCGACCGAACCCACCACCAGGATCTCGGGCCGGGCGCTCACTCGGGGGCCTCCGCTGCGCGTTCCATGCGCTCGGGGGCCGAGACACCCATCAGCGCCAGCCCGTTCGCGATCACGATGCGGGCCGCCTCGGCGAGCAGGAGTCGCCCGCGGCTGACGGCGGCGTCCTCCCCCACCACCCGGCAGGCGTGATAGAAGCGGTGGAACTCGGCGGCCGTCTCCACCAGGTAGGCCGGCAGGCGGTGCGGCTCGCGCGCGGCCGCCGCCCCGCGGACCAGTTCAGGGAAGACGGCCAGGCGCCGCGCCAGCGCCACCTCTTCCGGGGCGGCGAGCCGCAGGGTTTCCCGCTCGGCGGGCCGCAGGCCGCGCTCCGCCGCGTAGCGCAGGATTGAGGCGATGCGCGCGTGCGCGTACTGGACGTAGAAGGCCGGGTTCTCGTCGTTCTGCCGGCGTGCCACGTCCAGATCGAAGTCCAGGTGGGCGTTGGTGGACCGCATCAGGAAGAAGAACCGCGCACACTCGGCCCCGATGTCCTCGACCAGGTCGCGCAGCATCACGATCCGCCCGCGCCGCTTGCTCATCTTGACCTGCTCGCGGCGACCATCCGCACCGGCCTCCCAGAGATTCACCTGCTGGACGATCAGCACCTCCAGGAAGCCGTCCTCGACCCCCGCCGCCGACAACGCCGCCTTCATCGTGGTGACGTAGGCGTGGTGGTCGGGGCCCCAGAGATCGATGGCGATCGCGTACCCGCGGCTGCGCTTGTCGCGGTGATAGGCCAGATCCGGGAGCAGGTACGTGGGCGAACCGTCGCTGCGCACGATCACCCGGTCCTTGTCGTCGCCGAAACGGCCGGTGCGCAGGTACGTCGCCTCCTCGAGCTCCGCAGCGCCCGCGGCAGGTCCGTCCGGTGGCGCGCCGTCCGTCGTGCGGTCCACCTCCGGGAGCCGGGCGCGATACGTCATGCCGCGCGCCTCGAGCACCCGCAGCGTCTCCTGCACCGCTCCCGAGCGGTGCAGCTCCGACTCCCGGAACCAGCGCGCGAACTCCGCGCCGTACTCGTCCAGGTCCCGGCGTTGATCGAGCACCATCTGCTCGAGCGCCTGGTCGCGGAACCACGCCGTGCCGTCCGGCGCGTCGAGGGCGGCGCGCGCGGGGCCCGGCGGCAGCGAGGCAGCGATCTCCCGGATGTACTCGCCCTCGTAGCCGCCCGCCGGGAATGCGCGCTCGAGCCCCGCGGCCTCGGCGAAGCGGGCCGCCACTGACTGGCCCAGCAGATCCACCTGGCGGCCTGCGTCGTTGATGTAGAACTCCCCCGCAGCGTCGTGTCCGGTCGCCCGGAGCAGCCGCACCAGCGTCGCGCCCACGGCGGCCGCCCGCGCGCTCACGACGTTCAAGGGGCCGGTCGGGTTGGCGCTCACGTACTCCACCAGCACGCGTCCCCCGGCACCGCCATCACTCGAACCGAACGTCCCGCCGGCCTCCAGGACGAGCCCGGGAAGGCGGTCGAGGAACGCCCCGCTGTAGCGGAAGTTCAGGAATCCGGGGCCCGCGACCTCGACGCTCGCGAACGTCGCCGGGTCGCGCGGGAAGGCGGCCGCCAGGGCCTCGGCCACCGCACGTGGCGGCCGCCCGACCTCCTTGGCGATCAGGAGCGCGAGGTTGGTGGTCCAGTCCCCGTGCGCGCTCTCGCGCGGGATGGAGAGTTCGAGCCGCGCCATGCGCTCAGGGGTGTGGAGTCCCGTCCCGCGCAACGCCGCGTCCAGGCCCTCAGTCAGTTCCTTCCAGACCAAGATCCACGCTCCTCGCGTCGCCCCAGAGCCGGTCGAGCAGGTAGTACTCGCGGGTCTTCTCGTGGAACACGTGGATCACGACCCCCACGTAGTCCAGCAGCACCCAGCGTCGCCCCTTCAGCCCCTCGACATGCCAGGGCCGCAGGCCCTGCTCGCGCAGCGCCTCCTCGATGTTCTCCGCCACCGCCTTGACCTGTACGTCGCTCGATGCCGAGCAAAGCAGGAAGCCATCGCACACCGCGTCGAGTCCGCGCAGGTCCAGGGCCACCAGGTCGTAGGCCTTCTTGGCGAGCGCCGCGCGGGCCGCAGCCTTCAACACGACGATCGGGTCGGATCCGGCGGACGGACGGGGTCGCCGGATCACAGCGCCCCGGCGCGACTGCAGCGCGGCTCAGTGATCACGGCGCACCGCATAGTCCACCGCCTGGTCCAGCGCCCTGCGGGCCGCCACGGCAGCTGCCGAACGCGAACGCGCAGGCCCCAGAGCCTCGTCGAGCAGCCGCCGCGAGTCGGCGGCGAAGCCCTCCGCGCACTCGCGCGCGTAGGCGAAGCCGCCGCACTTCTCGATCAGCGCCCGCAACTGGTCCCACTGGGGCACGGTCCGGCTCCGGCGCAGGGCAAGTCGCTTGAGCCGGCGCCGGTCGGGCTCGCTCGCCTCCCGCAGGGCTGCGATGAGCGGCAGCGTGACCTTGCCCTCGGCCAGGTCCGAGCCCATCGGCTTGCCCGTCACCTCCGGGTCGCCCAGATAGTCGAACACGTCATCCACGATCTGGAACGCCACGCCCAGCCGCTCGCCGAATTCGCGGAACTTCATCCGCGCCCCCCGCGCCGGCCGGCGGGACCGGCCGGTCGCCTTCGCGACGGGACGCCGGCTGCCGCCGTCCGCGGCGCAGCCCGCCCCGATCTCGGTGGCGGCCCCGATCAGGGTACCGGTCTTGGACCGCACCATCTCGGTGTACTGCTCCTCGGTCACCTCGAGGTCGTAGGCGTACTGGAACTCCAGCGCCTCACCGCACGACATCTCCGTCACGACCCGCGACAGGACCTCGAGCGGATGGTCGAGGTGATTGCGCACCATCAACCCCATGGCGTGCCCGAACAGGTAGTCGCCCATGATGATCGCCATCTCGTCGGTCCACAGGCCATTGACCGTGGGCAGCCCCCGCCGCAGCGCGCTGCGATCCACCGAGTCGTCGTGGATGAGCGCCGCGGCGTGCACCATCTCGACCACCGCCGCCGAGAGCACCGCCGACTCGTCCAGCCGGTCGCGCACGCGGGCCGTCAGCAGCAACAACGTGGGACGGAACTTCTTGCCCCGGGTGGCGAGCACATGTCCCCCCACCCGGTTCAGGATGGGGATCGAGGTCCGGAACGCGTCGCGCAGCAGGCCCTGAACCTGCACCAACTCGTGCCGTACGGGCCTCTGGACCGCAGCAAACGACATGTCGGATCTTCCGGGGATGGGGACGATGTGCAGGTTCGATGCGCCGGGCAGGATACGGGCCGCTCTTCGAGGGTGTCAAGCCCCGTCGGGTGTGCCGGCGCGCGCCGCACGCAGCCCGGCCAGCCGCGCCAGCAGTCGCTCGCGGGTGTTGCAGCCCGGCTGCTCGAGCACCTCCTCGAGCAGGGCCTCCAACGCCTCCCCCACGGCGGGGCCCGGCCCGATCCCGAGCGAGTTCATCACGTCCCGCCCGTCCACCGCGAGGTCGCCGACCCGCAACGCGCGAGAGTCGGCCAGCACCTGCCCGATGCGCCGCCGCAGCGCTTCGAGTGACGCCGGGAAGCCCGTCTTCAGACCATTGCCCAGCAGGTCCGCGATCCGCAGGTCGAACAGATCCGCGATCGCCTCCTCCCCGACGCGGCGCACCCAGCGTCGCACCGCCGCGTCGCTCCACTGCGCGCGGTAATCGAACATGTGCTCGCGCACCAGGTGGACGACCTCCGCGCGCAGCGCGCCCGCGAAGCGCAGCCGCTGGAGCAGGCATCCGGCGAGCTCCGCCCCCACCCGCTCGTGGCCGTAGAACGTCCCGTCCCCGCGCCGCTCGACGCGCGTGTCGGGCTTGCCGATGTCGTGCAGCAGGGCGGCCCAGCGCACCGCGGCCTTCTCCGGCGGGGCGTGGTCGCAGGTCTCGAGCGAATGCGTGTAGACATCGTACGCGTGCCAGCGGTTCTGCGGCACGGCCTGACAGCGCGCGAGCTCCGGCATCCAGAGTTCCAGCAGCCCCGCCTCCCGCAGCAACTCGAGCCCCACGGAGGGCCGCCGCGCGGCCATCAGCTTCTCGAGCTCCACCCGCACGCGCTCCGGCGCCACGAGC
This sequence comes from Candidatus Eiseniibacteriota bacterium, assembly GCA_025357055.1. GTDB lineage: Bacteria > Eisenbacteria > RBG-16-71-46 > RBG-16-71-46 > RBG-16-71-46 > JANXPZ01. The sequence goes on along the minus strand of JANXPZ010000055.1, from coordinate 8,280 downwards.
CGCGCACGATCCACCACGCCCCCGAGGGCCGCGCGCGTGGCCGGCTCGAGCTCGAACTCCAGGGTGGCCACGAAGCGCGCCGCCCGCACTGGCCGCAGGGCGTCCTCGCGGAAGCGCGCCAGCGGCTCGCCCACCGCCCGCAGCCGGCGGCGGGCGAGGTCGGAGAGCCCGCCATGCTGGTCCACCAGCACGCCGCTCAGCGGATCGTAGGCCAGCGCGTTCACGGTGAAGTCCCGCCGCGCCAGATCAGCCCGCAGGTCGGTGGTGAACTCCACGTCGTCCGGGTGGCGCGCGTCCGCGTACGCGCCCTCGCGCCGGAACGTGGTGCACTCGATTCCGGTCCCGTCGAGGAGCACGAGCACCGTGCCGTGCGCGATCCCGATCGGCTCGATGCGCGGGAACAGCCTCATGACCTCCTCCGGCCGGCGGTCGGTGGCCACGTCCAGCAACTCCGCGCCCGGCCGGCCCAGCAGCACGTCGCGCAACGCGCCCCCGACGAGGTAGGCTTGGTGGCCGCCCGCGCGCAACCGCTCGAGCGCGGCGAGCGCCTGGGCGGGCCACGGATGCGCCGCTAGGCGAGCGGCGGCGAGCGCCTCGAACTCAGTCATGGCGGATCACACTTACGCGGGCTCCGAGCACGTCACGATCGGGGCTTCCCGGAGGCAGCGGGAGGCCCGGGGAGGTCCGGATGGGACGCATCGCACGGCTGACCGGCATCGCACTCCTCTTCGGGCTCGCGCCCGCTGACGCGCCGGCCGGGACCGTCGCGTCGCCCGCTCTGCCCCCGCCGTCCGTGCGCGCGTGGCAGACCGGCCTGCTGCGGCCGGATCGTCTGGAGCACGCCTCGTTCGCCTTCACCCTCGGACTCGGCGTGGGGCTCCTCTCCCGCCGACCCGCCGGCGCCGCTGCGAGCGCGCTCACTCTCGGCCTGGCCAAGGAGATCCGCGACCGCCGCCACGAAGGATTCGATCCCGTGGACCTCGCTGCCGACGCGATCGGTGCGGTGTTCGCGGCCACTGTCACGCACGCCATCGCGCGCTGATTCAGGGGCACTCGCCCTTGCGGCACGGTGATGACGCGTCCGTGGTCGTGCCCAAGACCCTCCGGCCTATCGTCACCGCTCCGATCACGATCGCCGCCATGGACGCTCCGCCCACCAGGCCCGTCCGGCGCCAGTCGATGCGCCGCGCCGAGATCGTGGCCACCTGCTCGAGCGGAAGCCGGATGGTGTCGAACTCGTCGATCGGGCCCTGCACGTCCCGGCGCCGGTATCCCACCAGCGTGTCGGCTTCGACCTTCGCTGCATCCAGCTCGTAACTCAGGCCCTCGCTCGTCACGACGCGGATGGGCCGGTCCTGCGCACGCGCCACATAGTCCGAACGCGGGATCTCGCGCAGGGCCGTACACCCCGAGCCGGCCGCCCAGGCGAGCAGCATCACGACCTGCCATCCCCGACGCACCTTCATCGATGATCCTCCCTTCGCCCGGTCCGTTCCCGTCCAGCATAGCGCAGCCGGCGCTCCTGCGTGGACCCGGGGGGCGGGCCGGTCAGCGCCAGGACAGGATGCGGCCGCAGGACTCGCAGACCGTCAGGGAGTCGCGGCTCGCCGCGGCGCAGGTGGGCAACGTGATGAAGCAGCCCTGGCAGACGCGATCGCGCACCGCCACGACCCCGCGACCGTAACGCCGCTGCGCCCGCTCGTAGGCATGCGCCCAGCGGCCGTCCAGCCGGGCCTGCAGCCGGACCCGCGACCGTTCCAGGGCTGCCAGCCCACCCAGTCGGAAGCCGAGGCTCAGGGTGCGCTGCCGGGCACCCCCGCCGCGCGCCTCCTCGAGCAGCAGGTCGAGGTCGTGCAGTCCGACCACGTCGATCCAGCTGGTCATGCCCGCACCGCTCCGAGCAACTCAGCGATCTCCCCGGGGCTGTCGCTGTCGAACAGACGCTGACGCGCCCGCACCGGGCGGGCGGCTTCGACCGCGCCGGCCACCGCGGCCACGTGGCCCGGCGCGCTCGTCTCCGCCGGGGAGATCACGAGCAGGACGAGCCGGACCGCGGCGCCATCCTCCGCCCCCCACTCCACACCACCACGGGAGCGGCCCACCAGCAGGACGGACCTGGTCACGAGGAGCGAGCGGGCGTTCGGGACGGCGCACCCGTGCCCCGCGGCCGTGGACCCGAGGCGTTCACGCATCAGCAGCGCGGAGCGGAGCATCGCCGGCTCCCGCGTGGCACCCAGCCGCTGCGCCTGGCGCGCCAGTTCGCCGAGAACGGAGACGCGGCTGTGGCCCTTCAGATCCGGGATGAGGTGAGCAGGATGCAGAGCAGGACCGACGAGGATCGACATGGTCCGTACGACCTCCCGCCCGCACGATAGCAAAGCCCCCGCGCACCCGCCACCGGCAGCGTCCCGTCAGGGCCCGGACGTCGCCCCTCCCGGCTCCACCGTCCGCCGCCGCAGCGGCAGCCACCTGGCCGCCGCCCAGCTGATGGCCATGCCGATGGCCGCGCCCGCCACGACGTCACTCAGGAAGTGTCGGTTCAGGTACAAGCGCGAGAACGCGACCAGCAACGCCAGCGCGAAGAAGAACGGGATGCCCCGGCGCCACCGTGCCCCGAGGACCCAGGCCAGCCCGAAGGCGTTCGCGGCGTGGCTCGAAGGGAACGATGAATTCGAGCGCCGCCGCTCCCCGTCCGGCCGGGTGCGTCCGATGGCGCGCTTGAGCCCCTCCACGACCACGTTCGTCCCGGCGAGCGCCACCGCCGCCAGCCGCACCGTGCTCCAGCCGCCGCCACTGGCCAGGTCCACGGCCAGCACGATCGCCAGACCCCCTGCCACCACCGCCGGGCGGCCGAACGCCGTGGCCTCGTGCATGACTCCCTCGAGCGCCGGCCGCCGCGCGCCCTGCACCGCGCGCACGACCGTCCAGTCCAGGCTCTCGATGGGGCTCAGCAACGCGAGCGCCAGCATCAGCAGCTTCATCGCGACCTCCCCACCGCCAGCAGCGCCGCTGCAGGCACGCGCCCCTCCAGCTCCCGGCCCGCGCGAACCCGGGCCCAGCCCCCTTCGGTGCCCAGCACCTGGACGACCTGTCCGATCTCGAGCTCGAGACCTGCGCCCTCCAGGGTCACGCTCCTGCCCACGACCGACTGACCGACATGATCGACCCACGCATCCTGCAACGGTTCCACTCCCGCTGCGCACAGCGTCAGCACGCCGAGGGTCAGCGCCAGTCCCCGCCTCGGCCACACCGCCCCGGCCCCGAGCCCCAGCACCAGGCCGAACACCGCCCATTCGAAGCGGCGCACCGGGAGCCTCACCGGGCGCGCGCCCGCAAGCCCGCCGCCCTCCCGCACGAGGTCGGAGACCCACGCCAGCGCCGGATCGCGGGCATCGCTCTGCTCGCCCCGCAGCACCCAGACCGCGGCCGGCCCCAGCGCACCACGCGTCGTCTCCGCCCACGCGAGCCGCGCGGCCAGCGCCGGTCCGCGCGCGCCCTCCCGCCACATGCCGAACCACGCGGCCCGCGCCCGCGCCACGTCCCCGGCGCGCGCCACGCGGTCCGCCGCCCGAAGCCGCAGCGAGTTCGCGCTCTCGCCCAGCGGCACGCCGCTCAGCAGCAGCAGGATCGCCGCGATCCCGGCCAGCGCCACCGCCGCCGGCCGCCAACCCGGCCGCGCGGAGGCCGCGGGCAACGCGACGGACAATTCCCGGGAGAGCCGCAGCCGCACCGCGTCCACGTCCGCGTCGCCGCCCCCGTACCGCGTGGCGACGATCTGGGCGCGGACCTCGCCGACCGGCCGGCCGCTGCCTTCCAGCCACTCGGCGGACTCCTCGGCCGCCCGCCAGAAGGCCGCCCCTCCGGGTGCGCGCAGCGCATTGCGCCAGGCGGCAGCCAGGGCACGCGCCTCCGCGTGGGGGTCCGCCGCGGGCCGCACGCGCCACACCACGGCGGCAGCACCCGCGAGCAATCCCGCCAGGGCCCAGATCCAGGGCGCCGCTCCGCGCGCGAAGGGATCGGGCGCCTCGCGCACGAACACCGCCGGGAACCCCTCGCGCTCCCCGCCGGAGGAGAAGACCGCGGGGCCCACCTCCACGACGAGTGGCGCCAGCGCCGCGCTCCGATAGACCCCGGCGGCCGGGTCGAACCAGACGAACGCCGGCACCGTGATCGACAACGTCCCCGTGTGACGGGGAAGGACGTTCCACTGGAAGCGTCTCCGGCCCGCACCGCTCGCCCCCGAGCCGGGCAGGCTGTCTTCCGACGTGCCGACGAACACCTCTCCATCCGCCAGCGCCAGGGCCGGTGCCTTGACCAGCGGCAGGTTCCCCACGCCCCGCACGTCGAGCCGCGCGGTGACCGGGACATCCTGCGAGGTGCGCGCGCGGTCCGCGGACCAGCGGACGGTGAACGTCCCGACTGCGCCGTCGAACCCCGGCGGCGCTGCCGGCGGCAGCGGGCGGACGCTCACCTCGATCGGCTGGCTGCGCAGCGTGACCTCGCGCCGCGGCACCTGCCCCGCCCCCCAGCGCAGCGGATCGGCCGCGTCCCCGCCGTCGAACACGACTCCGGCTCCCGCCGCGCCGATGCGCGCCAACCCCGGCGCCAGCGGATACAGGCGGGTCCGCGACTCGGTGACGAGCACGCGGCGGCCCTCCTGCGTGGCGTAGTACGACTCCGGCCGGCTCGGCGTCTCCGCCCAGAACCCCGTGGTGAGCGGTGGCACGTAGGCGGGCTCCTCGGCCAGATCCCGGGCCAGCACCAGCCGGACGCGCAGGAGCACCGGTTCTCCCACCCAGGGCCTGCGTGGCTCCACGTCGACGAGCAATGACGCCGCCCCGGACGCCGTCGCGAGAGCCGGCGGAGCAGCGGTCACCGTCAACTCGCTCACTCCGCTGGCGAAGGTCCGCCCACTGGCCTGCACGCGCACGGGTCCCAGCGTGTAGCGCCCCGGTCGCAGGAGCCCGATCTCGTATCGGAAGATCGTCTGGGAAGAACTCCGGCCGTTGACCCATGAATAGTTCTGCGCCCGCGAGACCCCGAGCACCTCGAGGCCTGCCGGCGGCTGCAGGGCGGGCGCCGCGAGCCCGCCCCCGACTCCACTCACGACCACTTCGAAGCCCACGCTCTCACCCACGGTCGCACTCGCCCGTTCCAGGCGCGCCACGACCTCGCCCGCAGCTCTGCCGTCCGCGGGAAGGCAGGCCAGGGCTGTCGCGGCCAGCGCCCATGCGAGTCCCAGGAGCCTCACCAGTCCTTCCCCCTCTTCTCGTCCGGCACGCGCACCTTTCGCTGCCGTCCCACCTGCGAGCGCTCGAGTTCCGCGAGGGCATCCAGCAGTCGCTCGGCCTGGAAGCGGCTCATCGCTCCCTGCGGGCCCGTGGCCGGCTGCGGCGCCGCGCCTGCGGGCGACGGTCTGGGCGGAGCGGCCTGCGGAGGCGGGGCGCCTGCTCCGCTTCCTGCCGCCTGGCGCTTCGGCTCGGGCTTCGGGTCCTTCCGCTCCTCGCGTCGCTGGCGTTCCCGCAGGAGCACCTCGTAGTTCCAGCGCGCGTCCTCGTCGCCCGGGTCGCGCTTCAGCGCATCGCGCAGCGCCCTCAGCCCGCCCTCCACTTCACCCCGCTCGCCCAGATGCGTACCGAGATTGTAGCCCGCTGCCCGCCCCGCGCGCGTGTCGCCGCCCGCCAGCGCCGACCACTCACGCTCGGCGCGCTCCGCCTGCCCGGCCTTCGCCCGCGCCGTCGCCAGGTTCACGCGCACCTCCTGCGGCGCGCCGTGCCTCAACCGGCGCGCGTAGAGCGACTCCGCCGCCGCCCACTCTCCCGCGCGGAAGGCGCGGTCGCCACGAGCCCACTCGCTCTGCGCCCGCGCCAGCCCGGGAACGAACACCAGCAGCAGCGCCACCGCCGCCGCCGTGCCCCGCTCGGAGTGCAGCGGCGCGCCAGCCTCGGACTCCGCCTCGCGCCGCCGGCGCGCCCGCAGCAAGTCCAGCGCGAGCAGCACGATCGCGACCACCGCGAACCAGCGGAAGCGCGCCACCGGTCGCTCGCTCAGGCGCGTGCCCCGCGCCGACCGCGCCAGCGCGCCGAGCGCGGCCAGCAGCCGCGGCAACTCTCCACCGGGGCGCGACGCGGAGAAGTACCCGCCGTGGGTGCGCCGCGCGACCGTCCTCAGCAGCGGCTCGTCCAGCCGGCTCACGACCAGCCCGCCACCCGGCTCACGCTTCACGTCCACCGCGCGACCCTGGTCGTCCAGCACCGGCACCTCACCTCCCGACGGCGTGCCCACCCCCACCGCGAAGATCCGCACGCCGCTCACCGCGATCTCGTCCAGGGCGGCCTTCGCGCCGCGTTCGAGGTCCTCCCCGTCCGTCCAGAGCACGATGGCCTGTTCGTCGCGCCGCCCCGGCGGGATGACCCGCGCCGCCATGCGCAACGCGCGACCCAGGTCCGTTCCCGGGGTGCTCACCGAGGCGCTGGAGAGGGACTCGAGCGTCAGCCGCGCCGCGCTTCGATCGAGCGTCAGGGGGCAGAGCCGGACAGCGTCCCCGGCGAACGCCACCACCCCGACCCGGCTCCCCTCGAGCCGGTCCAGCGCGGACAGCGCCTCGCGCCGCGCCTCCTCGAGCCGGGAGGGCGCGACGTCCCGCGTGTCCATGCTGGCCGAGACGTCCAGGACCAGCACCACGTCCGAACCGCTCGAGGCGCGGCGCACCACCTCGCGCCCCCACTCCGGCCCCGCGGCGCCCACGATCAGGGCGGTCAGGGCGCCCAGCCGCAGCAGCGCCCCGGTGCGGCGCGAGCCCGCCAGCACCTGCGCGCGCAGCACCGAGTCCGGGCGCTCACCGATCAGCTGGGCGAGCCCGAGTCGCGCGCGCCGCCTGGCCGCCAGATCCAGCAGCCACAGCACGGGCACGACCAGGAGCGCCAGGAGCCAGCGGGAATCGGGGAAGGTCACGGTCGCGTCCTCACGGGATCCGGAAGGCCACGGTGCTGCCGAGCAGCACGGCGACCACGAGCAGCAGCGCCGCCACGCCCAGCACCAGGGGAGCCAGGTCGCGGTAGTCGCGGTAGACGATCGAGCGCACCGGGACGCGCTCGAGCCGGTCGATCTCGCCGTAGATCCCCGCCAGCGCGCCCGCGTCCGTGGCCCGGTAGAAGCGGCCGCCGGTGCGCTGGGAGATCTCCTGCAGCGCGACCGGGTCCACCTCCATCTGCATCATCTGGATGCGCCGGCCCATCAGCGGATCGTCCAGCGGCACGGGCACGAGCCCCCCCCGGCCCACCAGGATGGTGTGGACCTTCACTCCCAGCGCCCGTGCCAGGTCCGCCCCGGTGAGCGGGTCGATCTGCCCGCGGTTGTTGGCGCCGTCGGTGAGCAGCACGATCACCTTGCTGGGCGTGCGGCTCTCGCGCAGCCGCGCCACCGCCGTCGCGAGGCCCATGCCGATGGCGGTGCCGTCCTCGGCGAGCCCGAAGTCGAGACCGTCGAGCAGCTCCACCAGCGCCTCGTGGTCGAGCGTGAGCGGGCACTGCGTGAAAGCCGTGGCCGCGAAGCCCGTCAGCCCGATGCGATCGTGCGGGCGGCGGCGGATGAATTCACGCGCCGTCGCCCGGGCGACGGCGAGCCGGTTGAGCGGCTGGAAGTCCTGCGCCGACATGCTCGGCGACATGTCGATCGCGAGCATGATGTCCACGCCCCGGCTCTCGGTTTCGCTCAGGCTCAGGCCCTGTTGCGGGCGGGCGAGCGCGACGAGCGCGAGCGCGAGCGCCACCCACGGCAGCAGCGAGACCGCACGCACCAGCCCTGCGCGAACGCCGCCCGGGCCGGTCGCCCGCGCCCAGAGCACGGCCGCCGGGCGCGCCGGGTGGTGGCGGCGCTGAAGCACCGCGAGCAGCGGCAGGAGCAGCAGCATGAGCAGCAGCCACGGCGCCTCCCAGCGCATCAGGCGCCCCCCTCACCTGCGCCCGCGACAGGCCGGCGGGCCAGGCCCTCGACCGCGTCCTCGGCGCGCCGGGCCTCCTCGGGGCTGCTGGCGGCGCGCGCGAACTTGACCCGGTCCCACGCGGCGAGCAGTTCGGCGACACGCTCGCGCTCGGCCAGCGCCAGTTTCGTGGCTCCCAGGTGGTTCACCAGTTCGGGCGTGCTGTCGCCCGGGCGTGCGGCGCCCTGCGTGGCCTCCAGGAAGCGCCTCAGGATGCGCGTGAGCTCGAGCGCGTGCCCCGCGAAGCGGCCCTGCTCCGGCAGCCGGAGGCGGCGCAGCGTCTCGAGCGCCTCGAGAGC
>JANXPZ010000040.1 GCA_025357055.1 Candidatus Eiseniibacteriota bacterium | reverse complement strand
CCGGTGGCGCCGGAGGCCGAGCGGAGGGCCGCATGAGCACCGCGACCCTGAGCCCGGCGCTCGCGCCGCTCCTCGTGCGGGTCGCCTACCCCGTGCGCGTCCTGGCGGTGGCGGCGTGGGCGGTGGTCGCCCTGGCGCTGGCCCCGTGGTGGACGGACGCGTTCGTCTGGTGGAGCGGGGCAGGACTGGCACTGGTCGCGCTGTGGCCGTTCGCGCGCGCCTGGCGGCGCGGCCTGGACCCGGGCGACGCCGCCTGGTACTTCCTGCTCTACTTCCTGCTCGCCATGCTGCTGCGGGGGATCGGGGTGCTCACCTTCGTGGACAGCCCCTACCTGCGCGCGCTCGGTGACGCGCGGTCGCCGTCGTTCCGGCAACTGGTCGGCTGGGTGTTCTTCTACTCCACCCTCGGCCTGGCGGCCATGAACGCCGCCTACCACGCGCCCTCCGCGCGGCGGTGGGCGAAAGGGTGCCTCGAGCGCCACGCCCTGTTGTCGGCGCCCTGGCGCCGGTCGCGCATCCTGCCGGTCGGCCTGGGCCTGATCGCGATCGGTGGGATCGGCATGCTGCTTCGCCTGGATTCGCTCGGCGGGTTCGCGAACGCCGCCGGCGATCCGGTCGCCGCCACCACGGAGAAGGCGGTCGGATTCTTCTGGACGATCGCGCTCACCGAGTTCGCGGTCGTGGGCTACCACGTGCTCGTGATGGGAGCGATGCTCCGCGGGGACCGCCGCCTGCCGTGGATCTGGCTCGGTCTCGGTCTCCTGGTGAGCGGACCGGTCTTCCTCATCAGCGGCTCCAAGAACGTCCTCATCCGCGTGTTCTTCACCCCCATGCTGTTCTGGCACTTCCTGCGCAAGCCCCTGCGCCTGGGACACGTGCTGGGCTTCTTCATCGGCTTCGCGCTGCTGTTCCCGGTGTTCTACGCCTACCGTTCGCTGGGCATCGCGGGGCTCGACGGCGTGGGGCAGTACCTCGGTGCCATGGAGACTCCGCTGCTCGTGGCCTACAACCGCGCCTATGATGCGGACAGCTTCATGCGCATCCTGCACGCGACCGGCGAGGGCCTGGTGCCGTTCCAATGGGGCCGCAGCCTGGAGGAGCTGTTCACCTTCTTCATCCCCCGCGCCTGGTGGGCCGCAAAGCCCGAGAGCTTCGGACTCGTGTTCGCCCGCCTCTACATGCCGGACGTCAATCTGGGCCCGATGACCTACGTGTCTCCGTCCCTGCCGGGCGTGCTGTTCCTCAACTTCCACGTGTTCGGAGTGCTGGCCGGCTTCCTCCTGCTCGGCTGGGGGTTGCGAGCCGGCATCAGCCTGGCGCGCGGCGGGGGCGTCGGCGCGGTGCTCCTCTACGGCTACCTGTTCCTGGGGGCCGTGCAGCTCGTCGAGGGCTCCATCCCCGCCAGTATCGTGCACACTCTCAGCAGGATCGTCCCGGCGCTCATCGCGCTGGTCCTGCTGAGCGGTTCGCGCGCACCCGGCACGTCACGCGCGGAGCCCGCGTGACGGCCTTCCTTCCTGCGTCCGCGGCGGGCGCCGGCCCGGCCGCACCGTCGCGCGTCCCGCCCCGGCGCATCCTGTTCGTCGGGCCGCTGGTGGAGGGTGGCACCTCGCTCCAGCGCTGTCGCACGTTCCGGCGGCTGGGCCACGACGTGCTCGCCCTGGACCTGCTGCCCGCGCCGTGGTCGAAGGTCGCGCTGACGCTTCCCTGCCGCGTGTTCCACCGGCTGGGCGGGCCCCACGACCTCGCCCGCGTGAACCGCCGGTTGCGCGCGCTGGACGCCGGACTCGAGCCCCACGTGGTGTGGATCGAGAAGGGCCTCACCGTCGAGCCGGCCACCCTGCGCGCGCTGCGCGAGCGCTGGCCCCGGACCGTGATGGTCAACTTCTCGGGCGACGACATGTTCAACCCGCGCAACCAGTCCCGGAGGTGGCGCGCGGACCTGCCGCTCTACGACCTGCACGTCACCACCAACCGCCACAACCTGCCCGAGCTGCGCGAGGCCGGTGCGCGTGACGTCCTCCACGTGGACAAGGCGTTCGACCCGCTCGTGCACCGGCCCATGCCGGTCACGCCGGAGCTCCGCGCGCGGGTCGGCGGCGAGGTCGGATTCGTCGGCTGGCCGGAGGCCGAGCGGACCGCCTCGATGCTCCACCTCGCCCGGCACGGGGTGCCGGTGCGGATCTGGGGGCCCTGGGGCCGCCTGCGCCCGTCGCATCCCGGTCTGCGCATCGAGGGCCGGCCGCTGTGGAGCGACGACTACGCGAGCGCCGTGTCCGCGTTCCGCATCAACCTCTGCTTCCTGCGCAAGGTGAACCGCGACCGCCACACCTCCCGCAGCATCCACATCCCGGCGTGCGGCGGGTTCATGCTCGCCGAGCGCACCGAGGAGCACCTCGCGCTGTTCGAGGAGGACCGGGAGGCGGTGTACTTCTCGTCCGACGACGAACTGCTCGAGAAGGTCCGCTGGTACCTGGCGCACGAGGGCGAGCGGGCGCGCATCGCGGAGGCCGGCCGGCGACGCTGCTGGGCGGGCGGCTACAGTTACGAGCGGCGCCTCGAGGAAGTGCTGGCCCACGTCGCGGCGCGCGACCCGGGTCCGGTGGCCGGCGTGGTCCGGCCGTGCGCGGCGGCGGCCTGACCATGGCACGGATCACGTACTTCTACCGGGAGATGTCCGAGTACATCCGGATCGACCTCGACCTGCTGCGCGAGCGCCACGACCTCACCGTGGTCGAGTGCCGCTCGCGCTGGTTCGGGCCGTTGCGCCTCCTGCGGCTGGTCGCGTCGTCCGACCTGGTGATGTCGTGGTTCGCGAGCTGGCACTCGCTCCTCCCGGCGCTGGCCTGCCGCCTGCTGGGCAGGCCCATGATCGTCACGGTCGGCGGCTACGACACCGCGGCCGGAAGCGGGCTCGGCTACGGCGCCGGCCGCGGGTGGTTCAAGCGCCTCGTCACGCTGGCCACCGCGCGTCTCGCGACGCGGCTGATCGTGATCTCGGAGTTCACGCGGCGCGAGGCGATGGCTCTCGGGGCCGACCCGGCCAGGCTCGTGACCGGGCCGCTCGGCCTGGATCCCGCCCGCTACGCGGACCCGGGCGTGCCGCGCGAGGATCTGGCCGTCACGGTGGGGGGCGTCAACACGGGCAACCTCACCCGCAAGGGGCTGGAGCCCTTCGTGCGTGCCGCCGCGCGCTTGCCGCAGGTGCGATTCGTCGTGATCGGCGCCTGGATGGACGACGCCATCGACCGGCTCCGCGGCATCGCGCCCCCCAACGTCACCTTCACCGGACGCCTCCCGCACGAGGAGAAGGTCGCGTGGCTGTGGCGCGCGCGCGTCGTGGTGCAGGCGTCGCGGCACGAGGCCTTCGGTCTCTCGCTGGCCGAGGGGATGCTTTGCGGCGCGGTCCCCGTCGTCACGAACGCGGGCGCGCTGCCGGAGGTGGTGGGGGACGCGGGCATCGTCGTCGCCTCGCAGGACCCGGAGGCGATCGCGGAGGGGGTCCGCCGCGCGCTCGGATCGGGCGCCACGGGCTCCCGGCAGGCGCGCGAGCGCGTCCTGGAGCGCTTCACGGTCCACCAGCGCCGGATCCTGCTGTCGGGCCTGGTCGGGCAGGCGACGGGCTCCGGAACCGAGCTGGACCGGGCCGGGCCGCAGGAGGGCCGCTCCGGGGAGAGAAGGTCCGCCTGAGGCTCGCACCCGGTATCCGATGGGGGGGGTCATCCCGGGGCACTTTGTGCCGAACATAGAGAGAGTATCCGCGGCTCTGGTCGGAAGGGTCCCGGCGCCGGGGTGCCCGCGCCTGGACCTCCATCGCGAAAGGACGCCGGGAACGAGAACGACTGGCAGGTTGTGAAGGCATCCGTGGCCCGGGGACTGCGTTCCATGGCCTTCCCCGGGACCGGCTGGCGCCGGCGTCTGGTCCGAGCCTTCCCTCGATCGGACCTGCGACGGACCCTTCAACGGGTCGTAACCCGCGCCCGGCCACGGCGCGTACAGCTTCAGGGCTGTCGGAGGAACCGCGCGGTCCGCGTCAGGGGCCGCCCGCGCGAACGCTCCGGCATTCAGCGGATCGAGGGAGATCGCTCGTCATGTCGAGGCTCGCGTGTGAAGGAGGCCGGCCGGTCCGCCCGGACTTCCTGGTATTCGGCCGGCCGCTGATCGGCGAAGCGGAGATCGCCGAGATGGTGGACACGCTGCGCTCGGGCTGGATCGGCTTTGGACCGAAGTGCCTGCGCTTCGAGCAGGAGTTCGCCGGTTACGTGCAGGCGGACTACGCGCTCTCGGTGAACTCCGCCACCGCGGCCCTGCACCTCGCGCTGCTCGCGGCGAACGTCGGCCCCGGCGACGAGGTGATCACCACGCCGCTGACCTTCGTGGCGACGGCGAACGTCGTCACGCACGTCGGCGCGACCCCGGTCTTCGTGGACGTGGACCCCGCCACGCAGAACATCGACCCGGACCGCATCGAGAGCGCGGTCACGCGCCGCACCAGGGCCATCCTGCCGGTGCACATGGCCGGCTGGCCCTGCGAGCTGGACGCGATCGGCGTCATCGCCGAGCGCCACGGGCTCACGGTGATCGAGGACGCCGCGCACGCGACGGAGGCCTGGTACCGCGGCAGCAAGGTCGGTTCCATCAGCCGCTTCACGGCCTTCAGCTTCTATGCCACGAAGAACCTCACGACCGGTGAGGGGGGGATGCTCACGACGGATGACTCGACGGTCATCGACCGCCTGCGCGCGCTGCGGCTGCACGGGCTCGACAAGGACGCCTGGAAGCGCTACTCGCCGGGCGGGTTCATGCCCTATCAGGCGCTCGAGCCCGGGTACAAGTACAACATGACGGACATGCAGGCTTCGCTCGGTCTGCACCAGCTCGCGCGTCTCGAGCAGTCACTGGAAACCCGGGAGCGCATCTGGGCGATGTACGACGAGGCGTTCGCGGACCTCTCCGGGGTGCGGGTCCGGCCGCTGCCGGAGACTCTGGGCAGTCGCCACGCGCGGCACCTCTACGCGCTCGAGCTCGACCTCGACCGGCTCGAGTGCGACCGCGCGCGGTTCATGAGCGCGCTCGGGTCCGAGAACATCGGGACCGGGATCCACTTCGTGCCGGTCCACCAGCACCAGTACTACCGCGACACCTATGGCACGCGCCGCGGCGATCATCCCCATGCCGAACGCATCGGGGACCGCACCCTGTCGCTGCCGCTGTCCGCGGGGATGTGCGAGGACGACGCGCGCGACGTGATCGCCGCGGTCACCAAGGTGGCGCGCCGCTACGCCCGCACGGTCGCACAGGTGGCCGCGTGGGACGAGACCGCAGAGCTGCGAGAGGCCGCATGAGCCCGGACCGGTCCGCCGCGGCCGCGGACGCCGTCGTCCGGGTCGCGGACGCGGGCGTCGCCCTGTCGCCGCTTGCGCTGGTGCCCGCGCGTGCGGCGGTGACGCCGCTCCCGCGCGCGGGCGTCGGGCGCTACACGCCGGCCGGCGAGCTCGTGAAGGAGGTGAGCGACCGCGTCCTGGCGACCGTGGGGCTCGTCCTCATCAGCCCGCTGCTCGCCCTGATCGCGCTGGCGGTCAGGCTCGATTCCCCGGGGCCCGCCCTGTTCCGCCAGACCCGCGTGGGCCGCGGCGGGCGGCGCTTCACGTTCTGGAAGTTCCGCGGCATGTACGTGGATGCCCGCGAGCGCTTCCCGGAACTCTACGACTACTCGTACTCGCAGGAGGAGATCAAGGACCTCCGCTTCCACCCGGGCCAGGATCCCCGCGTGACCCGGGTGGGACGTTTTGTGCGCCGCACCAGTATCGACGAGCTGCCCAACCTGATCAACGTCGTGCTCGGCGACATGAGCCTGGTGGGCCCCCGTCCGGAGATCCCGGAGCTGCTGCCCTATTACGGCGAAGCGGCCCCGGAGATCCTGAGCGTGCGGCCGGGCATCACCTCGCTCGCGAAGCTGGTCGGGCGTGACCACATCTCCTTCGAGGCGACGCTCACGCTCGACCGTCGCTACGTCCATGAGCGCTCGCTCGCACTCGACTTCCGGCTGCTCTTCGGGACCGCCGTGTTGGTCCTGACGGGCCGCAGCATCGGGCATTGAGTCGGGGCGCGAAGGCCGTGCAGACCTCGCTGCGATCCCGGCCGCCCGCGACGCTCGGCGTGGGAGCCGCGGAGAGCGCCGCCGGCGCGCGCGGGGGAGGAGCGAGCGTGGATCTGCGGGAAGCCGTCGTGGGCTGGGACGTGGTGAACTGGTCCCGCGCGCTGGACTACTGGGATTCCAGGCTCGACTTCGATCCCTCCGGCGGTCGTGCGCTGGAGCTCGGCTGTGGCGGGAACGGCGGGCTGTCGCTCTGGCTGGCGACGAAGGGCTGCAGGGTCCTCTGTTCGGGATACCAGGGTGTCGAGGAGGCGGCCAGGTCGGTCCACCGGGCCTACGGCGTCGAGGGCCTGATCGAGTATGCGACGGTGGACGCGTGCGCGATCCCCCATCGCGAGGCGTTCGACCTGGTCTGCTACAAGTCCATGCTCGGCCGCATCGCCGGGGATGGCTCCCTGGAGGTCGCGCGCGGCGTGGTCGACCAGATCAGCAAAGCGCTGAAGCCGGGTGGAAGACTGCTGTTCGCGGAGAACCTGGTCTCCTCCGGGCTCCACCGTGCCCTGCGGCAGAGGTGGGGCGCCGGGAAGAACCGGTGGAGATACTTCACCATCGAGGAACTGGCCGGGCTCCACGCGGGCTTCGGCACCTTCGAGTACACGACCTTCGGATTCACGGGCTGCCTGGGGCGCACCGAGAGTCAGCGGAGACTGCTGGGCCGTCTCGATGGTCGCCTGCTCGACGGGATCATCCCGGACCGCTGGCACTACATCATGGCGGGGATCGTCACGAAGTAGGGCTCAGGCCTCCGGAGGATCGTGGACGGACCCCGCGCGGTGACGCGCAGGTGGCGCCGCGCGGCTACCAGCGCACGCGGCAGCGCGTGGCCCCGTAGACGCCGCCCGCGTCGCGGCCCGCCACGTGGCCGGTCGCGCGCACGCGCGCATCGCCCACGGTGAGGCCGAGCGTCAGGCCGGCGGCCGGAGACCAGTCCGCCGAAGCCGAGACGCGCGCGTCCTGTTCGACCACGCCCGAGAGAGCCATGGACGGCACCGGACTGCCGGGGAGGTGAAAGTCGCCCAGGACGGCCTCGCCCCGGCGCGCCAGTGCGCCATCGAGGGTGAAGGTCCAGTCCGCGTTCCGGGCCCACGCCAGCTGGCCGAAGGTCTGTTCCGCATCGGGCCCGAGTGGGTATCCGGTCGGCAGGCCGTGGAAGGCGAAGTCGTGGTGATGGTACGACGAGTAGGTGTACCGGTAGACCCGCGAGTACTCGCCGCGCGCGCTGAGCGCGCCGTCGCCCTGCCGCCAGCGGCCGTGGACGCCGGTCTGCCAGGCGATCGAGAGCGGGCGCTTCTCCGAGCTGAAGCTGATGTCGTCCACCGCGATCTCGCCATGGAGTCGCAGGCCGCGACGCGCGCGCCACGCGACGTCCGCGGTCCACATGACGTTGTTCTTGAACGTCGCCTCGTTCGGGCCGCCGGGCAGGTCCGACGACTTGATCAGCCGCCGCTCGATCAGGCTGTAGGGGATCACCGGCAGCAGGTAGAGCGGCGCGCTCGCGACGCCGTCGAAGCGCGCAAGCTCGGAGAGCGCGAGATCCAGGCTGGCGCCCGGCCGCACCTCGATGCGGTGCCCGGCGAGATAGCTCCCCGCCACCGGGTCGAGCGAGGCGACGAACCACTCGAGCTGAAGCCGCCGGAGGAGCCGGGTGCGGAACTCGACGAAGTCGTACGCCTGCGACCCGTCGGACAGGCCCACGCCACCCGTCACCCCCGGGCCCCATCGCAGCCACGAATGCCCGAGCGTCACGGTCCCAAGCGGGCCCCGGGCGCGCACGTAGGCGCGGTCGAAGTAGGGGTTGACCTGGACGCCCTCGATGAGCCCGAAGTGCCGGCTTTCGACCGGGTTCCCGTGCGGTCCCGGCGACATCGTCCCGGCGAACACGTCGGAGAAGAGCAGCACGCTGCTCCCCGCCATCGCCGAGAACTGGAGACCGCCGCGGAAGTCGCGCACGACGGTCTGGCGGGCCCGGTCTTCGGCGAAGTCCGCGCGCAGGTAGGGCGAGACCTCGAGCGAGCCCTGGTCATCCTGCACGCGGACCAGTGCCCCCCAGCCGCCGGCCTCGGGGCCCAGCTCGCGGCGCAGCCGGGCCACCGCCGGATCGTCCTCCGCCTCGGGCGCGTGCGCGATGATCTCCTGCAGGAACGCGGCGAGATCCGCGCGGGTCCACGGGCGCGTCGAGTGGAAGGCCGTGCCGAGTCCGTAGGTGGCCGCCACGTCCTCGATGTCGCGCGCGGTGCGCGATTCGACCGGGATCTCCTCGAGCTCGTGGTACGCCGCGTGCGCCGGGACAGCCAGGGTGGAAAGCGCGATCGCGAGGGCCAGCAGGGGCAGGCGCATGCCTCGAACCATACGCGAACGATGGGGCTGCCGCCACAACCACGGGACGACGGGGCCCTGCCCGGGGTGGCCGCCGGCGAGGCCGCTAGAGGACGATGGCGAAGGAGCCGTACTTCTGACTGCTGGGTCGCTCGCGGAACTCGCTGGTGGTGTACGTGAATGTGTAGCGGAAGCCGAGGCTCCGCCACCCACCTGCAGCGCCGAGCTGGGCCTCGCCCACGAGCGGGTTCCGCGTGACGTGCGGGCCCGGACGGAACGTGTTGCCGTCGAGGAAGAGATCGCGCGCGACGGCGCGGCCCTCGGCGCGGGCGAAGACGTAGAGCTGGAACCGGCCCCGGCCCGACCCGGCCGCGGCGTCGCGCCACGGCCCGAAGTCGTCGGGCAGCGGCAGCCCGAGGCGCAAGGTCCCGCCGGCGTTGGCCCTGGTATGCACGTTGCCGAGCGTCACGCCCGCGTGCGGCACGAAGTCGGCATGCCGCCGGTAGCCCCACGGCCGGAGGCGCTCCTGGTAGGAGACGACGACTCCCGGCTCGTTGCGCAGCTGGTTCCGCCAGCCCTGCGGCGCCCGGATGCCGAGCCCGTGGTGCCACCAGCGCTGCACGTCGTCGGCGTGGGAGTCCGGACCCGTGGTGCCGACCTGCAGCTCGAGGCTGCGCGTCCGCCGCATGTCGCGGCACGAGAGGATGCCGCTGGCATAGAGCCAGCCGGCATACGGGCGGTCGTCGTCGATCGGCTTGCGCGTCATGATCGCGCGCGGCGTGTAGATCTCCTGGCCGAGCGAGAGCCCGAACTGGCGCTGTGCCCCGGGTGCCCGGAACCCCGGAAGCCGTTCCGCGAGCCAGCGCGCCGGCGCCGGCAGCGCGCCGGGGGCGCCGAAGTAGTTCACGCGCGCGCCCTGCGTGTAGTTGCGGTCGGTGCCCCCCGGCCCCGGGACGAAGGCGTCGGTGTCGTTGTCCAGATGGGTCTGCACTTCGGCGCCGGCGGAGTCGAGCGGCAGGCTGACCGGAGCGAGCAGAAGAGCGAGGAGGAGGAGGAGGCAGCGTTTCATGATGTCCCTTTGCGTGGTCGTGGTCCGGATTTCTGGTTCGTTCAGATGTCATTGTCCGGCTTGGCGTTGCGGAGGTGCAAGAGACTTCACGTGAAGCGCGCGGTCACCCATCGGCTGGGGCAGCACGCGCAGCTCCCCGGAGGCGGGCAAGTGCCGGCGCCGTGGCGGAATCCATCCGCGCGCGGGCTCGACGCCGTGCGGGAGGGCGAGAAATGACCCGCTGCCCGGGGCCTGCGGGGACCGCACCGGCCTGGCCTCCGCGGGCCCCAGGTGGCAGAGTCCGGCGGAGCTGCAGGTGCGGCGGACGCGCTCCGGCCCTCCGCCGCGATCCGCTGTCGTGTCGTCGCGAGAAGGAGTCCCGACTTGGATGACCTCCGTCCCCTGGGTCGCTCGCCGATCCGGATCACCGCCATCGGCCTGGGTTGCTGGCAGTTCTCCGAGGGCCACGGCATCGCCGGCGCCTTCTGGCCGGCCCTGCCGCAGGAGACCGCGAACCAGATCGTCGCAGCCAGCCTCGCCGGCGGCATCAACTGGTTCGACACCGCCGAGATGTACGGCGGCGGCCGCTCGGAAGCCGCTCTCGCCCGGGCGCTCGTGGCCGCGAACCGCGGGAACGGCGACGTGGTGGTGGCCACCAAGTGGTGGCCCATGTTCCGCACCGCCGGGAACCTGAAGGCGACGGTCCCCGAGCGTCGCGCGCGGCTGGCCCCCTTCGACATCGATCTGCACCAGGTGCACCAGCCCTACTCGTTCGCCTCGACCGCCGCGCAGATGGATGCCATGGCCGAGCTGGTCGCCGCGGGCGCCATCCGGACGGTGGGCGTGAGCAACTTCTCCGCGGCGAAGCTGCGCGCCGCGCACGCGGCGCTCGCGGCGCGGGGTCTGCCGCTGGTGTCGAACCAGGTGCGCTACAGTCTGCTCGACCGCCGCATCGAGTCGAACGGCGTGCTCGAAACCGCGCGGGAGCTGGGGGTGACGATCATCGCCTGGTCGCCGCTCGCGCAGGGGTTGCTCACGGGCAAGTTCCACCGCGATCCGGACCTGGTGCGCTCGCGTCCGGGCCCGCGTCGGTGGCTCGCGGGCTTCCGGCGCCGCGGGCTCGAGCGGAGCCGGCCGCTGGTCGAGGCCCTCGAGGAGATCGCAGCGGCCCGCGGTGCCACGCCGGCGCAGGTCGCGCTGCGCTGGCTGGTCGATTTCCACGGCGAGACGGTGGTCGCCATCCCGGGCGCGACCCACGTGGCGCAGGCGCAGGAGAACGCCGGCGTGCTGGGTCTGCGGCTCGGCGAAACCGAGCTGGCGTGGCTCGACGGGCTCTCGCGGTTTTTCCGCTGATTCGGGGCCTGCCCTGTCAAGCCATTTGAGAATGTTACCGAAGGGGTCATCGTCAAGCCGTTTGATTTGTTACCCGGGCGGAACGGTCCGGGCGATGCCTTTAAACCCTACGAACCCCGCCCAAGCGAAGCTCGCCCGACCGAAGGTCGCGCGAGTGACGCTCGTCCGGCCAAGACTTC
>JANXPZ010000021.1 GCA_025357055.1 Candidatus Eiseniibacteriota bacterium | reverse complement strand
GCTCGGCGTCGTCGACGCCGAGCGAGCCGCGGTAGGCCATGAAGACCTTGAAGGAGGGGATGCCCTCCTCCTTGACCAGCTTCTCCATCTCCTTCTTCACCGCGTCGCCGAACCAGGTCACGGCCATGTGGAAGCCGTAGTCGCAGCAGGACTTCTTCGCCTTCTCGGCCCAGGCCTGGCGCGCCTCGAGGAGGCTCGTGCCGCGCCCCGGGATGACGAAGTCGATGATGGTCGTGGTGCCGCCCGCGAGCGCCGCCGCGGTGCCGGTGTAGAAGTCGTCCGCGCTGACGCCGCCCATGAAGGGGAGTTCCATGTGCGTGTGGGCGTCCACGCCGCCGGGGAAGACGTACTTCCCGTGGGCGTCGACCACCTCGGCGCCCGCGGGCGCGTCCAGCCTCTCGCCGACGGCGCGGATGGCGCCGTCCTCGCAGTAGACGTCAGCGACGCGCTGGTCGCTGGCGGTCACGACCGTGCCGCCCTTGACCATCAGGCCCTTCATCGAAGACCTCCCCATGCGGAACGTTCGGAAATCGCGGCGACGGATCCGGGCAGCCCGGGCCAGGGCCGGGCAAGACTACTTGCGGACCAGTTCGTCGTAGGCCTCGGGGCGGCGGTCACGGTAGAACTGCCAGGTCTGCCGGACCTCGTCGATGAGGTCCAGGTCGAGGTCCGCCACCACCACCTCGTCCTTGTCCTCCGAGCCCTCGGCGAGGAACTGGCCGCGGGGGTTCACGAAGTAGCTCGACCCGTAGAAGCGGCCGATGTTCCACGGCGCCTCCGTGCCGACGCGGTTGTTCGCGCCCACGAAGTAGCCGTTGGCCACGGCGTGCGCCGGCTGCTCGAGCTTCCACAGGTGCTGCGAGAGCCCGGCCACGGTGGCGCTGGGGTTGAAGACGATCTCCGCGCCGTTGAGACCCAGGCAGCGCGCCCCCTCGGGGAAGTGCCGGTCGTAGCAGATGTAGACGCCGATCCTGGCGTGACGGGTCTGGAAGACCGGGTGCCGCCGTCGCCGGGCTTGAAGAAGTACTTCTCCCAGAACCCGGAGGTCTGCGGGATGTGCTGCTTGCGGTACTTGCCCAGGTAGCTGCCATCGGCATCGATGACCGCGGCCGAGTTGTAGAACACCCCGCGCATCGCCAACTCGTAGAGCGGCGCCACGATGACCATCTCGTGCTTCCTGGCACGGGCCTGCATCAGCTCGGTGGTCGGACCGGGGATAGGCTCGGCAGCGGCGTACCAGCGTTTGTCCTGGCTGGGGCAGAAGTAGGGGCCGTTGAAGATCTCCTGGAGGCAGAGGACCTGCACGCCCTTCTTCGCCGCCTCGTCGATGAGCGGGAGGTGCTTGTCGAGCATCGCCTTCTGGATCCTGGAGACCGGCTGCGACTCGTCATTGAGGGGGTTGCTGCACTGGATCAGCCCACACCGGACGATGTTCGTCATCGAATCTCCGTTCACGAAGATGCCGGCCTGATGGATCGTTCTTCCGGGCTGGCTGCCCGGACTCCGCGGAACCGCGGAAGAGGAAGCGCGGGGGCGAGCCAGCGGCCAGATCGAGGTCCGGGAGTATCCCGCCATTGTGTGCGGGAATGCAACGTCGAAATGGACAGGTCGGAGCTCGGATCGAGTCTCCGCGACTCCATTTCGGAGCGCCGGACGCGAGGGGGGGCAAGCCAGCCCAGCGAGCGCGTCCGACAACGGCCCCGTCCGGACCCGCGCCCGGCCTTCACCCGCGGAGGACGTGAAGGCTCCCCGAGGTTCGCGCGCGACGGCGGTCTCAGCCGGCGGAGGATCCGGGATCACGCGCCGGGGACGAACTGCCCGTTCGCCGACGCGGGGGGGCGAAGCAGGTGGTGATCCCCGAAGGTCCCGCGCGGACTACGGTACTCGCCGGATTGGACGCCTACGCGGCCTCAGCCTCGTGCAGCCCGGCCATCATGCACTCGATCTCGCGGGTGACGGTGTCCAGGATGGGCGACACCCGATCGACGTCGGCGAGTTCGAGATCGGCGAAGACGTGCTCGATCGAGAAGTCGATGTCTCGCTGGACGTCCCCGATCCCGAGATGCTGACAGACGAGGTTGCCCGCGTAGACGAGGCGGTGGGTGGTCGCGGCCCTGGCGCCTCCCTGATAGCGGTGGTGCGCCCCGGCCGCGCTGACGATGGAAGGGGACATGCCCCAGCCCTCCAGCACGTAGGAGCCGATCTCCTCGTGAAGCTGGGACATGAGGATCTCCACCACCTCGGAGCCGAGTGAGCGTCCCCCGTTCTGCCTCTCGAAGTCCGAGACGGCACTGATGAGGACAGGCTTGCCGGTATCGTGCAGGAGTCCGAGCAGGAAGGCACAGTCTCGCTCGAGACCCGTGGCCTTCGACAGGGCCTCGCAGGCGACGGCGGTTCCGAGAGAGAGCTTCCACGACTGCTCCAGGATCTCCCGGTACGAGCGCGAGGAGAAGATCCGCATGCGGACGGACTCGGCAAAGACCATGTCCTGTACGACCCTCGATCCGAGGCGCATCAGGGCCGGCCCCAGCCCCTCGACCCTGGCCCCGCCGCCGTAGGCTGCGGAATTGGCGATCACCAGGATGCGTGTGGCCAGAGCGGGATCGGTCGTGACCACCTGGCCGATCTCGTCGATGGTGGTGTCCGGATTCTGGGAGAGCTGGAGGATGCGGCCCGCCACCTGGGGGAGCTTCGGGACCTCGAGGGTCTTGGACTCGATCCGCCGGCGGATATGGCTCTTGAGCGCCTCCACCAGACCGTCCTCGAGTCCATAGGAAGCCCCGTCGACGTTGTAGACCACGTTCGCGGGGGGACGGTAGAACTTCTTCTTGTCCTGCATGAATCGGACCCTCGGGGTCGGTTGTGGCGCTGTCCGGTTATCGGTCGGCTGGAGCATCGGCGTTAGCCCCGATTGCGATCGCCTCCCCCGCGTGCCGGGCGATGGTTCCAGGCGACGGGCTTCGATCTGGATGGCCTCGACCGCGGGCTCTCGCGCTTCGAGTCCCGTCAGAGCTTCAACCTGGTGGACGCGGGGGCCGCCGGCCGGCGCCAGCAGGCGCCGGAGCGCCCATCACCACGCGCAGGCGGTGCACCGCGCCATCGTCGACCAGCGGGATCGCGGTGGGGTCGACCCCTACGCCATCCATCAGCGCCTCTGAGACGCCACGGTTCCGGTGCGTGGGGTTCTCCACGTTGATCTCGTAGAGGCTTCTCCCGTACCGCCAGCGCACGGTGAAGCCGTCCCATGACGCGGGCACGCAGGGTGCGATCGCCACGTGGTCACCCCGGCGCCTGAGCCCGAGGATCGACTCGAGCCCGAGCCGGTACATCCACGCCGCCGAACCGGTGTACCAGGTCCAGCCCCCGCGGCCGATGTGCGACGGGTGGGTGTACACGTCCGCCGCCACCACGAAGGGCTCGGCCTTGTAGCGTTCGACCTCGGCGCGCGAGCGGGTGTGATTGATCGGGTTCAGCATGTGGAACAGTTCGACCGCCTCATCGCCGTTGCCGAGATGCGCGAACGCCATCACCGACCAGAGCGCGGCATGGGTGTACTGGCCGCCGTTCTCCCGCACCCCCGGCAGGTAGCCCTTGATGTAGCCGGGGTCGAGCGACGACTGGTCGAACGGTGGGGTGAGCAACTGGATCACGCCAGCGTCGCGCCGCACCAGCTGCATGCGCACGGCGTCCATGGCGCGCTCGGCCCGGCGCAGGGGAGCGGTGCCGGAGAGCACGGCCCAGCTCTGCGAGATCGAATCGATCCGGCACTCCGGGAGCTGCGCGGAGCCGACGGGAGTGCCGTCGTCGAAGTAGGCGCGGCGATACCAGTCGCCGTCCCACGCCTGCTCGAGCACCTTGCCCAGCCGCTCGCGCTCGCCGCGCCAGCGGGTGGCGCGCTCGGGGTCGCCGTGCGCATCGACGATCGTCGCGAAGTCGCCCAGGATCTTCGAGAGGAACCAGCCCAGCCACACGCTCTCGCCGCGGCCCCGGTGCCCGACGCGGTTCATGCCGTCGTTCCAGTCGCCGGTGCCGATCAGCGGCAGGCCATGCGAGCCGATGCTCAGACCACGCTCGATGGCGCGCACGCAGTGTTCGTAGAGCGTGCCGCTCAGCCCCGACACCCCGGGCCGACCGTAGTTCTCCAGTTCCTCCGGCTGGAGCACGGGTGCTTCGAGGAAGGCCACGGGCGTGTCGAGCACCGCCCGATCGCCGGTGCACCGCAGGTAGTGGGCGACGGCATACGGGAGCCACAGGAGGTCGTCGGAGCAACGGCTCCGCACGCCGCGGCCCGAGGGCTCGTGCCACCAGTGCTGCACGTCGCCCTCGGTGAACTGGTGCGCGGCGGCGCGCAGCAGGTGCTGCCGGAAGAGGTCCGGCCGCGCGAACGCGAGCGCCATCACGTCCTGCAGCTGGTCGCGGAAGCCGTAGGCGCCACCGGGCTGGAAGAAGCCGGTGCGGCCCCAGAGTCGCGAACTCACGGCCTGGTAGAGCAGCCAGCGATTCATGATCAGGTCGAACGAGTCGTCCGGGGTCTCGACCTGCACGGCGCCGAGCAGCTCGTCCCAGCGCTGCTCGACCTCTGCCAGGGCGGCGCGCGCGGCCTCGACGCTGCCGAAGCGCCGCGCCAGCTCCAACGCGTGCCCGCGATCGTCCCCCTGACCGAGCAGCATGACCACTTCGCGCGTTTCGCCGGGCTCGAGATCCACGCCGAGCTGCAGCGCTGCGCACGGGTCGAGGCCCGCGCCGAAGTGGTGCGACAGCGCCTCGCGGGCCAGTGCGGCGGGGCGCCGCAGCGAGCCGTTCCGACCGAGGAACTCGAGCCGGTCGGCGGTCGCCGACAGGGGCCGCTGGCTCGCGTGCGCGAACGCGACACGCCCGGCGAAGTCCGGGTTGTACGGGTTGCGCGCCAGGACGGCGCCGGTCTCCGGATCCTGCTCGGTGATCACGAAGCGTCTCTCGCCGGTGCGCGGGGGGCCCAGCGCCCACTCGTTGTAAGCGAAGACGCTGAGGCGCCGTGAACGGCTCGTGTGATTGGTCAGCGTGAGCAGCGAGAGCCTGAGCGGCTCCTGCGCATGTACGAAGACCGCGAGTTCGCAGGCGACGCCGTGGTCGCCGTGGCTGAAGCGAGTCACTCCGGCGCCGTGGCGGATCACCCAGCGGCCGCCGTCGGATGGGCGCGGCAGCGGGCCAGGGGTGGCGCCCCAGGTCTCGCCGCCGTCCTCGTCGCGCAGGTAGACGGCCTCGCCGCTGAACTCGCTCACCGCGTCGTTGCCGAACGGCGTGAGGCGGTTCTCGCGGCTGTTCCCGGCCCAGGTCCAGGCGGCGCCGGTGGCACCGATGACGGTGCCGAAGTGTTCGTTCGCGATGACGTTCACCCAGGGCAGCGGCGTGTCCTCCTGACCGCTCAGGACGATCGCGTACTCGCGCCCGCCGGCGGTGAAGCCCCCGAGATCGTTGGGATGGTCGAGCGGCGGTGCCTCGACCTCCGGGCCGCGGTCCCGCGCGGCCGCCGCCTTGGGCAGCGGGCGCACCGCCAGTGCCCGTGGCCAGCGGGGTTCGGGATGGGGCAGCTCGAGCTGGTCGGCGAGCCCGCCGCGCTCACCGCTCAGCAGCACCCGGGCGGCCGCCATCAGCAGCCGGCGCTCGGCCTCGGGCATGCCATCGCCACGCAAGAGGAACACGCCGCCGGGGCGGTGCTTCCAGGCCGCCCAGGATCCGCTCTCGAGCAGGCCCTGGAGTTGCTCGTGCATCTCGTCGAGGTAGCTGGCCGGGTGCTCGTTCAGGATCACGACATCGGCGTCGAGGCCCTTCAGCCGCCAGTATTCCTGTGCGCGCAGCACCTGGCGCACCAGCGACAGATCGTCCTCCTCGACCACGCGCACGATCAGGATGGGCAGGTCGCCGGAGACGCCGTGCGGCCAGAGACCGGCTTGACCGAGCGTGTTGCCTGCGAGGAACTCGGGCGCCGCGCGGAGGGAGGCGTCGGTCCACAGAACGTACGAGGCGAGTTGCTCGTAGAGCCGCGCCTCGTCGGTCGAGATGCCGAGGTGGCGCAGCCGCATCTGCGTCTGGGTCGTGGCGAGCGCGAAGGTGCGGGCGGCCGAAGCGGGGTCGTCGTATTTTTCGGCGAGCGCGAGGGCGGCGGCCCGGCTCGTGGTCACGCCGGTCGCGAAGGCGAGACGCACCTGTCCGCCGGGGGCGATGCGCACGCGCCGCCTCAGGCTCAGGACAGGATCCAGCACTGCTCCGGTGGTGCCCGAGAGCGCGCGGCCGTCGAGTGAGATCGGATCCTCCGGTGTGCGCCCGCGCCCGAGGAAGCGCGCGCGGTCGGTTTCCCACTCGATCGCGCCGTGGACGCCGACCTCGGCGCTCAGCACATGCACGGCCCAGAGCGCGGACTCGTCGGGTGAGCGCGGCCGGCGTCCGCAGAGCAGGGCCGAGCATTCGGGGCGGTACTCGGTCTCGAGGAACAGCTTCAGGAACGCCGGATGGGCGAGGTCGTCGGCGGGCGGCGCGAGCACGATCTCGACCAGGCTCGTCACCTCGATCTCGCGCAGGCGGTCGCTGCGGTTGACCAGCGAGACACGGCGCACCTCGACGTCG
This sequence comes from Candidatus Eiseniibacteriota bacterium, assembly GCA_025357055.1. GTDB lineage: Bacteria > Eisenbacteria > RBG-16-71-46 > RBG-16-71-46 > RBG-16-71-46 > JANXPZ01. The sequence continues at coordinate 9,099 of JANXPZ010000021.1, read as the reverse complement.
TCCTCGGGGGACACGGTGATCTCGAGCCGGGTCTCGATGCCGTCATCCGCCCGGTCGAACACGGCCTCGTCGGCGCGGAAGTTCACCAGGTAGCGTTCGGGTTCGCAGCAGACGGGCTGGTAGGCGGCCGACCAGAGCCGTCCGCTGCGCACGTCGCGCAGGTAGATGGACTGGCTGCCCGGGTCGCCGGCCGGATCGTCGCGCTGGCGCGTGACGGCGTGGCCGCGCCAATTGCTGGCGCCACCCCCGGCGTTGGTGACCACGGTCGTGTACTGGCCGTTCGACAGGAAGTGGGCGCTCGGGAACCGGGTGTGTGGGGAGCGGAAGCGCCGTGGCGAGACGTCCAGTGTCAGCGGCTCGACCCGTGTCGACTCGGCCGGGCGGGGCTGGGTGACGGGCACGAAGCGCGGTACGCGCTCCTGCAGCAGCGGCTCCGTGGCCTGCACGCGCGGATCGGAGTGGAAGCGCCGCACCATCGGCGCTTCGAGCACGGCGTTCGCGAGCGCGACGAGGCTCATGCCCTGATGATGGGCGAAGAACGCGCGCACGATCTGGAGCCGCGCGGGACCGGGGGCGGGCTCGCCGTCGGCGGTGAAGGTCCGGCGCGGCGTGTAGTCGAGCGCCTCGTCGAACCCGAAACGCCCCGCCGCGCCCTCGCGGGCCAGGCGGCGGAAGTTCGCGGCGGCACCCGTCGGGTCGACCATGGCCGCCAGCGCGGTGGCGTAGGGCGCGATCACCAGGTCCTCGGCGAGCCCGCGCTTGAGTCCCAGGCCGGGGACGCCGAAGGCCTTGTACTGGTGGTCGCCATGCGGGTCCACGACGTTGAAGGCCGACTCCGAGATGCCCCACGGCACACCCTGGCGCCGGCCGTAGAGGATCTGCGCGCGCACGACGGCCTGGCAGGTGTGCTCGAGCAGCGTCTCGGGGTGGCTGCGGAGCACCAGCAATGGCATCAGGTACTCGAACATCGAGCCACTCCACGATACCAGCGTGGCGCGGCCCTCGACGCTCACCAGCGCGCGCGAGAGCCGGAACCAGTGCTCCTGCGGCACGTGCCCGCGGGCGATGGCGATGAAGCTGGCGAGGCGGGATTCCGACGCCAGCAGGTCGTAATAGGAGGTGTCGAGACGACCCGGCCCCTCGGCATCGGCCAGCCGGAAGCCGATCGAGAAGATCCCGCCCTGGCGGTCGTAGAGGAACCTCCAGTCCATGCCGTCCGCGAGCGCGTCGCAGCGACGGGCGAGGTCCTGGAGGCGCGCACTCAGTACGTCGGGCGGGGCGGTGGCCGACGTGCACCGGGCGAATGAGCCGAACAGCGCCTGTTCCCATTCGGCGATCTCGGCGATCTCGGGTCCGGCCGACGCGTCTGCCACGACCCGCCCCAGTTCGGCGCGGAGGGCTTCGGTGCCCGGCAACGGGCGCTCGAGCCGGTCGCGCGGCGGCTCCGCTTCGGCGAGCATCGCGCGCAGCGGTTCCAGTTCGCGCAGCGCGGCGCTGCAGTGCTGGCGGAGTGGCGTGGCCGCATGCGCGCGGCGGGCCAGGGCTGCCAGCGAGTCCGCGAGGACGCCCGCGGTGTCGAGGGCGCCGGCCCTCAGCCGATGTCGGTCTTCCGGCTCGCCCGCGAGCTGGCGCAGCCCGGCGGCCAGCGTGATGAGCGCGCCCGCGAGGTTGCCGCTGTCCACGGTCGAGACGTACCGCGGGGAGAGCGGCGCCAGGTTGATCGTGTCGTACCAGTTGAGCAGGTGGCCTTCATGGCTCTCGAGCGACTCGACGGTGGTGAGCGTGCCCTCGATCCGGTCCGCGAGTTCATGGGTGCACAGGTAGCCCAGATCGCGCGCGGCGAGCGTGGAGAGCATTCCCATGCCGATGTTGGTCGGGGAAGTGCGGTGGGCGATGCGCGGCTTCGGCGCCGGCCGAACGTCGTCGGTCGGTGAGGTGTGTCGGGCGGTGTGCGGCTCCGGCGCCTCCTGGACGTTGTCGGGCGGCAGCCAGTGGTCCTGCTCGGTGAGGAAGTGCTCGAAGTAGTGCCAGGTCCGCCGCGCGATGCGGCGCAGTTGCCCGGCGTCCTCGGCGCTGAGCGTGAGGCGCCGCGGCACGACCGGCCGGCTCAGCCACCACGCGACCGCCGGCGAGGCCAGCCACACGGCGAGGAAGGGAAGCGCCACCGGCAGCGCGGCGGCATTGAGCGGCAGCAGGCCCAGCAGCACGACCAGCGTGACTGCCGGGCCCGCCCACATCTCGGCGAGGAAGACCCGCAGCCCCCGCCGCGAGAGCAGCCCGGCGGCGCGCACTGCTCCGGCTGCGGCGGTCTCCCACTCGAGCAGGCGCCGCTGCGTGATCACCATCCGCACCAGGGTCAGCACGATGGCATGGAGCATCTCGTAGGCGTGGTAGGCGAGGAGCGTGATCTCGAGCAGCACCTGGACCAGCGCGGTCTCGAGTTCCGCCCAGACGTCGCGCAGGAACACGCCGAACGGCTGTTGCGGGCGCGGGCCTCGCACGAAGTGAAGCACCGGCGGGATCAGCGGGAAGCCGAGCACCGCCAGTGTGGCCAGCGTCCAGCCGAGTGGTGAAGCGGGCAGCCAGGTCCACGCCGACACGAGCAGCGCCACCAGCGCGGGCGCCACCAGGCTGCGCCGCAGGTTGTCGAGGACCTTCCAGCGGCTGATGAGCGGCAGCCGGCTGCGCTCGAGACCGCGGTGGGTCGGCACCAGCGGCAGCAGCCACAGCAGGATCTGCCAGTCGCCTCGCACCCAGCGGTGCTGGCGCCGCGCGTGGGCGAGGACGCTCGAGGGGAAGTCGTCGACCACCTCGACGTCCGAGACCAGTGCACAGCGCGCGTGCAGGCCCTCGAAGAGATCGTGCGAGAGCATCGCGTTCTCCGGCACACGGCCCTCGAGGGCCGTGGCGAACGCCTCCACATCGTAGAGCCCCTTGCCGGCGAAGCTGCCCTCACCGAACAGGTCCTGGTAGGTATCGGACACCGCCGTCGTGTAAGGGTCGACCCCGGTGTGCCCGGCGTAGACGCGCGCGAACAGCGAGCCCGCAGCGCTCGCCAGCGTCACACTGATCCGTGGCTGAAGGATGCCGTAGCCCTCGACGACCCGGCGGAGCGTCGGGTCGAGGCGCGGGCGATTGAGCGGATGCTCGATCACGCCGATCAGCTGCCGCGCCACGTCGCGCGGCAGGCGCGTGTCGCTGTCGAGCGTGATGCAATAGCGAACCTGCGGCAGGACTTCGGGGGCGCCGATCTGAACGACGAAGCTGCTGTCGGTGGCGCCTCGCAGCAGCCGGTTGAACTCCTCGATCTTGCCGCGCTTGCGCTCCCACCCCATCCACACGCCCTCGCTCGCGTTCCAGCGTCGCGCCCGGTGGAAGAGATAGAAGCGGTCAGCGGTCCCCGGGGCGTAGCGCGTGTTGAGGGATCGGACCCCCGCGATCGCCGCCTGGAGCGCCTCATCCTCGTCCGGGAGGTGCTCGGCCGCCGCGTCCGGGAAGTCGGTGAGCAGCGCGAAGTGGATGTGCGGATCCATGTTCCCGAGTGCATTCACCTCGAGACGCTCGACCAGCGCCTGCGCGCCCTCGACCGACGAGAGGATGGTCGGCACGATCACGATCGTTCGAGCCGTCCCGGGCACGCCGCCGCGCAGGTCGAGCCGCGGCAGCGGCCGCGGCCTGACGATGCGGTGGACGACGCGCTGAAGGAGCGCCACCGCGAGTTCGCTGGCGGGGATGAGTGCGACCGCGCCCACCCAGACCCACGTCCATGGCGGTGCGTGCTCCGCCCGCGCGACGGCCACCCCGAGCGCTACCGCGAGCGCCGAGAGCACGGCGATCGAGCCGAGGTAGAAGAACGTGGCGTGGGCGAACAGCCAGCGCCTCACGCGTTGCCGCAGGCCCGGGTGGTGAGCCACGTCGATCTCGAGATCGCGGCGGCCGCGCCCGATCAGGTGGTGGCCGACGTGGGCCGGGCCGGAGTCGAGACCCAGCGTCTCCGCCGCCTGGCGCGCGCTCTCGATGGCGCGCAGGGCGACCCGCACCTGGGCCTCGCCGGTCGGTTCGGCCAGTTCCTCGACCGCGTGGCGGTAACGGTCGCGGCTCTGGAAGTCCATGCGGACGTAGATCCCGGGCGGGTCGCGCTGCAGGACCTGCTCGATCAGGCTGACGCGCTCGACATACCGGTTCCAGTCGAGCGTGGCGCACAGGCGCAGGCTGGTGATGGAGTTCTCCATCGAGACGTGGTTCATAGCCTGGCGCTGGTGCTCGGCGCGCACCGCGTCCTCGACCGTGGTGCCGGCGGCAGCGAGGCGCTCCTCGAGCTGCTTCCGCAGCTCGGCGGCCCCGGCGCCGTACTCGCGCATGCGCTGGAGCAGCTGGTCCACGAACGCGACATGGAGGCCGGCGGGCAGCGGCGGCAGGCGGCCGCCCCCGCGCGCGCTCTCGAAACCGCCGAAGTGGCGATCGGCCTCGAGGCGCCCCGCCCGGCTCTCGAGCAGCTCTTCGGAGAGCCGGCGCACATGCTCGATCAGCGCGAGCTTGAGCATGCTGGGCCACGCCCACAACTCGCCGATGCTGAGCGGTGCCACGGTCTGGTAGGCGTTCATGAACCGGACCAGTCGATCGAGATCGAGCCTCGCGTCGCTGTAGCGCAGCAACTCCACGGCCATCGCGTAGACGCGCGCGGTGCCGGAGAGCTCGCGGGTGGCGAGTTTCGGGAGCTCGAGGTAGTAGCGCGTCGGCAGGTGGTGGCGGATCTCGCGGAGTTCGCCCTCCACCAGATGGAAGTTGTCGAGCAGCCATTCGGCGGCGGGCCCCATGGCCTCGCCACGCCGCACGTCGCCGGCGAGCAGGCGATACGCCTGACGGAGCACCCGGGCGTCGTCGGTGAGGCGGCGCAGCAGTCGGTGGGGGCCACGCCGGGGGTGGCGCGAGAGCGTGAAGCCTGCGGCGAGGACGCGGGCGCGCTCCTCCAGACGCTCGACGCCGAGGAGTTCGCCGTGGAGCGGGCTGGAATCGAGACCGATCGGCCGTGGGGAGGCCTGGCCCGGCCGGGTGGGAGTGGGCCGGAAAGGCTGGACGCGTACGACTGCCAACGTCGACCGTCCTTCCTGAATGGACCGCAGGGAGCCTGCGGTCCGGAACGCGGCGACCTTGCCATGCTAACACAGGTCCCTGGCGAAGCTTGGATGGGACCCGGCGTCTGGCGGCCGGCTGCCCGGGACCTGGCCGGGCGGGCGCCCGCAGATCCGCGCTGCCGGCCGCACACTTTGCACCGCAATGACTTGCTGCGCGCAGGTGGCCCGCCGGTGGGCTCTCCATGAACCCCTGAAGCACGTCTTCCCGTCATCCGGGACGAGCATCGCGCACCACCCCGGCCGGTGCCCTGCTTGCATTTTGGGCCCGCAGGGTGAACAGTACGCACGTCTTCGGTTGATCGGGATGTGGTCAGACGCTGCGGCCCTGCCAGGGACAGAACCCTGGCGACCCTGTTTGCCTGCACCTGGCCGCCGGAGTACCGGTCATAGTGACCGGCCGTCGCCGCCACGTGATTGGGCGGTAAAGAACAGGGTCTTCGGACCCGGCATCAAGGAGTTCCAAGTGGCTCGTGGCACCGTGAAGTGGTTCAACGAAGCGAAGGGTTTCGGATTCATCTCCCAGGAGGGTGGCGAGGACGTGTTCGTCCACTTCTCAGCGATCGCGGGCGAGGGTTTCAAGACGCTCGCCGAGGGCGAGGCGCTGGAGTTCGACGTCACGCAGGGCCCGAAGGGCCTGCAGGCCTCGAACGTCCGGAAGGCGTAACCGCTCCGGGAACCACTTCACGCCCGGGAGGCGGCGCCCGTGTGGGCGCCGCCTCAGGCGTTCCGGGGCGAGCGCTGCTCACGGACGGATGAGCGGGAACCCCACGAGAGGAGCCCCAGGTGGCAGTCATCAAGAGACCGGCCTACGTCACGCGGCAGAAGGAGCAGCAGCGCCTCGCCCGCGCGACCGAGCGGCGCACGGCGCGCCGGGACCGCAAGCACTCGACGGGGTCGGAGTTCGAAGATACCGAGGCGCAGGGTCCGCCGGCGGAAGACATGGAGACCGACGCGGACGCCACGGACTGATCGGGCGAAGCGTGTGGCATTGCCGGCGGTGGCCGGCCGGCTGCCGCAGCGGCCCCGCGCGTCTTCGGCGCCGCGCACGGTAGCGTCGATCCGCACCGGCTGCCCGATCGATCGAGGACAGACTCGATCCGGTCCGCGAGCAGCGCCCCTCCGAGCCATGAATCGAAGGTCCGCATCCGGCCCGCGCCCGGGGCGGTGTGTCGGGGGCGGACTCTTTCTTGGTGCTGTCGCCCTGCGGGTGGTACCTTGCATCTGCCGCGTCGGCCCACGCTTCGTAGAAACGTACTGAGCCCAAAGGCGGATCTCGCTGCTCCACACACAACGCAAGGCCCCAGGCCTCGACGATCCGGCCACGCCGCGGCTGCCCGTCATCATCCAGGGCGGCATGGGGGTCGGAGTCTCCCACTGGCGGCTCGCGAACGCCGTGTCGCGCCTCGGCCAGCTGGGGGTGGTCTCGGGCACGGCGCTCGACGCCGTGCTCGCCCGGCGGCTGCAGCGCGGTGACATCGGCGGTCACATGCGCCGCGCGATGGAGAAGTTCCCCATCCCGCAGGCTGCAGCCGATGCGCTCAAGCGCTACTTCCACCCTGAAGGTCTCCCGCCGGGCGTGCCGTACGCCACATTGCCCATGCCCCAGCAGATGATGAGCAAGGCGCGGGAACAGTTCACCATGCTCGCGGCGTTCGTCGAAGTCCATCTCGCCAGGGAAGGCCACGATGGCCTCGTCGGCATCAACCTGCTGACCAAGGTGCAGCACTCGAACCTGCCGCTGCTGTACGGCGCCATGCTGGCGGGGGTGGGCTTCGTGCTGATGGGTGCGGGCATCCCGCGCGAGATCCCGGCGGCGCTCGACGCGCTCGCGCTGCACCAGACTGCCGCACTCCGCCTGGAGGTCGAAGGCGGTGCCGCGGACGACGTCCGCTACCTGCGACTGGACCCCGGCGGTTTCTGGGAAGGCGCGCCACCGCAGATCCAGCGCCCGAGGTTCCTGCCCATCATCGCCAGCCATTCGCTCGCGACCATGATGGCGCGCAAGGCCACCGGCCGCGTGGACGGCTTCGTCATCGAAGGCCCCACCGCCGGCGGGCACAACGCGCCGCCGCGCGGCGGCAGCGTGCCGGATGAGCGGGGCGACATCGCGTACGGCCCGCGCGACGTGGTGGACCTGGCGAAGATCCGCGAGCTGGGCCTGCCGTTCTGGGTCGCGGGGGGCGAGGGTTCGCCGCAGCGGCTGCGCGAGGCGCTCGCCGCCGGGGCGGCCGGCATCCAGGTGGGCACCCTGTTCGCCTATTGTGACGAGTCCGGGATCGAGCCCGGATTGCGCGCGAGCGTGCTGGAGCACCTCGCCCGGGGCGAGATCGAGGTGCGCACCGACTCGCGCGCCTCGCCGACCGGATACCCGTTCAAGGTGGTCACCTGGGGCGCGGTCGCCGCCGCCCGCAAGCGCGTCTGCGATCTCGGCTACCTGCGTACCGCCTATGTGATGCCGGACGGCCGCCTCGGCTATCGGTGTCCGAGTGAGCCCGAGCAGACCTACGTCGCCAAGGGGGGCGACCTTGCCGACACGGTCGGGCGCATGTGCCTGTGCAACTCGCTGCTTGCCACCATCAGGCTCGCGCAGACACGCGAAGGGAGTCCGACCGAGCCGCTGCTGCTGACGAGCGGCGACGGGCTGATGCGGCTCGGCGACTTCCTGGCCGGCCGTACCCACTACTCGGCGGCGGACGTGATCTCGTACCTGCTCGAGCCCGTCACCGGCTAGAGCCCTCCGCCCGGCTCTGTCCGGCGTCGCGAGTCGCTTCGCCTCGTCCCGCCGGGGCCCGCCGGCGCCGTCAGCCCCAACCGTTCCTCAGCCCCTCGAGCCGTGCCGGCGCCGCGGGCGCCGTCAGCCCCGGCCGTTCGTCAGCCCCTCGAGCCGCGCCGGCGCCGCGGGCGCTCGCTGGCCACGCCGGTCACCATGTAGGTGCCGCTGCGCTCGTCCTTGCGCAGCGTGACGACCTTGGATTCCTGCGCATCCTCCAGCAGCTCGCTGAAGCTGCCGTAGCCCAGGGCGGCCTCGCTGAAGGCGGGCCGCTTGCGCTTCATCGTGTCCTTGACGAGCGAGGCCTGGATGACCTCGAAGTTCTCGCGCTGAAGCGCCCGCACGGTGTCCGCCAGGAGCCGGAAGGCCTCGTCCTTGTCGTGGGCGGGCTTCGCGCCGGCCTTCACGGGCTCGGGGCCGTGCTCGAGATCCTCGTAGTAGATGAACTCGTCGCAGGCGTTGGCCAGCAGCGACGAGGTGGATGCCTTCATGCCCAGGCCGATGACGTGCTTGCCGTTCTCCTTGAGCTTGGCGACCAGCGGGGAGAAGTCGCTGTCGCCCGAGACGACCACGAACGTGTCGATGTGCTCCTTGCTCCAGCTCAGGTCCATGGCGTCCACCACCAGGCGGATGTCCGCCGAGTTCTTGCCGGTGCTCTCGCGGCGCGGGATCTCGATCAGCTCGATGCCGTTCTCGTGCAGGCTCTGGGTGTGGTTGCGGAAGCGGTGCCAGTCGGCGTAGGCCACCTTGACGATGACCTTGCCCTTCTCGAGCAGCCGGTCGAGGACGCGCCGCACCTCGAAGGGGGCGCTGGCGTCGCGCAGGCCGAGCGCGATGTTCTCGAAGTCGATGAACACGGCGATCTGCAGCTGCGGACCGGTGGTCGTGGGCGACGCGGGCATGGGAGCACCTCCGAGGCGGGCTGGAGCGGGGCGACGGACGCATCATGGAACCGCGCCACCGTGGGCACAAGCGGGGCTGAGAGCGCCGCGCCCATCGTGGCGAGTCGGCGCACGGCGGGTGGGCGAGCGCAAGTTCCGGGACCACCGTGGCGGGACGGTTTGCCCGATCGGTCGCGCGGGGCTGGGGCGCAGCTATGACCGAGCAAGGCACCGTACGCCCGGCCACGACCATGGGCCCGCTCCGCTGAGAGCCCGCAGGGCCGCCCCACAGTCATGGCGCGGGGGGGGGGGG